>NZ_JAAXKY010000053.1 GCF_012911925.1 Pseudonocardia xinjiangensis | reverse complement strand
CGGCCACGGCCACCAGTGCGGCGGGGGAGCGGGCGGCGACACGCTCGTCATCGACTCGAGCTTCGACCTCAAGACGATCGACCCGGGCCGCGAGTACGAGCTAACCGGGCAGATGCTCACCAAGGGCATGTACGAGACGCTGCTGACCTTCGCGGGCAACGACCTGACCAAGCCGGTCGGCGAACTGGCGACGGGCTACGAGCTCTCGCCGGACGCGACGACGCTGACGCTGCCGCTGGCGCAGGGGCGCGTCTTCTCCGACGGCACCCCGGTCACCGCCGACGACGTGGTGTTCTCCCTGCAGCGCCTCATCGGCCTCAAGGGCAACCCGTCGTTCCTGCTCGACGGCGTCACCGTGGCCAAGAAGGACGCCACCACGGTGGTGCTCACCAGCGCGAAGCCGAACCCGGCCCTGCCGTTCATCCTGCCCAACCCGGCGCTGTCGATCGTCAACTCGAAGGTCGTGACGGCCCACGGCGGCACCACCGACGACAAGGACGCCGCCGAGGGGTACCTCAACGGCGCGTCCGCGGGATCCGGCCCGTACGTCCTGAAGTCGCTCGACGTGGCCAGCCAGGCCGTGCTGACCCGCAACACGGCGTACAACGGCCCCGACAAGCCCGGCTACGGCACCGTCGTGATCCGCAACGTCAAGGCGGCCACCCAGGTGCTCAACGTCCAGAAGGGCGACTCCCAGGTCGCGCTCGACCTCTCGGGTGACCAGGTGACCAGCCTCGACACGAGCAAGGTCACCGTCGCCAGCGGCGCGTCCGCGTACACGATCTTCCTGCTGCTCAACCAGAGCCCCGAGGTCTCGGCCGCCACCAGCAACCCCCAGTACGTCTCGGCGGTGAAGAAGGCCATCGACTACCCCGGGCTGCTGGGCGTGGCCGGGACGGGCTCGGTGCAGCCGGCGGGCATCATCCCGTCGATGATCGCGGGGACGCTGCCCGCCGCCGACGCCCTCAAGCCGGACGTGGCGGGGGCCAAGGCCGACCTCGCCGCCAGCGGGATGGCCGACCAGAAGCCCAAGCTCGCCTACCCCAGTGACCTCACCCTCAACGGCTTGAGCTTCCAGACGCTCGCCGAGAAGCTGCAGTCGCAGCTCGCCGCCGCCGGCATCACCGTCGACCTGGCGCCCGCCCCCGTGGCCACCGAGCTGGACAACTACCGCAACGGCAAGGAGCAGATGGGGCTCTGGTACTGGGGACCGGACTTCCCGGACCCGTCCAACTACCTCGCCTTCGCTCCCGGCGGCCTGATCGGGAAGCGCGCGAACTGGCCCGCCACCGCGGCGCCGGACATCGACACGGTGGCCACCACCGCGGGGGCGACCGTCGACACCGCCCAGCGTGACGCCGCCTACCAGCAGTTCCAGCGGAGCCTCAACGCCTCCGGTCCGTTCATCCCGCTCGTGCAGCCGCCCTCCAACATCGTCACGGCGACGTCGGTGACGGGGGCTGCGTACAACCCGATCTGGACGGTCGATGTCGGTGCCATCGGAGCCGAGTAGCGCGGCCGAGGGCGCGGTCGCCGACAGGGACACGCACCGGCCAGGGCACCCGCTGGCCCGGTACGTGCTGCGCCGCATCGGGGTGTCGGCACTGCTCGTCCTCGGCGTCACGCTGGTGACGTTCGTGCTGACGAACCTCGTGCCGGGCGACACCGTCGCGGCCAACCTGGGGCAGCAGGCGGCGGAGGACCCGACGATCGTGGCGGCCTACCGCGCCCACTACGGGCTCGACAAGCCGTTGCCGGAGCAGTACCTGACCTACCTGGGGAACCTGCTGCGCGGCGACCTCGGGGAGTCGCAGCAGACCCACCGGTCGGTCGTTGCGGACCTGTCGGCCGCGGTGCCTGCCACGCTGGAGATCGCGATCGGCGCCATCGTGCTGTCGATCCTGGTCGGCGTCGGCCTCGGGGTGGTGGCCGCGGTGCGGCGCGGGCATCTCACCGACAGCGCACTGCGGCTGGTGTCGCTGGTGGGCATCTCCGTGCCGACGTTCTGGCTGGCCATGGTGGCGTTCTACGTCTTCTCCTACCAGCTCGACATCGCCCCCGGGTCGGGCCGGCTCTCCCCGGCCACCACCGCGCCACCGGACGTGACCGGCCTGTACACGGTGGACTCCCTGCTCGCCGGGCAGTGGGTCACCTTCGGCGACGCCGTGGCGCACCTGATGCTGCCCACGCTGGTGCTGACGCTCTACACGGTCGGGCTGCTCACCCGCTTCACCCGCTCCGCCGTGCTGGAGGTGCTCGACCAGGACTACGTGCGCTCGGCGCGGGCGAAGGGCCTGCCGGGCCGCACCGTGCTCGTGCGCTACGTGCTGCGCGCCGCGCTGGTGCCGATCCTGACGGTGGTCGGCCTGGCGTTCGGCGCCCTCCTGTCGGGCACGGTGCTGGTGGAACAGATCTTCTCCTGGCCGGGCATGGGCTCCTACGCCTACCAGGCGGCGTCGCACCTCGACCTGCCGGGCGTGATGGGCGTGGGGCTGGTCGTCGGCGTGATCTACGTCGTGATCAACCTGGTCGTCGACCTGCTCTACGGCGCCATCGACCCCCGGGTGCGTGTCACATGAGCACCGTGGTCAGTGCGGATCCGCTGCGGTCGAGCGGCCTGCGGGCGCGGTTCCGCAAGCGGATCCCGCAGGCCTGGCGCACCCCGCTGGGCGTCACCGGCGCCGCGGTGGCGGCGCTGTGGATCCTCGTCGCCGTCCTCGGACCCGTCCTGTGGCCCTACGGCCCGCTGGCCCAGGACTTCCCCCGCCTGGAGGCGCCCAGCGGCGCGCACTGGTTCGGCACCGACGAACTGGGCCGCGACGTGTTCACCCGCGTGCTGGCAGGCGCGCAGGTGACGGTGCCGCTCGCGCTGCTGCTCGTCGGGCTGTCGGTGGTGGTCGGTGGCGTGCTCGGGCTGGCGGCGGGGTTCTTCGGGCGCTGGGTCGACGAGACCGTGATGCGGCTGACCGACCTGGTGATGGCGTTCCCCATCGTCATCCTCGCCATGGTGGTGGCCGCGGCGCTCGGGGCGAGCCTGGTCAACGCGGTGCTGGCCGCGCTGGTCGTGTCCTGGCCCGCGTACGCCCGCGTGACGCGGGGCCTCGTGGTGGGCGTCCGGACCGCCGACTACGTGCTGGCCGACCGGCTGCTCGGCTTCTCCGCCCTGCGGTCGCTGCGCACCGACATCGTCCCGATGGTGGTGGGGCCGGTGCTGATCCTCGCGACCCTGGACATCGGCACCGCGACGCTGCTGCTCTCGGGCCTGTCGTTCCTCGGGCTCGGGGCGAAGCCCCCCACGGCGGAGTGGGGCTCGATGGTGTCCACCGCGGTCCAGAACTTCGACTCGTGGTGGCTCGGCGTGTTCCCCGGCCTGGCCATCCTGACCGTCGTGATGGCGTTCAACTTCCTCGGCGACGCGCTGCGCGACGCCGTGGACCCGCGCACCGCGGGCGTCCTCGGGAAGGCCGAGACCCGATGACCGTGCTGGACATCGCCGGTCTCACCCTCTCCATCGGCGGGACCGAGATCCTGCGCGGCGTGGACCTGCGCCTGGAGGCGGGCCGGGTCCAGGGGCTGGCGGGGGAGTCCGGGTCGGGCAAGACGATGACGGGGCTCGCGGTGATGGGGCTGCTGCCGCCCGGGTCGCAGGTCGGGGGGCGCATCACCTACGGCGACCAGGAGCTACTCGGGCTGTCCCCGGGCCGGCGCAACGCCCTGCGCGGCACCGAGATCGCCATGGTGTTCCAGGACCCGTCCACGAGCCTGCACCCGATGCTCAGCATCGGCGCGCAGACCACCGACCACCTACGCCACCACCTCGGGCTCCGCCGGACCGCCGCGCGGGAACGCGCCGTCGAGCTGCTCTCCCGGGTGCGCATCCCCGACCCTGCGGGTGCGCTGCGCCGCTACCCGCACCAGTTCTCCGGCGGGCAGCGCCAGCGGATCGCGATCGCCATCGCGCTGGCCTGCTCGCCCACGGTCCTCATCGCCGACGAGCCCACCACCGCACTCGACGTCACCGTGCAGGCCGGGGTGCTGCACCTGCTGCGCGACCTGGCGTCGGAGATGGGACTGGCCGTGCTGCTCGTGACGCACGACCTGGGCGTCATGAGCGCGGTGGCCGACCGGGTGGCGGTGATGCGGCACGGCGAGGTCGTGGAGGACGGCGAGCGCCACCAGGTGTTCACCGCCCCCGCGCACCCCTACACCGCGTCGCTACTGGCGAGCCTGCCCGGCGCCACCGGCGGCGTGCAGAGCCTCGACGACGTGCGCGCGCTGGAGGCGACGTGAACAGGCTGCTCGACGTGACGGGGCTGCACGTGACCTACCGGGGGCGCCCACCGGTGCGGGCCGTGGACGGTGTCGACCTCGCGGTGGAGGCCGGGCAGGTCGTGGGCCTGGTGGGGGAGTCGGGGTGCGGCAAGTCCACCATCGCCCGCGCCGTCTGCGGACTGGTGAAGCCGGCGGCGGGCACCGTGACCGTCGACGGCACACCCGTCACACCCCTCGGGCTGCGTCGCCGCCCGGCCGCGCTCACCCGCGTCCAGATGGTGTTCCAGGACCCGTACGCCTCGCTGCACCCCCGGCGGGCGATCGGCGTGCAGATCGGCGACGGGGTGCGCGCAGCCGTCGCCCGGGGCGCGGCGCCCTCCGAGCCCGCGGAGTGGCTGCGGCGGGTCGGGCTGGACCCCGACGCGGCCCGCCGCTACCCCCACGAGTTCTCCGGCGGCCAGCGCCAGCGCATCGCGATCGCGCGGGCCCTGGCGGCGCGGCCGGACCTGCTCATCGGCGACGAGCCGATCTCGGCGCTGGACGCGTCGACGCAGGCCGTGGTCGCGGCGCTGATGCGCGACCTCGCGGTGGACAGCGGGGCCGGGCTGCTGTTCATCTCCCACGACCTGTCGGTGGTGCGGCTGATCGCCGACCGGCTCGTCGTCATGTACCGGGGGCGGGTCGTCGAGTCGGGTCCGGCGCAGGAGATCTGGCGCGACCCGCAGCACCCCTACACCCAGGCGCTGCTCGCGGCGGTTCCGGTGCCCGACGGCTCTGGGCGGATGCCCGCCCCACCCGTCGACGACGCCCGGTACCCGCAGGACGCGGTCCTGCGCTGACGCGGACCGGCGACCGGCGTTCCCGCACGGATCGCTTGTACGATCGGCGACATCCGATCGGCTCGGCCGATCCGAGAGCGATCCGAGCGATCCGCGAGAAGTGAGGCTGTGATGGCGACCCCGGCGGTCCCGACGCAGGCCGTCGAGTTCGAGATCACGAACATGATCGGCCACCTGCTTCGCGCCTGCCAGCAGGCGCACGTCGCGATCTGGTCCGACATCTTCCCCGCCGGTCTCACGAGCCCGCAGTTCGCCGTGCTCAACGCGCTGGCCCAGGAGGGCGAGCTCAACCAGACCACGCTCAGGTCACGCGCTCGTCTCGACCGCTCCACCGCGGCCGACGTGATCCGCCGCCTGGCCGCCCGGCAGCTGATCACCCACATCAAGGATCCGGCCGACGCCCGGCGCCGCCTCGTGCGACTGACCCAGGCCGGCCGCGCCGTCTACGCCGAGGCCGTCGACCGGGCCTTGACGGTCAACGAGACGGTGCTCGGGGGGCTCGACGAGGCGCAGCGCACGCAGCTGGTCTCACTCCTGCAGGCGCTGCTCGACCAGCACAGCGACCTGCTCGGCTACGAGGTCGACAAGGCGCCCGTCACGGGTTGACGTGCTCCGCCGGGCAGGTGCACATTCATCCGCATACTGACAAACCTCTCTGCGTCTCGGCCGCTGGCAAGGAGCTGTGTCCTGAGGCACGTTTGACGTGCTCATTGGCGGCAAGAGGGACGGAACGCCCAGGCGTCCTTGACCGCGGCCCCGAACCGTACGTAGCTTCGTCAGTATGCGGACGAAATTGGCATCGATCCCGGGCGATCTCGGATGACCCGTACCGAGCGCAGTGAGTTCCTGGTGATCGGGGGCGGGATCGGCGGCCTTGCCACCGCGCTCGCGCTCGCCCGGGAGGGTCGTCGGGTTCGCGTGCTGGAACGCGAACCGCAGTTCGGCGAGATCGGCGCGGGCCTGCAGCTGGCGCCGAACTCCTCCCGCGTGCTGGATCGCCTCGGCGTCCTGTCCGACGTCACGCGCGATGCGTTCTTCCCCCGCCGTCTCGTCCTGCGCGATGCCATGACCAACGATCCGATCACGGCGATGGAGACGGCCGAGCCGTTCCTCGAGCGGTTCGGCTACCGCTACTTCGTGACGCACCGGGCCGACCTCCACCGTGCGATACAGGTGGCCTGCGAGGACAGCGGGCTCGTCGAGCTGTTGGCGTCCAAGCACGTGCTGCGCGTCGAGCCCCGTCCGGGCGGAGCACTGGTCGCCTGCGCCGACGGCAGTGCGTACGAGACCGAGGCACTGATCGCCGCGGACGGGCTCCACTCCCGGACCCGCACGATGCTCATCGAGGACGGTGAGCCGGAGGACTCCGGATATGTCGCCTACCGCGGCACCGTGCCGATCGAGGCCCTGGGCGAGCACGGCGGGCTGCGTGAGCCCGACGGCATGGTGATCTGGGTCGGGCCGGGCCTGCACCTGGTGCAGTACCCGGTGCGCCGCGGGGAGCTGGTCAACCAGGTCGCCACGTTCGACACGCGGCGCTGTCCCGCCGGCACCGACGACATCGGACGCCAGCTCGACCGGGTCTTCGAACGCACCTGCCCGGAGGTCGCCCACGGTGTGGCGCTCATGGACCACACCCGGCGATGGCCGTTGCTGGACAGGGCGCCGATGAGGGGGTGGAGCCGGGGCAACATCACGCTGGCCGGGGACGCCGCGCACCCGATGCTGCAGTACCTCGCCCAGGGCGCAGGCCAGGCGATCGAGGACTCGGTCGCGCTCGCGGACAGCGTGACAGCGCACCCCGGCGACATCGAGGCCGCCTTCGCGGCCTACGAGTCCCACCGCTACCCGCGCACGGCGAGGGTCCAGACCACGGCCCACACATGGGGCGAGATCCTCCACATCGACGGGGTCGGCGCCGTCATGCGGAACGCGCTCCTGTCGCAGCGGGCCGACGACGACTTCGAGATCGTCGACTGGCTCTACGGGTACGACCCGACCGGCTGTAGCCACAGGGACCGCGAACTCGCACGCTGACGTCACACGCCGGACGAGGGGATCGACGATGAACGACCTGCTGAGTGCGGTGCTGGAGGCCCACGGCGGGCTCGAGCGCTGGAACGGGTTCTCCCGTGTCCAGGCGTCCATCGTCACGGGCGGTGAGCTGTGGGGGATCAAGGGTCTGGTGCAGGACCCGGCCCCGCGACTGATGACGGTGGCGCTGCACGAGCAGTGGGCGTCGGTCCAGCCCTTCGGCTCTCCCGACCAGAAGACCGCCTTCACCCGCGACCGGATCGCGATCGAGAAGCTGGACGGTCAGGTCGTGGCGGAGCGGATCGACCCGCGGGAGTCGTTCTCGGGGCACGAGCTGACGACGCCGTGGGATGCGTTGCACCGCGCCTACTTCAACGGCTACGCGCTGTGGACCTACCTCACCACGCCGTTCCTCCTCGCGATGCCCGGCTTCTCGGTCAGCGAGATCGACCCGGTGGAGGAGCACGGGCAGAGGTGGCGCGGGCTCCAGGCGCGCTTCCCGCCGCGGATCGCCGGCCACAGCACCCTGCAGGAGTTCTACGTCGGGGAGGACCACCTGCTGCGCAGGCACGACTACCGGGTCGACGTGGCCGGGGGGTTCGCGGCGGTTCAGTACGTGCACGACATCATCGAGGTGGACGGTTTCCGGCTCCCGTCGAAGCGGTTGGCCTACCGGTGTGGCGCGGACGGCCGGGCGAACCTGGAACAGCTGATGGTGTCGATCGAACTCAGCGACGTCCACTTCGTCAGGTGACGGTCGTGGCGCGGTGGAGGAGACCGGCGATGCCGAGCACGACGATCGTGAGCGCGAGCACGGCGGTGGTCGCCGCGTAGACCGCGGGTGCGGTGCCGTAGTTGAGGCTGCTGTAGAGGTAGACCGGCAGGGTGCTCACGGACGGTGTGGTCAGGAAGGCCGAGATGACCACGTCGTCGAAGGAGAAGGTGAAGGCCAGCACGGTGCCGGTCAGCACCGCGGGCAGGAGTGCGGGAACGACGATGTCGCCCAGGATCCGCAGCTCGGACGCGCCCAGATCGCGCCCGGCGTCCTCGAGCCGGCGATCGAGGGTGAGCACCCGCGCCCGGACGATGAGCGCGACGACCACCATCGTCATCGGGGTGTGCGCGGCCGCGAGCGTCAGGAAGCCGAGCGGGACGCCGAGCCGGCCGGCGAACTGCAGGAGCGAGACGGCGAGCACGACCTCCGGCATGATCACCAGCAGGTAACCGAGGCCGGCCAGCGCCCGGCGCACCCGCGCCGACGCGTGGCGCACCATCGCGTAGCCCCATGCCGAGCCGAGCAGGCCGGAGACGGCCGCGACCACGAGGGCGACCTGCAGGCCGGTGAGTGCCGCCGAGCGGAGTGAGTCGTCCTGCCATGCGTCGGCGTAGGCCCTCAGTGACCAGCCGGTGAGACGGGCGGTCTGCCTGCCGTCGATGCCCTGGTTGAACGAGTAGAGGACGGAGAGGAGCAGCGGCAGGTACAGCACGGCGAGCCCCAGAGCGCAGACCACGCCCAGCGCCGCGCGGGTGGACCGCAATCGCGTCATCGCAGGCTCGTCATCGTCATCGTCATCGTCGTCTCGTCATCGCGGCGCCTCGTCGAACCCCCGGGTCAGACGCAGCAGCAGGGCCACCAGCACGCCGACCGCGACCAGGATGAGCACCGCGATCGCGGAACCCAGCGCGTAGTTCTGGGACTGGACGTACTGCGTCTGCAGGAGCTGTCCGAGCAGGAGACCGCGGCCGCCGCCGAGCAACTGCGGCACCACGAGCTCGCCGAGCATCGGTACGGCCGTGAGGAGCGCGGCGGTGGCCACCCCCGGTCGCGCGAGGGGCAGCACCACCGAGGTGAACCGGCGCCATGCCCCCGCTCCGAGGTCGGCCGCCGCGTCCGTCGTCGACCGGGGGATGCGGGAGAAGACCACGTACTGCGGGAGGACGGCGATCGGGAGATAGCCGTAGACGATCCCGATGACCACCGCGGCCCGGGTGCCGATCAGGTCCAGCGGCGCGTGCAGCAGCCCGAGCGCGTGGAGAACGCTGTCGACGGGCCCGCCGCTTGCCAGGATGACCTGCCAGGACAGCACCCTGATGAGGAAGCTGGAGAAGTACGGCAGCAGGATCGCGGCCAGCAGCGCACCGGCGAACCGGCCGGCGTGCCGCGCGATGAAGTAGGCGATCGGCATGGCGAGCAGCACGCTGAGCGCGCCGCAGCCGACAGCGAGCACGACGGTCTGCACGAAGGTCTGCGCGTACAGCCCGCCCAGCGCGGTGCGGTAGTTGTCGAGGGTGAACCCGAAGGTCACGTCGCCGAAGCCGGGGTGGGCGAAGGACAGCGCGACGGTCAGCAGCAGCGGTGCGACGAAGACGGCCGTGAGCCACAGCCCGGGCGCGGCGGCCAGGAGGTGGGGCACGAGCGCGGCTGCGCCACTCCGCGGCGTTGCGCGGCGAGCCTGGTCAGGACAGTGCATGGAGCTCGGTCTGGATCTCCTGGTAGACCGGGATGGTGTCCGGGTTCACCACGAAGGTGGTGAGCTTCGACAGGTCCACCCCGGCGCCACCGAAGATGAGATCGACGTTGTCGATGCCCGGCGGCAGCTTGCCGCGCAGGCCCGCGAGCGCGGTGGGGTAGCCGAGGAACCGGGTGTCGGTGATCTGTGCCTTCTCGGTCAGCTCGTAGTTCAGGAACGAGTAGACCGCGTCGAGGTGCGGGGCGTCCTTCGGTATCGCGTAGCTGTCCACCCACAGCTGGCTGGTGGGGCCGGGCACCGACCAGCGCAGCGCGGGGTTCTGCTCGATGGCGCGTCGCGCCCCGGCCTGGTCGTGGATGGCCAGCACGATCGAGCCGTTGACGATCGGGTCCACGTTGGAGCTGGTGAACTGCGGTTTCGTCCTGGTGACCCAGTCCTTCATCCGGTCACCGCCCGCGCGGATCACCGACTGGTCGGTGGTGTTCCAGTCCTTGCCGTCGGCCCAGAGCGCGACGCCGACGTTCTCCCACCCCGACCCGGACAGCCGGATCTTGCCCTGGACGCCGGGCCGTTCGCCCGCGTCCAGGAAGTTCTGCCACGTGGTGATGTCCCCGCCCACGGCCCGGGGGTCGTAGATGACGCCCTGCAGCCCCCAGTCCTTCGGGACCGAGTACTGGTTGTGCGGGTCGTAGGCGCGGTCGAGCAGGGACGGGTCGAGTGTGGACAGGTTGAGCCTGCTGTGGTCGATCTTCTGGACCAGGTCGCGCGAGGCGTACTCGGTGATCCATCCCGATGTCGGGACGACGAGGTCGAACCCGGTTCCCGCCGCGCTGTTGAGCTTGGCCGAGAGCGTGTCGTTGGAGTCGTAGGTGGTGATCTTCGGCGTGATGCCGCTCGCCGTGGTGAAGGCGGTGAGGTTGTCCTGGGCGAAGTAGTCGGCCCAGCTGTAGATGTCGAGCTGGGACGCCGCCGCCGCCGAGCCGCCGCCCGCGCCACCGCAGGCGGCGAGGAACGCGGTGGCCGACAGGGCGCCGGCGGCGCCGAGGAGGTTCCGGCGGCTCAGCCGCAGGTCGTGCAGGGTCATGGAGGGCTACCGTTCGTCAGAGCGTGGACAAGGGATAGACGTGGGCCGACGCGGCGGGCCAGTGCGCCACGACGTCGGCGCCGACGTCGGGAACCGTGGGGCCGCCCCATCGCGGGCAGCTGCTGACAAAGGTCGTACCGCCGGGCGTCGACGCGGAGATCCGCAGCTCGGGGCCCACATCGACGACTTCGGTGACCCGCACGGGCACGGCGTTGTCCACCACGGACGGCGGGCGCGGTTCGATCGCCATCCGCTCCTGGCGCACCGCGACCACGACGGGCTCGCCGACTGCGGGAGCTCCGTGCGCCGTCTCGGCATGCAGGAGCCCCACGTCCGTGGCGATGCTCCACCGCGGACCACGGGACGTGTCGACGCGGCCGGTCACGAAGTTGTGCTCCCCGATGAAGCGCGCCGCCCAGAGCGTGGCCGGCGCGTCGTAGATCTCGGCGGGCGTGCCCTGCTGCTCCACCCGGCCCTCGTGCACGACCACGACGCGGTCGGCGAGCCCGAATGCCTCGTCCTGGTCATGGGTCACGTACACGAAGCTCGTGCCCAGCTCGCGGTGGATCCGGCGCAGCTCGATCTGCAGGTCCCCGCGCAGCCGGCGGTCCAGAGCACCCAGCGGCTCGTCGAGGAGGAGCACGGCCGGCTCGTTCGCCAGCGCCCGTGCGATGGCGACGCGTTGCTGCTGGCCCCCCGACAGCTGCGCGGGCCGCCGCTGCTGCACACCCTCGAGCTGCACGAGCCGCAGGAGGTCGTCGACCAGCGCGGCCCTGTTCTTGGCTCGCACCCCGCGCAGCTTCGGGCCGTACCCGATGTTCTCGGCGACGGAGAGATGCGGAAACAGCGCGTAGTTCTGGAACACCGTGTTCACCTCGCGCCGTTGCGCGGGCAACGACGTGACGTCCCGGCCGGCGATCCAGACGCTTCCCGAGTCCGGCTGCTCGAACCCGCCCAGCACGCGCATCGCCGTCGTCTTGCCGCTTCCGCTCGGTCCGACGATCGCGACGAACTCACCCTGCGCGACCGTCAGGTCGAATTCGACGAGTGCCTCGACCCCGGGATAGCTCTTCGACACACCACGCAGCTCGGCCGAACCGCCCACCCGGGTACGCAGGCCCGGGCCGGCTCGGCCGGGCGCGCCACGAGTACGGCGAGAAAGCAGCATGGCTCGATACTATTGCCGACCGAGGCGTCCGTCGAACGGCAACAACATCATTTGGCCGATATCTCCGCCGCATCGGAAGTCATTCCTCCGGATCGGGACATCGGCGCCCGACCGGACATCTGTCGCCTCTGGTGGCGCTGTCGGGCTGCCTCTGAGCTGCTCGAACGCCTCGTCGGCGACGGGTACCGATGGGCCGGTATATCGGGAACCGAGTATTTCGTGGCGTTGAGAAAACCCGGTCCAACGGTGAGACTGCAATGATGGGTCACGTAGTGCCGACAACATCGGGGCAGGTTCGTGGGCGAGTGCTGAACGGCGTGTCCCGATTTCTGGGGATTCCGTATGCGGCGGCTCCGGTGGGGCCGAACCGGTTCGCTCCGCCGGCCCGTCCACCCACCTGGGACGGGGTCCGCGACGCGCTGGAGCACGGACCCACGGCACCCGCTGCCCGCGACCCGGAGCCGCTGGAGCGGCTGCTCTCCCCGGCCGTGGTCATCCCGGGCGAGGAGTACCTGAACGTCAACATCTGGGCTCCCGAGGACGCCGGCAGCGCCCCGGTGATGGTCTGGATCCACGGCGGCGGCTACACCAACGGGTCCAACTCGCTGCCGACCTTCGACGGCACCGCGTTCGCGCGCGACGGCGTGGTGCTGGTGGGCATGAACTACCGGCTCGGCGCCGAGGGCTTCCTGCTGCTTCCGGGCGGCACACCGAACCTCGGCCTGCTCGACCAGGTGGCGGCGCTGCGCTGGGTGCAGGAGAACATCGCCGCGTTCGGGGGCGACCCCGGCAACGTCACCGTGTTCGGCGAGTCGGCAGGCGGCATGAGCATCGCGGCGCTGCTGGCGATGCCCGCCGCCGAGGGGCTGTTCCGGCGGGCCGTCGTGCAGAGCGGCGGTGGCCACCTCGTCCTGTCGGCGGCCACGGCCGCCCGCTTCGCGGACCACGTGGCCGACGAGGCCGGCGTGCCTCTCGAGGACGTGCACCGGGTGTCACCGCAGCGTCTGGTGGAGGCGCAGCAGGCACTCGCCGCGCGGATCCAGGCGGTCCCCGCCGCTGCCGGGTGGGGTGGCGCCGCGGTCAACGCGCTGGTCTACGAGCCGGTGGTGGACGGCCACGTGCTGCCCGACCTGCCGATCCGCCGCATCGCCGCGGGATCCGCCGCCGGGATCGACCTGCTCGTGGGGTCCACGAGGGACGAGTACCGGCTGTTCCTCGTGCCGTTCGGCGCCATGGACCGCGTCACCGAGGCGGCGCTGCAGGCCCTCGCCGCTGAGTACGGGTTGCCGGAGGACGCGCTCGACGAGTACCGGGCGCTGTGGCCGGAGGCGTCCCCCGGCGTGCTGCTCACCGACGTCGTGACGGACTGGTTGTTCCGCATCCCCACGATCCGGATGGCCGAGGCGCACCCGGGCGCGCACGTGTACGAGTTCGACTGGGCGTCGCCGGTGCTCGACGGTGCGCTCGGGGCCTGCCACGCGCTCGAGCTGGGGTTCGTGTTCGACACGTTGCACTGCACCACCGGTCTCACGGGCCACGAACCGCCGCAGGAGCTCGCCGACGCGATGCACCGGGCGTGGGTCGCGTTCGCCACCACCGGGGATCCGGGCTGGGAGCCCTACGGGCAGGAGCGCAACGTCCGGAGCTTCGGCACGACGGTCGAGACCGTCCGCGATCCCCGCGGCAGCACCCGGGCCGTCTGGAACGCGATCCGCTGAGCCGATAGCTCTGGCACTCATCGTCAGCCGGGCGGCACTCCTTGTGTGGTGGGCGCGGGTGCGGGCGCGGCAGCCTCGAGGGACCCGGATGCCCAGGAATCGAGGAGCAATGGCAGTGGTGCTCGACCGGCCGAGTGTCGGTGAGGCGGACCGCAAGCAGCGTGCGGACCTGGTCGGGCGGGCCGCGGAGCTGGTTCCGCTGTTGCAGCGCAACGCGCAACGGACCGAGGACGGGCGGCGCGTGGTCGAGGAGAACATCGCAGCGATCGAGGCCGCCGGGTTGTTCCGGCTCACCCAGCCGAAGCGGTTCGGCGGGTTCCAGGCCGACTTCCGCACGAAGATCGAGGTGATCCGGGAGCTGGCCCGGGGCTGCGGGTCGACGGGATGGACGACGAGCCTGCTCACGGGTGGGTCGTGGTTCGTCGGCATGTGGAACGAGCAGGTGCAGAACGACGTGTGGGGCGAGCACCCCGGCGCCCGGATCGCCGGGGTGCTCGCCCCGACCGGCAGCGCGACGGCGGGGCCCGGCGGCTTCACCGTCTCCGGCCGGTGGTCGTACTGCACCGGCTGCCTGCACGCCCAGTGGCTCTTCCTCGGTGTCCCGGTCGTGGACGCCGGTGGCACGGTCGTCGACCAGGGGCTGGTGCTCGTGCCTGCCGCCGACGTGACCGTCGAGGAGACCTGGTTCGTCGCCGGGATGCGGGGCACCGGCTCCAACACGGTGGCCGCGGACGAGGTCGTGGTGCCGCGGCACCGGTTCGTCTCGCTGCGCACCCTGCAGGCGGGCGGGAACGACAGCCCGTACCCCGACGAGGAGCTCTACCGCGTCCCGTTCGCGGCCGCCGCGATGACCGACCTGGCAGGTCCGCAGCTCGGGCTCGCGCAGTCGGCGCTGGAGTTCGTGGTGGAGCAGGCCGGTCGCCGCGGAATCGCCTACACCGACTACGCGACCCAGGCCGACTCACCGGCCGTCCAGCTCGCGGTGGCGACGGCGGCAACCTTGATCGACACCGCTGAGCTGCTCGTGTTCCGGGCGGTCGCCGAGATCGACGAGGCCGGGCGGCTCGGCTCGGTGCCGGACCACCGCACCCGTGCCCGCTGCCGGATGGACGTCGCCCAGGCGATCGTGAACGCGCGCGAGGCGATCCGGGAGCTGGTCTCCGTGTACGGCTCGGGCGGGTTCGCCGAGTCCAGCCCGCTGCAGCGCATCTGGCGCGACAGCGAGGTGGCCAGCAGGCACGCCGTGGCCAACCCGGCGATCGGCGCGCAGGTCTACGGCCGTGCCCTGCTCGGCCTGGGAGAGGGGATCACGCCCCTCGTGTGACGGGTCCGCAGATGCGTCCGGCGGCTGAGGGGACCGCCGGTGCCGCGGCTCGTGCGCAACGCCACGCGGACCGGACCGCAGGGGCGGCGCATGATGGACGGGTGACCGCGCCGGAGGGCGACCCCACGTCCGGAGGGGCTCCCGGGGGGTGGTCCACCCGCGGGATCCGCCCATCGGGCGCGTTCGCCGCGTACCGGGACGTCATCAGCGCCACCTTCGTCCCGCTCTCGGCCACACCGCTGCGCGACCACCCGTTCCGCGCCAGTATCGATCACACCGGTGGCCGCGACCTGCAGCTCTCGACGGTGCGGGCCGACGCCCACCGGATCCGGCGCACGTCCGGGCTGATCGACGACGCGGACGAGGCCTACCTGATGGCCACCGTCCAGGTGGCCGGGCGGAGCAGGGTGCAGCAGGACGGCCGGGAGGTCGAGCTCGTCCCGGGGTCGCTGGTCTTCTGCGACAGCACGCGCCCCTTCGACTTCACCTTCGACGATGAGTTCGAGCAGGTGGTCGTCCAGATGCCCAGGACGTTGCTCCAGGCGCGCAGCGGACTGAGCGACCGGGCCACCCGGCAGGCGACGGCCGTGCGACTGGACCCGGAGGGCGCGGTGTCGGTGATCGCCGGGTTCCTGTCGTCCCTGGCTGCGGTCTCGCGACAGGACGCCGCCGGTGCGGCCGTCCTCGGCGACCACGCACTGGGGCTGGTCGGCGCGGCGCTCGGGACCGCGGCCGGAACCGGCCCGTCCGAGCCGGACGCCCGGGAGCTGGTCCGGGCGCGGGTGCGGGACCACCTGCGGACGAACTTCGTCGACCCGCGGCTCGACGCGGATGTCGTTGCCCGCGCCTGCCACATGTCGCGCCGCTCGCTGTTCCGCCTGTTCGCCGACTCCCCGCTCTCGCTCGCCGACGAGCTGCGGCGGATCCGCGTGGACCACGCCGCCCGGCTGGTGCGGACCCGGCCGTCGCTGTCCGTAGCCGACCTCGCCGCCGCCTCGGGGTTCGCCGGCGAGACCCAGCTCTATCGGGCGTTCCGCGCCGTGCTCGGTACGACTCTCACCGCCTACCGGGCCGGCACTGCACGCCAGGGGCGATGAGCAGGCGGATGCGAAAGGGTCGGGGTGGCTGAAACAGCTGTACGCACGGGGGCCGGAATGCGGCATCCACGCAACGCCGCGACTCTTGTGGCACTCGTGGTGGCGCTCGGACTGACGCTGACCGCGGCCAGTGGCGCCGCGGCCCCGGAGCGCCTCGTGGTGCGTGTCCTGGTGATCACCATGTTCGACGCCGAGACCGCTCCGTGGCTCCAGCACGAGTCGCTGCCCGTCACGATGCAGGTGCCCTACGTTTCGCAGCCATTGCACTGCAGTGCAGATGGGCTGTGCGTGGCCACGATCGGGGAAGGAAAGTCCAACGCGGTGGCGAGCATGACGTCCTTGCTCGACGACCCGGGTCTGGACTTCCACAGTGCCTACTTCCTGACGGCGGGCATCGCCGGCACATCGCCCAGTACCGGAACGCTCGGCTTCGCGGCGTGGGCGCGCTGGGTGGTGGACTGGGATCTCGGCCATCATCTGGAACCCGGAAGCGCGCCCGGCGTCCCCCACGGTTACCTGCCCTACGCCGACCAGCACACGAACGTCTTCCACCTGAACGACAAGCTCGTGGACGAGGCCTTCGACCTGACGAAGGGGCTCGCGCTGTCCGACAGCCCGGAGGCGGTGCAGGACCGGGGCCACTACCCGGGACAGGCCGCCCGGAAGCCGTTCACGACCGTGTGCGACACCGTGACCGGCGACGACTACTGGGCTGGCGCCGAGTTGTCGAAGACCGCCCAGTACGTCGTCGGCGTGTGGACGGACAACAAGGGGAAGTACTGTACGTCGCAGATGGAGGACAGCGGTACGGCAACGGTTCTCGCACGTCACGGCTATCTCGATCGATACCTGGACCTGCGCACCGCGAGCGATTTCGACCAGCCCTACCCCGGGCAGGACATCCGGGACCTGTTGTCGCAGTTCCCGGGCGCGGATCCGGCTGTCCGGAACGCCTACCTCGTGGGCTCGACCGTCGCCCACCACCTGCTCGGCCACCCGCGATGAAGCAGCGCATCACGATTCGACGCACTGCGGTCATGATGGTTGCCGCTGTGATGATGCTGGGGACGAGCGGTACCGCCCTCGCCGCAACGCCCACGCCTGGCTCCCGCTCATGGGAGGCCGACACCCGCACCGACCTGTTCTTCGGTGGCACCAGAGCGGACGGCAGTGCGATCACATCCGCGGAGTTCGAGCGGTTTCTCGACGCGGACGTCACGCCTGCTTTTCCGGAGGGCCTGACCTGGCTGCCCGTGCACGGGCAGTGGATGGGCGGAAAGCAGGCATCGTATCTTCTGATCCTGTTGTACCCGGAGAGCAACGAACAAGCCGATCGGAACATCGAGAAGATCCGGACAGACTACAAGCACCAGTTCGGGCAGATGTCCGTGCTCCGGGCGGACAGCACGGACCACGTCTCGTTCTAGCCTCGATCACTGTCGGGTCCGGCTCACCGCCGGCACCTGCTCCAGGCGGTCGGGTGCTGCCCTGCGTGCGGGACGCCGATGGCGGTCCGGCCGAGACCGCCACCCCGTTGCTCGTCGAGATCTTGACGACGGAGCGGAACCGTATCGACCGGATGGTCGGCGATCTGGTCCGCTCCCGCGACGTGCTGAGCGACGTGATCGAGACGGCATCGGACCCGGGCCTGCGTCCCGGGATCGACTGAGGTCCTGTGGGGGCCGGGTCACCCGATGTCACGGATCCGGTCCCTGCCCTGTCCTTCAGGTAGCGGGCGGCGTCCCTGCCTGCTTCGACTGAAGGGACCACCGAGACGTGTTCGACCAGCGGCAGCACCATCGAGGACGCGTGGGAGCGGGGGATGGGCAGGTCAGCGGCGCTGCGCCACACGGCAGCCACGTGGCCGCGCGGGACCATTGCCTCAGCCCGGCACGCGCGGTGGACCGGCCCACCGGGGCGGCCCGCTACGGACGGATGTTCCCGGGCCTGGACCCGTTGGGTACCGACCCGCAGCTCCTGATGCGCGCGGGCACCGACGGCGGGATCTGCGACGCCGCCGCGGTCCTGGACCCGCTGAGCGACGGCGGCGACGATGCCACGGAGGCGGCAGGGTGGCCGTTCTTCGGCCAGCTGATCGCGCACGACATCACCGCCGACCGCTCACCCATCGCCGGGGATGTCGCCCCCGATGCGCTGCGCAACGCCCGCGCCCCGGTGCTGAACCTGGAGATGCTCTACTCCGACGGCCCGATCGGCTCGCCGTACCTGTTCGACCTCGGTGACCCGGCGAGGTTCCTGCTCGGTACGGACGGCGGTGACGTGCCGCGCAACCAGCAGGGCGTGGCCCTGATCGGCGAGCCCCGCAACGACGTGCACCTGTTCTCGCTGTCCCTGCACGTCGCCCTGCTGCACGCGCACAACCGCATCGTCGACCTGCTGCGCGGGGCTGGGGTGCCCGAGGCGGAGGTCTTCGACCGGGCGCGGACCACCCTCACCTGGCACTACCAGTGGATCGTGGTCCACGACTTCCTGCCCCGACTCGTCGGGGCGAGCCTCGTCGAGCAGGTGCTCGCCGAGGGCGGCCGGTGGTTCGCGCCGCCGCCCCTGCAGGCGTTCATCCCGTTGGAGTTCGCCGACGCGGCCTATCGCTACGGCCATGGCCAGATCCGGCACTCCTATCGGCTGGTCGAGGGGGGTTCGGCGGTGCCGCTGTTCCCCGATCTGGTCGGGTTCGGCCCGCTGCCTGCCGACCGGCGTCTGGATCTCGGGCAGGTCTTCGATCTGCCCGGGCGCCCGGCCGCGCAGCGGGCCAAGCGCCTCGACGGCCGGCTCGCGGCGAGTCTCATCGGGTTGCCCGAGCAGGTCACCGGTGTGGTCGACACCGCCGCCTACCGTTCGCTGGCCGTGCGGGACCTGCTGCGTGGCGAGACCACGGCGCTGCCCAGCGGTGAGGCGGTCGCGCGGCTCATGGGCGTGGCGCCCCTGACCGGCGAAGAGGTGGGGGAGAGCTGGCCGCACGGCACCCCGTTGTGGTTCTACATCCTCAAGGAGGCCGAGCACCGTGGCGGCGGTGACCAGCTCGGCCCGGCCGGTGGCCGGATCGTGGCGGAGGTGCTGATCGGGTTGTTGCGCGCCGACCCGGCCGGCTACCTGAGCGTGCAACCGGACTGGGAACCGACCCTGCCCGCCACCGGGCCGAGCTTCGGACTGGCCGACTTGCTCACCCTCGGCGCTCGCTGAGCAGGCGGTCAGGCCGGGACGACGTAAGGGAACTCAGCAGAGCGCAGCTGCTCGTTGACCGCGGGTGTCAGCCCGGAGGGCACGGCCTTCCCGGTGACGAGGGAGAGCATCACCTCGGGCGCATTGTCGGCCAGTGTGCGGCCGTTGCGGCCGGCGAAGCCGTAGGTCGCCGGCGTGCCGACGGTGTAGGACAGCACGTCGGGGAACAGCTCTGCCACCAGGGTCCGGCCGTAACCGGCCGGGTCGGCGGAGCTGCCCGTCGCGGCCACGGTCGCGGTGATGTGGTCGGCGATGTGCTTGCGGTCGGTCTCGACGTCCTGGGACGGGTGCCGGGTGTTGGACGGGTTGGTGAACTGCACGTCGTCGGGCCAGAAGATCGGCCACATCATCGGGTGACCGGCCCGGTTGATCTGCCGCCAGCCGCCGGCGTCAGTGGCCAGCTTGGTGGCCGCCCACACCCCGATCCGTGACCCTGGCCGCAGCTGCGGGTGCTGCTGGTGGGAGACCTCGAGCACGATCGAGTCGACGGTGGTGTCGGCGAAGCTGTTCTTCGCGTCGTCCGGGCGCCACCCGGACAGGTCCGGCGCGGTGCCGTCGGCGACGGCGGAGTTGACCTTCTCCAGCAGGGACAGGTCGATGTAGAACCAGTCCTTGATCCGTCCGGCCCACAGCCGCACACCCGTCCCGTCGGCCGTCGACCCCGTCCTGCCCTCGAGCAGCAGCTCGCCGGTGGCGGAGTCCTCGTGGGCGTCGCTGCCCGTGAGCGCATGCAGCTGCAGTGCCTGTCGCCCGTCGGCGTCCGGATCGGCGAACGACACGCGGTAGGTCAGCTCCTCCACGTCCGCGCCGTCGAGGTGCACCTTGAACTCGTAGCGGGCCTCGGAGTGGAAGCTCGGCTCGGAGTGCAGACCGTTGACGGTGGAGTTCACGTCCATCACGAACACCGTGCTCTCCTCTCCGGGGAAGACGCACAGGTCATCGAGGAACAGCTGCCCGGTCTGCGCTGCGAGCGGGGTGTCGAGGTGGTGGGACATGGTGAGTCCTTTCGGTTCGGCGGTTCATCGGTGCAGTGCGGCTGTCGAGCGGCCGTCTGATCTCCTGACGAGGGGACCAGCCCGGCTGATGCCGGCCGTCGAGTCCGGCACGTGGCGGGTCAATGCCGTAGCAGCGGTGGCGGGCCGGCGTGGCCGTGGTGGTGTGCGGTGGATCAGCCGTCAATGGCGCCGGACACTCCAGATCCGCTGTTCGAGCGAGAACCTGGTGCTTGGTGACCCGTCGGGAAGCGATCGAATGCCGCGGGTAGCGGACCCTGCACAGTTCAGCTAATTGTGAGCTTCGTCCCCTTTCGGGGTGGCTGAGGGGTGCCGGCTATCAGCTGCGACAAGGTCGAGTAGTCCGGGAAAACGGATGTCGAGGTCTGCTCGACGCAGCATTACTTCGGCGCGATTTCCGTAGTCGAACTGCGTGATCAGACCTGACTCGCGGAGAACCTTGAAATGATGGGTCATCGTTGATCTGGGAACGCCGACGCCGAAGCTCGAGCACTTGCGCCGGGCACCGACCGGCTCGCCGAGGAGCTGCTCGACGATGGATCGCCGATGCGGGTCCGCAAGAGCGTTGAAAAGTGACCCCAGCTCGAGCTGTTCCGTGGCCGGCTGGTCCTTGGCTTCGGTCACCGCGATGTCTCCACATCCGTGCGAAATGATCCTTGATCGTACCGAGTGGCATCCCGTTGCCCAGGGCCTTCCGGCTCACCTGTCCGTACCCACTGAGCGCGGGACGTGTCCCGTCGGCCTACTGCAGTACGAACAGCTCATCGGCCATCTCCTCGATGCCCGTGGCGGGGCGGCCCAGCAGGTGCCCGAGCAGCGGGTCGACCACCTCGCCCTCCCCGTCCTGGAGCCCGTCGTACATGGCGCTCCAGTTCTCCTCGAGGTACGGGAAACTCCACGGTGGAACGCTCTGGCGCTCCTTGTGGTACCTCACCGCCTCCTGTTTCCCCACCAGTCGCAGATTCACGGCGCGGCCGGTCCTGCTCTCCACCAATCGTGCGATCTCGCTGATCGTGGTGGCCCTGGGTCCGGTCAGTCGCAGGGTCTGTCCCAGATGGCTCCGGTAGTCGGCGAGGATGGCCGCGTTCCCCTCGCCGAGTTCGTCGAGGGCTGCCCACGCGATGGCGGCGTCGTGAGGGATGACCCATTCGAGAGGTTGCGTGTCTGCCCGTCGGAAAACTCCCGACTGGAAGCCGGCGTAGTACCCCCAGGCTTGCGCATAGATGCCTTGCCGGACGATCACATGGTCCATGCCGCTCTGAGCCAGGTAGCGCGCGGTGCGGATGTGGCCCTGCTGAATGCCGATGACGCTCGTCAGGCCCGTCTCGCCGCCGAACATCATGCTCGAGTAGACCACGGTGCTGATACCGACATCTCGAGCTGTCTCGATCGCATTCCTGTGGAACTCGACGCGCTGGACGCCCGGGTCGGGGTGGGACATCAGGAAGAGCACATCGGCACCGGCGAATGCGGACCTCAGAGATTCCGGGTCGGTGTAGTTGCCGCTCCGGATCTCGACTCCGTGCTGTTGCGCGATGGGTGGGACGTGGGCCGGGTTCGACGACGAGATGACCAGATCAGCGGGCGAGATCAGCTTCTTCTCGAGAATGCTGCGAAGGGTGCGAGACCCGAGGCGGCCTGTCGTGCCGGTGAGAACGTAGCGACTCATTCGGTGATCCTTCGAAGCAGCTCGTAGGTTCGATGGTGTTCGTACCTCAGTGAGCCAGAGCGGCAGCTTCGATGCAAGTCGTAACTGCTGTGAGCTAGCCCTCGCCGCGGTGCATCCAGCAGGACGAGCAGGTGCCGAGGACCTCGACGGTGTGGGTGAGGTCGGTGAAGTCGTGCCGGGACCCGATCGTCGCGGTCCATGCCTCGAACGGCTCGGAGTGGATCGGGACGCTGTAACCGCAGCTCCGGCAGCGCAGGTAGTGGTGGTGACCGGGGTCGGGGCGGTAGCGGAAGAGCACGGTCCCGTCCTCGGCACGGGTCCTGTCGATGTCGCCGATGTCCGCATAGACCCGCAGGGCCCGGTAGACCGTGGCCAGCCCCATCCGGTGCCCCTCGGCGGTGAGCCGGGCGTGGAGGGCCTGGGCCGTCGACACCGGGCCGCTCGTACGGCGGGGGACGGCATCGGGGCGCGCCCGCCCGGTGGCCCGCCGACGGGCGATCACCACGGCGATGACGTACTCGGCGGCAGCGGAGGCCATGATCGTGAAGCTGGGCGGGAAGGTGGGCGCGGCGTAGGCCAGCACGATCCCGGCCCACGTCGCGGCCAGGGCAAGCGCCGCCGACAGCGCGAGGCCGTGCCACGGCCGGTCGGTGAGCCGCCCCGCGGCGGCCGCGGGCGCGGCGAGCAACCCGAACACGAGGAGCGCGCCCACGATCTGGCTCGTCTCCGCCGCGGCAGCGCCGACGACCGCCAGGAAGAGCGCCCCGACCAGGCGCACGGGCACCCCGCTCGCGGCGGCAACGGCGGGGTCGATGCTGGCGAACAGCAGCGGTCGGGCGATCACGAGGAGCACGACGACCAGCCCGGCGGCGATGCCCGCTGCCGTGGCCGCGGCCGCGAAGCTGATCCCGAAGATCGATCCGAACAGGACGGTGACGTTGGCGTTGCTGTTGCTGTTGGCGGCGTTCGTGGTGAACAGGGCGAGGAAGAACACCCCGACGCCGAGGACCCACGCCAGCGTCGTCCCGATGATCACGTCGTCGGCGTTGACCCGGCCCCCCAGCAGCCCGAGGACGATCCCGAACCCGACCGCGGCCACGAACAGACCGAAGCGCAGGTCGAGGCCGACGGCGAGCGCCGCGAGCGCGCCGGTGTAGGCGACGTGGGAGAGCGCGTCGCCCGCGAACACCTGGCCACGCATGACGACGAAGTAGCCGGCGCAACCGGCGAGAAGGGCGATGGAGGTGCCGGCGATCAGGGCGGTCTGGATGAACGGATGCGACAGCATGGCGATCACGACGTCTGCCGGCCCGGGCGCTCGAGCCGGGCACGGTGGGCGATGGCCAGCAGGTACACCGCGAACGCCAGTGTGGTCACCCAGAAACCGATCGGGTACGGCGAGAAGAACGCGATCGTCTCCCCGGCCCAGGTCACCAGGAGGGCGAGCCCGACCGAGAGGACGACCGCGGCAGCCGGCCTGGCGGACAGCCGGGCCGCCGCCGCGGCCGGGGCCACCAGCAGCGCGAAGACGAGCAGGCTGCCGGTGACCTGGCTGCAGCCGGCCGTGACGATGCCGAGCAGCACCAGGAACGCGACGTCCAGCAGGCGCACGGGGATCCCGCGGGCACGCGCGACATCGGGGTCGATCGTGGCGAACAGGAGGGGGCGGCCGAGCGCGACGAGCACGACCAGGCACCCGACGCCCGCGACGAGCAGGATGAGCACCTGCGCGTCGGAGACGCCGGTGATGGTGCCGAACAGCAGGTTGTTCAGCCCGGACAGGAAACCCTTGTAGAGGCTGACGAACAGGAACCCGGACGCCAGCGCGAGGGCCTGCACCGTGCCGATGCCGGCGGACTCCTCGCCGGAGCCGCCCAGCCCGGAGCCCGGCCGCCGGGCCCCCGGGAGCAGGGCGATGACCAGCGCTCCGGCGATGCAGAACCCGAAGTAGCCGACCGCCACCCCGATCCCCAGCCACGTGGCACCCGCGGCGCCCGGGAAACCGATCGTGGCCAGCGTGTGCCCGGCGAAGCTCTGCCCGCGCAACACCATGACGTAGCCGATCGCACCGGCGACGACGGCGACGATCGTGCCGGCGCGCAGGGCGTTGAGCATGAAGTGGTAGCTGAGCATCTGCTGGACGTCGGCGACCAGGTTCCAGGTCATGGCACCGACCTGCTGGGCTCGGACGGGTGGTCGGGCCGGCCGACCACCACCAGCCGGCCCTCACGGTCGCGCAGCACGTCGATCGGCGTGCCGTAGAGCATGGTCAGGGTGTCGGCCGTGATGACGTCCTCCGGCGGACCCATCACCACGCCGCTGCGCGCGAGGTAGATGACGTGGTCGAGGTAGCGCAGGATCGGGTTGACGTCGTGGGCGACCATGAGCACCGCCACCTCCTCGCTGCGGCAGACCGACTGGATCAGCGCGCTGACCGACGCCTGGGTCGTGACGTCGAGGGAGTCGAGCGGCTCGTCGAGCAGCAGCAGCTCGGGCCGGCGGACGAGGGCCTGGGCGATGAGGAGCCGTTGCTGCTCGCCGCCCGAGCACTGCCCGATCGGGCGCCCGGCGTAGGCACCGGCGCCGACGAGCTCGATCACCTCGTCGACGCGCTGCCGCGTCGCGCGGGCGCGCCGTCCCGACAGCGGGCGGGGCAGCGGGACTCCCCAGCGGTCGCCGTCCCAGCCCAGCCGGACGATGTCGGTGCCCCGGATCCGTACACCGGCGTCGAACGCCCGGCGCTGGGGCAGGTAGCCGATCGCGGCGTTGCGGCGTCCGGGCCGGGAGCCCAGCACGGTGACCTCTCCGGAGCTGACCGGAACCAGCCCGAGCAGGGTCTTGATCAGCGTGGACTTACCCGCCCCGTTCGGGCCGAGGACCGCCACGAACTCACCTGCTCGGACATGCAGGTTCACCTCCGACCAGAGGGTGCGCCCGCCAACGGCGGAACCTGCCCGGCGCAGCGACACCACGTCCGGCGCCGCGGTGACCGCCCTCAGGACCGGGGCCGCGGCGACCTTGCCCGACGGCGGCCGGATCATGAGCGGGCGCTCTGGGCCAGTGCGGTCTGCAGGGACCGGAGCTGCGCCGACTGCCAGTCCTCGAAGCTCGCGTTCGCCGGCGAGAGGGTCTCGGTCACCTGGACGACCGGGATGCCGGCCTTCCTGGCCTCGTCGACCTGCGCGGCGACGTCGGGCGTGGAGTTCTGGGTGTTGTAGACGTACACCTTGATCTGCTTGCGGGTGATCTGGTCGTCGATGGTCGACTTGTCGGCGGCTGACGGGTCGGTGCCGTCGTTGATGTCGTCGAGGAATGCCGCCGGAGTGATCAGGTCGAGGCCCAGCCCCTCCGCGAGCGGGGTCACGATGCTCTCGCTGGCGCCGATCCGGGTGCCGGAGTACGTCGTCCTGATGTCGTTGATCAGCTGGTGGTACGTCGCCAGGCCGCTGGTCTCGAACGTCTGCCGCTGCGTGTCGTAGTAGGCGCTGTCGGCGGGGTCGAGCCGCTTCAGGTCCGCGGTGATGGCGTCGGCGACCTTCTCCACGTCGGGAGGGGAGTACCAGCGGTGGGGGTTGCCGCCGTCGGGGATGCCGACGACCTGCCCGACGTCGAGGTCGACCCGGTCGGGGTCCGGGTTCGCCGCCACGGACTGCTGAGCCCACGGGTCGTATCCGATGCCGTTCTCCACGAACAGCTTCGAGCCGGCGATGACCCGGCTGTCGGCCGGCGTCGGCTCGTAGTCGTGCGGATCGGTGTTCGGGTTGCTGATCAGCGACGTCTCCTTCACGTGGCTGCCGCCGAGCTGCTGCAGGATCGAGCCCCACGTGTTGATGCTCGCGGCCACCGGGATCACCTGGCCGCCACCGCCCGCGGCCGTCGTCGCCCCTGCCGGGGCGGAGGCCGTGGGGGAGGAGGCGCACCCCGCGAGGCCCGCAGCGAGAGCGGCCGCAGCGAGGGGGACGACCAGGGAACGACGTGACGACATGCAGGCTCCAGCCGATCGGGACTCGGATTGACGGCCCGGCTCCCCAGTGGGCCGGGCGACATCGGCCACCCAACGCGAGCTGAAAATGATTGTCAATTGCAACAGTGGCGGCGTTTGCGGCATAGGGCGACAGGCCGGGATGTTCCGGGCGCCCCTGAACGCCGGGCCGGAGCGCGGTGGGGACGGTGCCGCCGACGTCCTGGCCTCAGTGGTTCGGGCTGCTGGGCCGACCGTCGGCCAGGCTCCGTGCCGAATGTGCCCCGGTCGGCGTTGCCGGCGTCAGCGTGCGCGCCGCGTGCCGGCCGTCTTCGCGATGCCGGGCCACAGCACGTCGACGACCGCCTCCGGGATCTCCTCCGTGCTCTCCCCGCGGTAGAAGGCGGCGTGGTAGCTGCCGAAGCACAGGGTGGCGATGGTGTGGATGTCGATGTCGTCGCGCACGGCGCCGCGTTCCTGGAGCTGCGAGAGCACGTTCTCGACGAGGGCGACGCGCGGTTCGACCGCGTGCTTGCGGACGATCTCCAGCAGTTCCGGGGTGCGGATCGCCTCGCCGGCGAAGTTGCCCATCAGCACCATGGCGTCCGGGTTGAAGTACGCGGGGTTCAGCCGACGGATGGTCTCGACGAGGGCTTCCCGTGGCTCCAGCCGGGTCAGGTCGGCCGTGAACAGGGCGTGTTCCTTGCGGAAGCCGTAGTCCAGCGCGTCGACGACCAGGTCGAACTTGGTGCTCCACCGCCGGTAGAGCGTGGGGCGGCTGACCTTCGCGTCGGCGGCGATGTCACCGATGGTCATGCGCGAGTAGCCGTCGCGGACGAGGCGGTCGCGGGTGGCCAGGATGATCGCCTCGTCGAGTGCTGCGTCGCGGGGCCGGCCTCCGGGACGCGGACCGTCGGCGTCGGTGTCGATGTGCTCGTTCGACGCTGCGCGTGCTCGGACCATGAACCCACCTCGTTGCCGGTGACGACCGCCCGGATCATACCCGATTCGTTACAAGGAGTGGTCGTTACGGTACGAGTTGCAGCTATGCCGCGTAACGTATCTAGGCCGTATCCACCAGCCAGCGCCGCAGCAGCTCCTTGCGCACCTTGCCGTTGCCGTTGCGCGGCAACGCGTCGACGTACTCCACCCGGCTCGGCAGGTACCACTCGGTCATGCCCTGGTCGGCGAGGTAGGTGCGCAGCTCGTCCAGGGTGACCGGCGGCTCGGTGGCCGGGACGACCACGGCGCACGCCAGCTCCCCGCCGTCGCTCTCCGGGTAGCCGACGAGGGCGACGTCCTCGACGCCGGGGTTCTTGAGCAGCTCGGACTCCACGTCGCCGACCGGGATCATGAACACCCCGCCGATCCGGTCACCGGCGCGGCCCATCAGCCGGATCCCGCCGCGCCCGTCCGGCACGGCGAGGTCGCCGGTGTCGTACCAGCCGTCGTCGTGCTCGGCGGTGACGGTCAGCTCCCCGGAGTCCCGGCCCACCGTGGCCAGACACACGCCGCTGCCGCGGACGAACAGCCTGCCGGGCCGGTCCTTCGTGATCTCGGTGACGGAGCGCAGGTCCAGCTCCATCCCCATGACGGGGCGGCCGTCGCTGTGTGCGGCCCAGTCCGGCGGGTCATCGCTGCGAGTCACCGTGCCGGTGCCGATCTCGGTCATCCCCCACCCGCTCAGCAGGCGCGCCCCCAGTACGCCCGACACCTGCGGTACGAGCTGCTTCGGGACGGTCGTGCCGACGCAGCGCACCGTCCGGAGAGCGGGCAGGCAGGCGGGCTTCCCGCCGATGGCCGCGATCACGTCGTGGACGAAGCTCGGCCCGGCCACGAGATCGGTGGTGCCGCTGCCGGCCAGCACCCGCAAGCCCAGCCCGCCCGACCAGTCGTCGAGCAGGACCATGGACGCGCCGGCCAGCAGGACGGCCAGTGCGTTGTCCTGCCCCACGATGTGCATCAGCGCATGAGGGGTGAAACGCACACTGTCGCGCCCGAAGTCGTGCACGTCGCCGACGCTGATCGCCGACGCGTACATCGTGTTCTGGGTGTGCAGCGCACCTTTCGGCTCACCCGAGGTGCCGGATGTGAAGAGAACCAGGGCGACGCAGTCGGGGTCCTCCCACGCGTCGTCGAGCGCCACGGGGTGACAGCCCTCCCACGGCGTCTCCTCGAAGAACGACCGGAAGTCGATCTCTCCGTCAGCCGGCTCGCCGATCACCACTCGGTGCCGCAGCTCCGGTAGCCGGTGCGCGATCTCACCCAACGCGGCGGCGTGGCCGAACCCGGCCCACTCGTCCACCGTGACGCAGACGCTCGCGCCGAGCAGGCGCAGCATCCGCTCCAGCTCGCGTGGGCGGATCGTGGTCATGATCGGTGCCGCCACCGCCTCCAGCCGGGTGGCGGCCAGCAGTAACGCCTGCGCCTGCCACCAGTTCGGCAGCTGGCACGCCACCACGTCGCCCGGCCGCACGCCCAGCTCGTACAGCGCACCCGCGAACCGCTCGACATGACCGGCGTACTCGGCATAGCTGAGCCGGACCGACCCCTCATCGGCCCGGTAAGCCATGATCGCCGGCGCGCCCGGTGTCGCGTCCCGCCAGCGGCACAAGTCGGATATCGGGCCCGAGTCCCGCCAGAACCCGGCGGCTCGGAATCTTCGCGCCGCAACGTCGGGCGGTCGAATCGAATCGATACGCAAGTCCGGAGCTCCTCTCAGATCGCTACGAGTCGGTCGGCGGCGACGGCGAAGCCCTCGCGCAGCGACACCTCCGGCGGGGGTAGGCGCAGCGGCACGGCGGCTGCGACCAGTGCGGTGACCACGGCCACCGCCCGACGACGTCGTCGTCACCAGTTCTGCTGCCGAGCCGGTCGCCGGCAGGCACGCCGACGGCGAGTGCCCACGTCGGCAACCTTTACAGAGATGAAGTGTAACGTATCCTGGTGTCGGCAACCGACGACACCAGGAGGGCTGAGCCCATGGACAGCATGATGGCGCTGCGGGCGCACACGCGGGGTGGTCCCGAGGTCCTGGCGTACGAATCTGCGCCACGGCCGACCGTGGGGGACGGCGAGGTGCTGGTCGTGGTCCATGCGGCGGGGATCACGTTCGACGAGCTGGCCTGGCCCGAGACCTGGGTCTCCGGCGGTGTGGAGCGGACTCCGGTCATCCCGTCCCACGAGTTCTCCGGGGTCGTGGCCGAGGTCGGCGACGGTGCCGCCGGGTTGTCGGTCGGTGACGAGGTGTACGGGTTGGTCCCGTTCGACCGGGACGGCGCCGCGGCGGAGTACGTCAGCGTGCCGGCTACGAGTGTGGGCGCCCGGCCGCGCACGGTGTCGCACGTCGTCGCGGCGGCTGCCGTGCTCCCGGCGCTGACCGCATGGCAGGCGCTCGTCGACCAGGCGGCACTACAACCGGGCCGGCGCGTGCTGGTGCACGGAGGCGCCGGCGGTGTCGGCGCCTTCGTCATCCAGCTGGCGGTCGCGCTGGGGGCGAGCGTCACGTGCACGGTGCATGCCGCCGACGTGGAGTACGTCCTCGCCCTGGGCGCCGAGCGCGTGATCAACACCGACGAGGAGTCGCTCGACGCGGAGACGGGTGTCTTCGACATCGTGATCGACGCCGTCGGCCGGGAGACGCCGGAAGCCCTGTTCGCGGCGCTTCGCCGCGGCGGGCGCCTGATCACCCTTCAGGAGCCTCCCTCACAGGAGTTGGCCGACGAGTACGGCGTCACGGCCCTGTTCTTCATCGTGACCGCGGAGCGGGACGGCCTGGCACGGGTGGCCGACATGATCGACGCCGGCGCCCTGAAGGTCGGCGTCGCCGCGACATTTCCCCTGGCCGACGGCCGGGCCGCCTACGAGAGCGGCGCCTTCCGGAGGTCCCGCCCGGGCAAGACCGTTCTGGTCGTCCGGGACTGACCGGGAGCGAGTTCGTGATCTCGACGACGGCTCGCCGACGACAACTGACAGAGGAGATCAGATGTCCATTCCTACCGCCATGAGCCAGATAGATCTGCTGGAAGTCGTGCCGCCGTTCATCGCGCCGGGTTCTGCCGCGATGGTCCGGCTCCTCGAGCTGCCGCCGGGGGATCCTGGCCTCGCTCCACACCGGCATTCCGGCCCCGTTTTCGGCTACATGCTCGAGGGGGAGATGCTGTTCGAGCTCGAAGGCCAGGCGCCTTATCCGATCAAGGCCGGAGAGGCCTTCTGGGAACCGGGCGGCGACGTCATCCACTACACGGTCGCAAACCTGCTCGCGGACCGGACGAGCCGCTTCGTCGTGGTCATGCTGTGTGCACCCGGGGTCGAGATGATCACGATGGTGTCCGACGAGGAGCTCGCGACCAAGGCGCAGCAACGGATTCCTGCACCGCCGCCGTACTCGTCGAATCCTCACCATTCCGCGTGATCGACCGCCCGCTCGTTGCACGCCACCGCGATCGGCCGGCGCGTGCGGAGGTGGCGGTGGCTTCCGACGACCACATGAAAGGCTGACCATGTTTCCTGAGACTCCCGCCGCCGCGGCCGCGCTGTCCGTGGCCGCCCGTTTCCACTCACCCGCGCTGCTCAACCACTCCATCCGCTCCTACCTCTGGGCGACGATGTACGGCACGGCACACGGGATCGCCGTCGACGACGAGCTGCTCTACGTCACGGCGCTGCTGCACGACATCGGGCTGACCGAGGCGTTCGACAACTACATGCTTCCCTTCGAGATCGCAGGAGGGAACCTGGCCTGGACCTTCGGGGTGGCCGCAGGCTGGCCCGCGGAGCGGGCCTCCCGCGCCGCGGAGATCATCGTGACGCACATGCGCGACGACGTGTCCGCCACCGCCGACCCCGAGTCCCACCTGCTGCAGGTCGCCACCAGCTGGGAGGTCGTCGGACGCCGCCCGGAGGAGTTCCCGCCGGACGCGAGGGCGGAGGTGCTTGCCCGCTATCCCTGGCTGGGTTTCGGCACGGAGATACTGGCGAGCTTCGAGGACCAGGCGGGGCGCAAGCCGGACAGCGCCTGCGCGGTATCGGTCGGCAAGAGGGACATGGCCGGGCGAGTCGCCGCCAACCCCCTCGACGGCCACCGACCCGCTTGAGGCCGCGACCGACTCGTCCGGGACCGAGGCGGTGCGCGCGAATGTCGCAACCGGCGGGTGTGGCACTCATCGATCTGTGGTGTCCGGGTCGCCCGCGGTCAGGCTGATCCGGAAGTTTGACAATGATCCTTGGCTCGGCAATCTTAGCTGTGTCAATGAAATGCCGGGCACGGTCGAATCGACAGCACGAGGAGGAGCACGTGGTGGGTTTTGACCATTCGATGAACAATAGCGAAGCTACGTTCGACAACAGCGTGATGACGGAGTTCCTGGAGCGCGTCGTCACAGAGGGTGGTGCTGCCGTCGCGGGGCTCACCACGGCGCTCGGTGACCGGCTCGGCCTCTACGTGGCCATGGCCGGTGCCGGGCCTCTGACATCGGGGCAACTGGCGGAGCGCACCGGCCTGAACGAACGCTACGTGCGGGAATGGCTCGCCGCCCAGGTGGCCGGGGAGTACGTGCGGTACGACGCCGAGGGCGACGCCTACCTGCTGCCGGACGAGCACGCCGCCGTACTGGCCGACCCGGACTCACCCACCTACGCCGTCGGGACCTTCCGGATTCTCGGAGCCTTCTACGACAAGGAGGATGCCCTGGCCGAGGCCTTCCGCACCGGCGAGGGTGTGGGTTGGCAGGACTACAGCCGGGGGTTGTTCGAGGGAACCGCCACATTGTTTCGCCCGGGCTATGTCGCGGCATTGGTGTCGGAATGGCTCCCGGCACTGGACGGCGTCGTCGAGAAACTGGAGCGCGGGGCGTCGGTCGCGGACGTCGGGTGCGGTTTCGGCCATTCCACCCTGCTCATGGCCCGGGCGTTTCCGCAGTCCCGCTTCCGCGGGTACGACTTCCACGGCCCGTCCATCGAGACGGCACGCCGGTTGGCCTCCGAGCAGGGACTGGACGACCGGGTGACCTTCGACGTCGCCACGGCTCAGGACTTCCCGGGTGAGAAGTACGACCTGATCACGTTCTTCGACTGCCTGCACGATCTCGGCGATCCCGGCGGAGCGTTGCGCCGGGCCGAGCAGACGCTGGCCGAGGACGGCACCTGCATGGTCGTCGAACCGAACATGTCGGGAGAGGTTGTCGAGAACATCAACCCACTCGGGCGGGCCTTCACGGCGTCGTCGGTCATCGTGTGCCTGCCGGCGGCGCTGGCGCAGAAGGGCCCGCACGCGCTGGGGAACCACCCGGGCGAGGAGACGGAGCGCGCTATCGCCGAGGAGGCCGGGCTCCGCGACTGGACGCTCGCCGTGGAGGGGCCGACGAACCGCGTCTACGCCCTCAAGCGCTGATGCCGGGCGGAGGCGATGGGGGCCGGGACCGTCGAGCCGCGCCGATCGCCACGTACAGCCTCACCGCGCTCGACTGCCCGGACCCGCTCGCGCTCGCCGGGTTCTACAGCCGGATCACCGGATGGCCGATCGCGCCGCAGAAGTACGCCGACTGGGCTCAGCTGGACGCGGGAGGCGCCGGCGCCACGCTCGCGTTCCAGAGGATCGTGGAGGGCGAGTACCGCCCGCCGGAGTGGCCCGGCCAGGATCACCCGCAGCGCGCGCATGTCGACTTCGACGTCCCCGACCTCGACGCCGCAGAGCGCGCCGTGCTGGAGATCGGCGCCCGGAAGCACGACGTGCAGCCGATGCCGGACTCGTTCCGCGTGTTCCTGGACCCGGTCGGCCATCCGTTCTGCCTGATCAGGGCCTGACGACGGGGCATGGTCGGGCGCGGTCAGGGCCGGCAGAGCACCTCGCCGTTCACGATGGCGAACCAGCCGTCGGGGTGGGCGGCCCACTCGCGCCATGCCGCGGAGATGCCGGCGAGCTCGTCGGCATCGGCGTGCCCTCCGTCGAGGGCCTGCTGGGTGATCGCCGTGCTGAGGATGCGGTCCGCCCACAGCCCGCCCCACCAGTCCCGCTGCTCGGGTGTGGCGTAGCACCAGACGGACGCGCTCGGCGTGACGGAGGACGCTCCGGCGGCATGTGCCCAGGACAGGAGGTGGCGGGCGGCGTCGGGCTCGGCGCCGTTGCCGGTGGCGATGGCGCGGTAGATCTCCAGCCAGCGGTCGAGCCTGGGGTCGGCGGGATACCAGGTCATCGCCGCGTAGTCGGCGTCGCGCGCCGCGACCACCCCGTCAGGACGGCAGACGCGCAGCATCTCCCGCAGCGCTGCGACGGGGTCGCCCAGATGCTGGAGCACCTGGTGGGCGTGCACGACGTCGAACGAGTCGGCGGCGGCGTCGAGGGCGTAGACGTCGCCGACGGCGAAGGTGACGTTGCCGGTGCCGGCCTTCGCGGCCAGCGCGCGGGCGCCGTCCAGCGGACCGGCCGAGCTGTCGATCCCGAGCACGGGGGCGGGGGCGACCCGCTCGGCGATGTCGACGGTGATGGTGCCGGGGCCGCAGCCGACGTCGAGGACGTCGGTGCCGGGGCGCAGGTATGCGGCCAGGTAGGCGGCGGAGTTGTCGACGGTGCGGACGAGGTGCGAGCGCAGGACGCTCTCGGCATGCCCGTGGGTATAGGTCTCTCGGTCGGCGTGCATGACCTCGATGCTCGTCCCCGCTGTCCACATGGTGCAACGAGGCTCCTGAATAGTGGGAAGTCAGGTGGCTTCGCCGGCCTCCCACTGCCGGGCCGGTAGATGCACCAGCAGCAGCGCGAACGCGGCGAGGATCGTGTTCTGCAGGGCCGGCTGCAGGCCGTTCCACTGCGTGGACTGCCACATCGCGAACCACTCGCCGCCGATCACGATGAAACCGCCCGCGAACAGTGCGATGAGCATCAGGAGGCCGACCGTGGTGGATCGGCGCGCCCGGTCGAAGCCGCTCGTGCCGCGGAACGCCAGCAGCCACTGCGCGACGGCGCCGACCAGGACGACCAGGGTGAGCCCTTCCCAGGCGATCACGCCGATGTAGACCGCTTCCTGCAGCGCCGGGTTCGTGATCGCCCGGTAGGCCAGGGCCGGGTCATGGAACGTGGTGTCCATGGCGAGAACGTGCCGGACGAACTCGAGGTTCGTGCCGAAATCGGTGACATTGCCGAAGAAGACGAGCAACGTGTACAGAGCCAGCACGAACGTCATCAGGGCGGCAGCCGCGGGGAGGGTGCCGAGCGCCCCCCACCGAAAGCGACGAGCAGAACGAGACGAAACGCCACTCAACAGAATGCCCCCTGATTGCATGGAAGTCGGCGAGTCCCTGTCGGGTTCAGCCCGACACTGCCCGGTCCGGGTGAACAGTGTGGGTATCGCCACCCGCGCCATCGATCCGAATGGACCGTATCGACGCTCCATCTGTCATGGAGATATTGTGGGGGCGGTTGGGGTTTCGTCAAGTCTGCGCATAGCCTCAGGAAATGCGCGGCGGGCCTCGAGCGGCAAGAATCGGTCAGCCGGCGGAGCAACTCGGGAAGGGTCCGATGAGGTTCGCACTGTTCTCACTGATAAAGAATGCCCCGGAAGCGGTCTCAGGCACAGAACGGACCGCTCACCGACGGTTTCGGCAGGTGATCGACGAGGCCGTATTCGCTGAGCAGCTCGGCTTCGATGCGTACGGCGTGGGGGAACGACACAGCGAGCCGTATCTCTCGACCGCACCGCCGGTGGTGCTCGCCGCAGTCGCCGAGCACACCCGCCGGATGAGGTTGCTCAGCACGGTCACCGTGATCAGCCTGCTCGACCCGGTACGGGTGGCTGAGGACTACGCCACACTCGACCAGCTCAGCGGTGGCCGTCTGGAGCTCATGATCGGCAAGGGCAACGACGCGCGGGACTACCCGATGTTCGGCTTGGACGCCGACCGCAGATGGGATTACCAGGAAGAGAAGTTCGTGCTGCTGCGTCGGTTGCTGCACGAATCCGACGTGACCTGGTCGGGGAGGTTCCGGCCGCCGCTGCACGGGGTGACCGTCCTTCCCCGGCCCTTCCGGCCGTCGACCCCGATCTGGCACGGCAGCAGCTCGAGCCCGGAGTCCACCGAGCTGGCCGCTCGCTTCGGCGACCCGTTGTTCACCGCCAACCTCTTCCACCCGAAGAAGCGCTATGCCGACCTGGTCGACCACTACCGCGAGCGCTGGGTGGCGTACGGGCGGGACCCGGCCGACGCGCTGGTGGGTTCCGGGGCGGATGGCCTTTTCGTGGCGTCGACGTCGCAGGGTGCCGTCGACGGGTACCGACCCTACTTCGACGCGAGGGCTCGGTCCGCACTCCACCAGCGGCACGGATCGCCCTACCGCACGGTCGAGGAGATCATCGACGGCGGCTCGGCGCTGGTAGGAAGCCCGCAACAGGTGATCGACAAGATCGCCGATTATCATGCCTCATTCCGACACGAGGTGCTGGCGCTGTCCGTCGACGCGTTGAACGCCACCGATTCGCGCGCCGTGCTCGAGTTGTTCGCCGCCGAGGTGATGCCTGTGGTGCGGCGTGAGCTGCCCTCGACCGTGTGGGACGACAAGCTCGGTTCGCCGTGCACGTAAGGCCTGAGACTGCCGCCGTCCGGGAAACGGGCGGGAGCAAGGGGGAGAATGTCTTCCGAGCGTTCTGAGCATGACTACGTGGTGGTAGGCGCAGGCTCGGCGGGAAGTGTGATCATCCGCAGACTGCTCGACCATGGGCAGACCGTGCATGTTCTCGAATCCGGTCCGAACGCCGGCTGTGAGCTGGTGGATTCCCCGGGGAAGTGGCCGGAGCTCTTCGGCGGACGCCTCGACTGGGCGGTGACGACCGTCCCACAGAAGCATGGTGCTGACACCGCAGCGTTGTGCGCGACACGAGAAACGCCCTCTGAGCCGACACGAGCCGGCTCAGAGGGCGTCCGCAGACTTTCTCAGTCGAGGTAGTCGCGCAGCACCTGCGACCGCGACGGGTGCCGCAGCTTCGACATCGTCTTCGACTCGATCTGCCGGATCCGCTCGCGCGTGACCCCGTAGACCTGCCCGATCTCGTCGAGCGTGCGGGGCTGGCCGTCGGTGAGGCCGAACCGCAGCCGCACGACGCCCGCCTCGCGCTCCGACAGCGTGGCGAGCACGGACTGGAGCTGGTCCTGCAGCAGCGTGAAGCTCACCGCGTCGACCGCGACGACCGCCTCGGAGTCCTCGATGAAGTCACCGAGCTGGCTGTCGCCCTCGTCACCGATGGTCTGGTCGAGGGAAATGGGCTCCCGGGCGTACTGCTGGATCTCCAGCACCTTCTCCGGGGTGATGTCCATTTCCTTCGCGAGCTCCTCCGGGGTGGGCTCACGGCCCAGGTCCTGGAGCAGCTCGCGCTGGATGCGACCGAGCTTGTTGATGACCTCCACCATGTGCACCGGGATACGAATGGTGCGGGCCTGGTCGGCCATGGCCCTGGTGATGGCCTGGCGGATCCACCACGTGGCATAGGTGGAGAACTTGTAGCCCTTGGTGTAGTCGAACTTCTCGACCGCGCGGATCAGACCGAGGTTGCCTTCCTGGATGAGGTCCAGGAATGCCATCCCGCGGCCGGTGTAGCGCTTTGCCAGGGACACCACGAGCCGGAGGTTGGCCTCCAGCAGGTGGTTCTTCGCACGCTCGCCATCACGGACGATCCAGCGTAGATCACGGCGGAGCTGGGGGGAGACCTTCTCACCGGCGTCGATCGACCGGCGCATCCGCTCGGCGGCGTAGAGGCCGGCCTCGATGCGCTTGGCGAGCTCGACCTCCTCCTCCGCGTTGAGCAGCGCGACCTTGCCGATCTGCTTCAGGTAGGCGCGGACCGAGTCGGCGGAGGCGGTGAGCTCGGCGTCCTTGCGGGCCTGCCGCAGTGCCTCCGACTCCTCCTCGTCCCACACGAAGTCGCCGGACTTCTGAGGCGTGGAGGAGCGCTCCCGCTGGGCCGGGCTGCGACGGTTGGCGCCGGTGTTGGCGACCTCGTCGTCGTCCTCGTCGTCGTCGTCCTCGTCGACGGCGACCTCCGTGCCCTCGGGCACGTCGGTGACGAGATCGGCGTCGAGCTCGACGTCCACCTCCTCGAGGTCGGTCGGCTCGCCATCGAGCTCGACGTCGGCGCCGTCGAGTTCGGTGGGTTCGCCATCGCCCGCAGGGGCGCCCGCTTTGCGGGTCGAACCCCCGTTCTTCTTCGCCGGCGCACCCGTACGGGACCGCGGCGACTTCGTCGCGGTCTTGGCGGACGCGCCCGTCCGTGAACGGGCACGTGCGGGTGCGGGACTCGTCGTCGATTCGACGGTCGAGTCGATGCGGGTTGCGGAGTCTGCGGCTGCCACTAGGCCCTCTCGCTACGGTGCGCTCTGCGGTGCGCCGGGACGCGTATGAGATCCGGCTGCAGGTCGAGATGTTGTCGGATACCGCGCTGGATCGCCGTCCTGGAGCTCTCTGGAGGCCATCCCGCATCGGGGTACCGCGTCATTGTAACTGCGTGTGCTCCAGACGTCCGCGCCTCGCCACGGGAAGCGTGGACGATCTGTGTTCGGCCGGGTACACGGACGTCACTCTGTGGGGGTCATATGGTCGGATGACGTCCGTGGACGAGGCCCGTTCGACCGTACCGACCGAAACCGGCACAGCATCCGCCGACGACCCGGAAGGGTTGCGGCGCATCGCGGAGCGCCTCGTCAGGGAGGCGGCCGAGCACCTTCGGGGGCTCCCCCGTCCGTGGGACGACGACGTCGCAGGCGGATCGCCGGAGAGCTTCTCGACGAAGAGCACACCCACCGATGTGGTCACCGCCTCCGACCAGGCGCTGGAGAACCTGATCCGGGAGCGGCTCGGGCAGCTGCGGCCCGGTGACGCCGTCGTGGGGGAGGAGTACGGGGGCACCGCGGGCGGCTCGCACACGCTGTGGGTCGTCGACCCGATCGACGGCACCGTCAACTTCCTCTACGGGCTGCCCTGGTACGCGGTGTCGGTGGCGGCCGTGCGCGACGGGGTGTCCGTGGCGGGCGCCGTGATCGAGCCGGCGTCGGGGCGGCTGTGGAGCGCGTCCGCCGGCGGCGGGGCCACCTGTGACGGCAGGCCCCTGCGGGTCTCCGCCGAGTCCGACGTGTCGTTGTCGTTGCTCGCCACGGGCTTCTCCTACCGCGCGGAGCGCAGGGTGCGGCAGGTGGCGATGGTCAGCGGCCTGCTGCCCCTCGTGCGCGACGTCCGGCGCACCGGCTCGGCGGCACTGGACCTCTGCGCGGTGGCGGCGGGCTGGGCGGACGCCTACCTGGAGCACGGCTGCAGCTGGTGGGACTGGGCCGCCGGCGCGCTCATCGCCACCGAGGCCGGTGCCGTGGTGCGTACCCCCGGCCCCACCGGCAGCACCCCGCCCGACGACGGTCTCGGTGCCGACGCCCTCTTCGCCGCCACCCCCGGCATCGCCCACGAGCTCGCCGCGCTGGCGCGGGAGCACGGGGCGGCGTCCGTGTGACCACCGCGGAGCGGGCCACCCCCTAGCAGCTCGCGGAGCGGGCTTCCTCGAGCAGCGACGGATCCACCACCGGCGGGGCGGGGGCCGCATCGGCCGCGTTCGGGTCGGCGTTCGCGGAGCCGTCCGTGCCCCCGCTCGGGCCCTTCGACAGCTGGTCGAGCACGTCCTGAGCCGCCCGCGTGGGGTTGAGGTCACCGAAGGCGGTGCCCACCGCCACGTCCACCGTGTTCTCGGTACGCGCGTCGCGCACCAGCTCGGCGCAGGGGATCACCAGCGCCACCGTGCTCGCCGCGGCCTCACCGGCCGGCCCGAAGCGGACCTGGCCGATGCACTCCAGGTTCTCGTCCGGGTAGAAGGGGTCGTTGTCCGGGGGCGCCGCCTCGCCGAAGCCGAGGTCGCCCAGCTGCGCGGCCACCAGGTTGGCCTGCCCGCGTTGCCCGCCCGCGTTCAGCACCCGCACCTGGACCGACGACGGCGGGATCGGAGGCACCGCGTTGACCACATCTGCCGGCACCGGCTGACCGGGCGGCGGCCCCGCGACCGGCGGCGGGCACAGCGCGGTGCCCGCCGGTCCGGAGGCGTTCACCAGCACCGTCGTCCACGTCGCCACCGCGGCCACGGCGAGCACCGCCACCAGGATCAGCACGGGGGTGCGCCTGCGGCGCTGGTAGGGCCGGGGGCGTCGCATCGTTCCGCTCGCCATCACGCCGCCAGTCCCTCGGCGAGTACGTGATGTCCCAGCGCCACCAACGGGTCCACGCTGCCCTCCAGCCCTTCTGCCATCGACGCCGGCACCACCCCCGCGCGGACCCGCGCCAGGATGCCGGCGAGCACCACCGCCAGCTTGAACGCCCCGAACGCCACGTACCACGGCAGGGGGGCCAGGTCGAGGCCCGAGCCCGCGGCATAGGCCCGCGCGATCTCGGTCCGCCCGAGGAACCCGGGAAGCTGCGTGGGGCTGGGGATGAACCGCGCCGCACGCCAGGCCGGGCCGTCGTCGGCCTCGCGCCAGTAGACGAGGAGCAGCCCGAGGTCGGCGAGCGGGTCACCGAGCGTCGACAGCTCCCAGTCGAGGACGGCCCGGATGCGGCCCGGGTCGCCGGCGTCGAACAGGCAGTTGTCGATGCGGTAGTCGCCGTGCACGATCGTGTGGCGTTGCGTGGTGGGCAGTGCCCCGGCCAGCGCCTCGGCGAGCCTGGTCAGCTCGGTGACCGTCTTCTCCTCCACCGGGATCCCGCTGTCGCGGGCCTTCTCCCACTGCGTGACCCAGCGCCGCACCTGACGCGCCAGGAAGCCCTCCGGCCGCCCGAAGTCACCGAGCCCCACCGCCGCGGGGTCGACCTCGTGCAGCGCGACCAGCACGTCGACCAGTGCCTGGCTCGCCCGTCTGCGCTCGTCCTCGGTGGTGGCCCAGCCCGGTGGCAGCTCGCCGAGGGGGACGACACCGTCCACGAGCTCCATCACGTAGCAGGGGGCGTCCACCGGCGGCCCGCCCGCCGACGACGCCAGCACGCGGGGGACGGGTACGGGGGTGTCCGCCAGCGCGGAGATCACGCGCTGCTCCCGGCCCATGTCGTGGGCGGTGGCGGCGACCTCGCCGACCGGCGGGCGGCGCAGCACGACGGCCCCGGCCGGGCTGTCCACCCGATAGGTCAGATTCGACCGGCCACCCCCGATCGGGCGGAGCGTGCTGTGGCGCCACGCGGGGTCATCGAGGCGCTCGGCCAACCAGGCGCCGACAACAGCCGCATCTGCCCCGGGGTGCGAATCGGGGACAGCTCGCGAATCGTCGGTGACGTCGCGGTTGGAGGAGAGTGCCACGACGGGCACCCTAACGGCCGCACCAGAGCACGGCGGGGCACCGGGCGCGTGTCGAGGCCCTGAGCTACCCTCTGCGCCCCGGGGGCAGTCCGAGCACTTGACGGCGTTATATCCGATCCAGTCGCGGCCCGGGTTGAGCTGAGACGCGCGTCACTCCAATGCGGGGCACAAAGCCCTGTGCTGCCGCGTTGACCAGCCGCACGATGACGACAGGTGTGTTAAGAGGGTGGGAACGATGGCGACCGACTATGACGCGCCGCGGCGCAACGAGACAGACGACCTGGCTGAGGACTCGCTCGACGAGCTGAAGGCCCGGCGGAACGAGGCACAGTCGTCCGTCGTCGATGTTGACGAGTCGGACACGGCGGAGAGCTTCGAGCTGCCCGGTGCCGACCTGTCCGGCGAGGAGCTGACGGTCAAGGTGCTGCCGAAGCAGGCTGACGAGTTCACCTGTGCCAGCTGTTTCCTGGTTCACCACCGGAGCCGGCTGGCCGAGAGCAACGGCTCGCAGTACATCTGCCGTGACTGCGCCGCCTGACGCACGTGCACTGTCGTCGGGCGGCGCGGTGACCGCCGCCTGACGTGCGAGGCGCCGGCGATGCTGTCCGGCGCCCCGTGGTGGCGCTCCGGAGAGGACGTCACCCGATCGACACGGCCCCGAACCGGTTCTCCGGTCCGGGGCAGAGTCGTATTCGGGGTCGTGTTCGCGACTGCCCTCCGGCCCGTCCTCGTCACCTCTGCAGGGCCGCCACCAGGGCTTCCGGGTTGCGCACGCTGAAGACCCAGTAGGGCGTGGGGTCGTCGGGGTCGGTGATCTCGACGCGCACGACGGGCGCCACCCAGGCGCGGAGCATCAGGAACGCGGTCGGATCCAGCTCCGGACCCAGCGCCTGCTGCTTGTTCTCCTTCGGAACGACCTCCACGCGACCGACGTGGCGCAGCGGGATCCGGGCCTGACCGACAGCCAGCTCCGTCGCCGTCACCTGGATGCGCATGCGGCCGAGCCAGAACAGGATGATCACCAGCAGCGGGACGAAGACCGCGTAGCCGATCCACTCCCGGACGCCGGGGTAACCCATATGGATCTCTGCGCCCAGCAGCACCCCCACGCCGATGGCCGGCAGATACCACCACAGGGGCACGGACAACCGCTCGTCGAACCGGGGACTGCCGGACGTCGCAGGCGCGCCCGCCGACGGATGCTCGCTCACGGGAGCCGAGGGTAGCGTCGCCCGTCGTGCCCGGCCCTGTCGACGCTCCTCACCATGAGCCGCTCATCGCATCGCCGGCAGCCGAGCTGCCCCGATCCCCGGTCGAGGTGCTCCTCACCCGGCTCGACCCGGAGCTGCCCGTTCCCTCCTATGCCCGTACGGGTGACGCCGGGGTCGATCTGCGCTGCACGGCCGATGTCGTCCTCCCGCCCGGCGAGCGGGCGGTGGTCGGCACCGGCGTCGCGATCGCGCTGCCCGTGGGCTACGCGGGGTTCGTCCATCCCCGCTCCGGCCTCGCCGCGCGCACAGGGCTCTCGATCGTCAACGCACCGGGCACTGTCGACTCCGGATACCGGGGCGAGATCCTGGTGTGCGTGATCAACCACGATCCCCGCGAGGAGCTGCGGCTGCGCCGCGGCGACCGGATCGCGCAGCTCGTCGTGCAGAAAATCGAGCAGGTGCGGTTCGTCGAGGTCGCGGCCCTGCCGGCGTCCGAGCGCGGGGCCGGCGGCCACGGTTCCACGGGGGGACACGAGCGACTGGGTTCCGGAGAGGCGCTGTAGTGGCCCGGCGGAACCGCGCGGCCGTCGCCACCAAGGCGGACCCCGACGAGCTACGCACGGGTGGTGCGCTCGCGCTCGAGCCCCGGGACGACGACGTGCCGGCCACCGGTCCGTACGACGGGGACGACCTCGACCCGGAGATCACCGACGCCGCGGGGCTCGTCGACTTCGGCGCCGTGCGGGTGCCGGTGCCGATGCAGGGCACCGTCGCCGTCGAGCCCACCGCCAACGGGCGGATGCAGGCCGTGCACGTCGCGCTCCCCGAGGGCAGGCTCTCGGTCAGCGCGCTGGCGGCCCCCAAGTCGTCCAAGCTGTGGCCGGAGCTGGCGCGCGAGATCGACGCGTCGCTGCGCGAGGGCGGCGCCACGGTCCGGTCGTTCCAGGGGCAGTGGGGCCGCGAGCTGCACGCCACCTCCGGCGCCGCGAAGTCGGTGTTCGTCGGGGTGGACGGCTCGCGGTGGATGCTCTACGGCGTGGCCACCGGGCCCGCCAACCACGCCGAGATGCTCGACGCGGAGCTGCGCCGGATGCTGCGCGCCACCGTCGTGGTCCGCGGGCGCGCGCCCTACCCGGTGCGCACCGTCCTGCCGCTCGTGGTCCCGGAGCACCTCGCCGAGGCCATGGCCGCGTCCGAGGCCGCGAAGGCCGAAGCGGCGGCCACGGACGCCGCGCCGTCCGCCGTCCCGACGGACCAGGAAGCCCCACCTCCTCCCGC
>NZ_JAAXKY010000052.1 GCF_012911925.1 Pseudonocardia xinjiangensis | reverse complement strand
CCCGCGACATGGCCACATGTCGCTGTTGAAGCGGCCGCAGAACAGCGACATGTGGCCATGTCGCGCCCGAACACGAGAACGGGGTCGTGCGCAAGGGGGCGAGCGGTTCTGGGGATCGATGTCCGCGCAGTGGCCCGGGTGTGGGCGGGCGTTCGACGACCGTCTCCGCCGGCCTGATCGTGTCGGCATGGTCTTCCTCGGTTCCGAGGCCGTCGCGGCCGGTCTGCTCACCCCGGCGCAGCTGCGCGGCCCGCGCGTCGCGAATCTCTTCCGAGACGTCTACGTGGACGCGCGCACGAAGGTCACGCACCCGGTCCGCTGCCGGGGCGCAACGCTGGTGCTGCCGGCCGACGCGGTGATCATCGGCCGCTCGGCTGCCACCATCCGCGGCTGCGAGCTCGCGCGGGCGCACGACCCGGTGGCGGTGGTGGCTCCGCTGCGCCGCCGGATCACCTGGCGCGACGGCATCGACCTGCGGCGCACCGAGGTCGGCCGGGACGATTCCGAACCCTGGTACGGCGGCCGGATCGCCGCGCCGCTGCGAATGGCGCTCGACCTCGCGCTCAACCGTTCGCTACCGGACGCCGTCGCCGATCTCGACGTCATCCTGCGGGCCGGGCTGGTGGACTGCGACGCCGTGGCCGCTCTGGTGGCTGCGCGGTCGGACCGCGGCATCGTCTCTGCTCGACGAGCCGTCGAGCTCACCGACGCCCGCGCGGAGTCGCGGCCCGAGTCGAAGGTGCGCGTGTGGCTCGAGCTGGCCGGGCTGCACCCGGTGCCGCAGTACTGGATCGAGGACGCCACGGGCCGCGTCGTACGGGTCGACCTGGCCTTCCCGGAGCGGAAGGTGGCCGTCGAGTACGACGGGGAGTGGCGCGACGGGCAGCTGTGGGCGCTCAACCACGACCGGGAGCGGCTCAACCGGGTGCACGGGATCGGGTGGGACGTGGTGTTCGTGACCCAGCCGCTGCTGTCCACCCCGCGCAAGCTGGTCCGCACGGTGGAAGCCGCTCTGGCGGCGGCCTGAGCCCGACATGGACACATGTCGCTGTTGAAACGGCCTCAGAACAGCGACATGTGTCCATGTCGCGGCCGGGCCGGGTGTGGAGTCAGGTGCTCAGTACTGCGAGGAGGGCCCGGGCGTAGGCGCGTTCGGCGTCCACGTCGAGGTGGCGCTCCTCGCCGCCGGGAGCCGTGATCACCACCGCGTACCCGTCGCCGATCGGTTCGAGGCGACGGAAGCGGGGGCCGAGGGCGGCGCGCAGCTGGCCTTCCGACGGCAGCCACACCACGGCGTCCTGTTCGACGCTGTCCAGGGCCCATTCGGTGGTGCCGTTGAAGCGCAGCAGGCGGCCGGTGGGGGCGTCGTGCACGTCGATCGTGAGCTCGCTGACGACGAAGACGTCGGCATCCATGTCCCGGCCGGGGATCACGAACCGGTCGCCCGACGCCGGGGTCCATTCGAGTCCGGCGGTGCGCAGCCGCAGTGCCAGGTCGATGGTGATCATGTCAGCCGGCGGTGGCGGCGTGCCGGCGCAGGTCGGCGAGGTCGACCCAGTCGAGGGTGCGGACGTGGGTGGCCTCCAGCACCACCGGGGGTGCGACGCCGGCGGCGAGCGCCTCGGCCCAGCGGTCGGCGCACAGGCACCAGCGGTCACCGGGCCGTAGCCCGGCGAAGCCGTACTCGGGACGCGGCGTGGACAGGTCGTTGCCCTGTTCGGCGCTGAACCGGAGGAACTCCTCGGTGACCATGGCGCAGACCGTGTGGACGCCCGGGTCGTCGGACGCGGCCTCGCAGCAGCCCGTGCGGGTGAAGCCGGTCATCGGGTCGGTTCCGCACGTCTGCAGCTCGCCGCCCAGCACGTTGCCCGCCATGTGCCCCACTCAACCAGAACGGGTAGCTCGATGGCATGACGCAATCGCCCCAACCTGACCCGGAACCCCCTCGTCCGCCTGGGGCGCCGGAGCGCGACCTCGACGTCCCGATCGACGCCGAGGACGCACAGGTGCCGGACGGCGAGGACGTCGAGCCCGACGCCGGCGCGGTCGAGCCGCCGGACTGACCGTGCCCCCCGCCGGCCGGGCGTGCCTACAGCGCGACTCCGAGCAGCGCGTCGAGCGCGGTGCGGACGAGCGCCGGGGCGTCCGGGTCGGTGCCCCGGCGCTCCAGTGCCTCCGCGGCCCACCCGTCGACGGCGGCCAGCGCGGCGGGGGTGTCCAGGTCGTCGGCCAGGTGGGTGCGCAGCCGCTGCACCAGGTCGTCCGCGGGCGGGCCGGCGTCGAGCGCGACGGCCTCCCGCCAGCGCGCGAGCCGCTCCTGCGCCTGCGTGAGCAGGTCGTCGGTCCACGGCCGGTCCTCGCGGTAGTGGCCGGCGAGCAGACCCAGCCGGATGGCGTTGGGGTCGACGCCCTGGGAGCGCAGCTTGGAGACGAACACCAGGTTGCCCCGCGACTTGGACATCTTCTCGCCGTCGAGCCCGATCATCCCGGTGTGCGTGTAGTGGCGGGCGAAGGGATGTTCGCCGGTGAACGCCTCGGCGTGGGCGGCCCCGAACTCGTGGTGGGGGAAGATCAGGTCGGAGCCGCCTCCGTTGAGGTCGATCTGGGTGCCGAGCCGGTTGAGCGCGATCGCGGCGCACTCGACGTGCCAGCCGGGGCGCCCGGGGCCGAGGTCGGACGGCCAGGACGGCTCGTCCGGCCGGGCCATCCGCCACAGCAGGGCGTCGGTGGGGTGGCGCTTGCCGGGCCGGTCGGGGTCGCCGCCACGCTCGCGGGACAGCTCGATCATCTTCTGCTCGTCGTAGTGGGACTCGTAGCCGAAGTGGCCGGTGACGGAGCTGTCGAAGTAGACGTCGGGGTACTCGGGGTCGTCGATGCGGTAGGCCGCCCCGGAGGCGAGCAGCTTGCCGACGAGCTCGGCGATCTCGCCCATCGCCTCGACCGCGCCGATGTAGTGCTGCGGCGCGAGCACCCGCAGGGCCTCCATGTCCTCGCGGAACAGCGCCGTCTCGCGCATCCCCAGCACGACCCAGTCGTCGTGGTCGCGGGCGGCCCGCTCCAGCAGCGGGTCGTCGATGTCGGTGACGTTCTGGACGTAGTTCACGTCGTGGCCGAGGTCGCGCCAGAGGCGGTTGACCAGGTCGAACGCCAGGTACGTCGCGGCGTGACCGAGGTGGGTGGCGTCGTAGGGCGTGATCCCGCAGACGTACATCGTGGCGGTGGGCCCGGGCGCGGTCGGCCGTACGCGACCGGTGGCGGTGTCGTACAGGCGAAGCGGCGGACCACCGCCGGGGAGCCGCGGGACATCGACGGTTGCCCAGGTTTGCATGCCGAACAACTTACGCGTTCAAGACGGGCGGATCGCCAGATTCGTCGTGGGCCTCACTGCCACGGGTCCCGCAGCCTGGCCTCGATGTCGCGCAGGTGGCGCCGAGCGCAGCTCGGGCACAGCCAGCGCACCTGCCCGCCCGGGTCGCGCTCGTGGACCCACGTCAGTGCGGAGGCGTCGGCGTCGTCACGGACGGCGCCGCAGTGGCGGCAGGTCGGCACGTGCCCAGCATGCCCGCTTGCTCCCGGGCACCTCCTCTGCCAACCTGAGCCAAGTTGTCTAGACCAAACATCTAGTCGGGTAGGGATGCAGTTGCGGACCGTCATCGGTATCGACATCGGTGGCTCCAAGACCCACGGTCTTCGCTCGGTGGACGGGGTTCCGGACGCCGAGGCCGTGGCCGGGAGCGCCAACATCGCCGCGGTCGGCGTCGCCGAGGCGGGGCGCCAGCTCGAGGCGCTGCTCACCCGGCTCGGCGCCACCGGCGTGGACGCCGTCTGCGTGGGTGCGGCCGGCGCCGACGGACCGGCGTCGGTGGGCACCCTGGAACGGCTGCTCGCCCAGCACGCGCCCGGGGCCAGGGTGCTCGTCGTGCACGACGCGCGGCTGCTGCTGGCCGCCGCCGGTCTCGACACCGGGGTCGCCCTGATCTCCGGGACGGGCTCGGTGGCGTGGGGCATGCGCGCCGACGGCACCGAGGCGCGCGCAGGCGGGTGGGGCCACCTCCTCGGTGACGAGGGCAGCGGCTACCGCATCGCCCTCGACGCGGTGCGCCACACGCTGGACCGGATGGATGCCGGCGCCCCGCCCGACCCGCTCAGCCGGGCGTTGCTCGCCGGCTGCGGCCTCACCGACCGCGAGCAGCTGATCGACCACGTCTACAGCACGCAGGACCGGCGGTACTGGGCCGAACGCGCCGGTGTCGTCGTCGAGCTGGCCGGAGGCGGTGACGTCGCGGCCACCGCCATCCTCGACACGGCCGCCGACGCGCTGGCCACGCTGGCCACGCGGGTGCTCGGACGCCTCGGCGGCCACGAGCCGGTGGTGCTCGGGGGCGGTCTCGCGGTACACCAGCCGCTGCTGCAGCAGGCGGTGCGCCACCGGCTGCCCGCCGTCGAGGTCCACGTGCTCACCGAGGCACCCGCCGCCGGAGCCGTCCGGCTGGCCGAGGCGTTCCTCGACCAGGAACCCGTCGCGTCGAACGCCTCCGAGCCGCGGGCATGACCGCCGTGGCGTCGCACCAGCCAGGCCGCCTGATGGCGGCGGAGATCGCCGAGCAGCCCGCCGTCTGGCGGCGGTTGCTCGCTGACGGGCCCGCCGCCGGGCTGGACGCCGCGGCGGCCCAGATCCGCCGCAGAGCGCCGCGGACCGTCCTGTTCGTGGCCCGCGGTACCAGTGACCACGCCGCGCTGTACGCCAAGTACCTGGCGGAGATCCGGCTGGGGCTGCCCGCCGGTCTGGTCTCGCCGTCGACGATGACGGCCTACGGGGCCCGGCCCGACCTGCGCGACGTGCTGATGATCGGCATCAGCCAGTCCGGCGGCTCGCCCGACCTCGTCCGGTCGCTGGAGGTGGCCCGGGCGCAGGGTGCGCTGACGGTGGCGGTCACCAACAACGCCGACTCCGCGCTCGCCCGTGCCGCCCACGCGCATGTCGACGTGCTGGCCGGAGCGGAACGCTCGGTGGCCGCCACCAAGTCCTACACCGCCCAGCTGCTCGCTCTGTACCTGCTGCTCGACCGGGTGGTCGACGGCAACGGCGGGGGCACCTCCGCGGCCGAGGCCCTGCCCGACCTAGGCGACGCCCTGCTGGCCCGCGACGCGGAGATCGCCGCGATCGCGCAGCGCTACCGCTTCGCGCAGCGGATGATCACCACCGGCCGCGGCTACTCCTACCCGACCGCGCGGGAGGCCGCGCTGAAGCTGATGGAGACCGCCTACGTCTCGGCACAGGCGTTCTCCGGGGCCGACCTGCTGCACGGCCCGCTCGCCCTCGTCGACCCGCAGGTTCCGGTGCTCGCCGTGGTGAACGAGGGCGTCGGCGGCACCGCGATGGAGGACGTGCTGCCCCGGCTGGCCGAGCGCCGGGCCGACGTGTGCTGCGTGGGACACCCGGCCGCCGTGGCGCGGGCCGCGGTCGGCTTCGCGCTCCCGACCGGCGTGCCCGAGGAGCTCTCCCCGCTGCTGGAGATCCTCCCGTTCCAGCTTCTCGCCCGCCACGTCGCCGTCGACCGCGGCGAGGACCCGGACGCTCCCCGCGGCCTCAGCAAGATCACGGAGACGTTGTGACCCCAAGTGGCACGACCCTGCTCCTGGCGGCCGACACGGTGGTCACGCCTCTGGCCGTCGGACCGGGGTGGGTCGAGGTGGCAGGCGACCGCATCGCCGGCGCCGGCACGGGGGCACCACCGCGCCCGGCCGATGTCGATCTCGGCGACGCCGTGCTCGTGCCCGGGTTCGTCGACATGCACGTACACGGCGGCGCGGGGGCGGCGTTCCCCGACGGGGACCCCGACCAGGCGCTGCACGCGGTGCGCTTCCACCGGGCCCACGGGACCACGACGATGATGGCGAGCCTGGTCGCGGCCGCACCCGCCGACCTGCTCCGAGCCGTCGACGCCCTCGCCGGCCTCGTGGCCGACGGCGAGCTCGCCGGGGTGCACCTGGAGGGGCCGTGGCTGGCCGGGGCCCGGTGCGGCGCCCACGACCCACGGCAGCTGCGCGACCCCGATCCCGGGGAGCTGGAGCGACTGCTGCGCGCCGGTCACGGAGCCGTCCGCATGGTGACGCTGGCCCCGGAGCGGGCCGGCGGCCTGGACGCCGTCCGCCGGATCGTCGACGCCGGGGCGATCGCCGCGCTCGGCCACACCGACGCGACCTACGCGCTCACGCGCTCGGCGGTGGCCGCGGGCGCGCGCGTGGGAACCCACCTGTTCAACGCGATGGCGCCGGTGCACCACCGCGAGCCGGGGCCCGCGGTGGCCCTGCTGGAGGACTCCCGGGTCACCGTCGAGCTGGTGACCGACGGGCTGCACGTCCACCCCGCCCTGTGGGAGCACGTGCTCCGGAGCACCGGCGGCGGGCGCGTGGCGGCCGTGACGGACGCGATGGCGGCCGCCGGGATGCCGGACGGCCAGTACCACCTCGGCGCGTTGCGGGTGACCGTGACCGACCGGGTGGCCCGGGTGGCCGACACCGGCACGATCGCGGGCAGCACCGCCACGACCGACGCGCTGTTCGCCAACGTCGTGCGGCATGCGGCCCTGCCGCGCGAGGAGGCGCTGGCACGGGCGGTGGCGATGACGGCGGGCACACCGGCGCAGGCGCTCGGGCTGGCCGACGTCGGGGCGATCGAGGCCGGCCGCCGGGCCGACCTCGTGGTGCTCGACCCGGACCTGCGCGTGCGCGAGGTCTACCGGGCCGGGGTGCGCCTCACGCCCGTCCCGCTCGCCGGCTGACCGGCCGCGGAACACCGACCCCCTATTGCAGCAAAGCCACGTTCACGCAACGAGGTTGCATGAACGTGGCTTTGCTGCAATCACCGGGCCTGCAGTCCGGGCGGCGGGTCAGCGGCGGGTGCGCAGGTAGTCCGCCACCACCTCGGCGCCGAGGCCGTCCAGGGTGGGGGCCACCACGCGGCCGCCGCACCGGCGTGCCACGTCGTCGATGAACGCGGCGAGGCGCGGGTCGTCGCCGAGCATGAAGAACGTGAACGACGCCCGCAGACCGGTGATCCGGTCGAGCTCGGCCACCGTGGCCCGCAGCGTCTCCCGGCTGGGTGGGTAGTCGAAGACGGCGTTGCCGTCCGGTTCGAGGTGGGCCGTCGGCTCGCCGTCGGTGACGACGAGGACCACGGGCTGCGCGTCCGGGTTGCGGCGCAGGTGCTGTCCGGCCAGCAGCAGCGCGTGATGCAGGTTGGTGCCCTGCTCCCACGCCCCCTCCAGCCCGACGAGCTCCCCCAGCTCCACCGACCGCGCGTGCCGGCCGAAGGTGATGAGCTTCAGGTCGTCGCCGCGGAACCGCGTGGAGATCAGCTGGTGCAGCGCCAGCGCCGTGCGCTTCATCGGCACCCAGCGCCCGTCCTGGACCATCGACCACGACGTGTCGACGCACAGCGCCACCGCCGCGCGGGAGCGCTGCTCGGTCTCGACGATCTCCACGTCGGTGACGTCGAGCTTCCTCGGGTCCCCGGCCGCCTGCCGCAGCTGCGCGTTGAGCAGGGTCTTCGGCACGTTCCACGCCTCGGTGTCACCGAACGCCCACGGCCGGGTGGCCCCGGTGGCCTCGGCCGACGCGCCGGACCGGTGCGTCTCCCGCTCTCCGCGCCGCGCGCCGATCTTGTCGACGACGTCGCGCAGAGCCGACTCCCCCAGCCGCCGCAGCGCCTTGGGCGAGAGCTGGAGCGACCCGTCGGGCGCCTGCTCGAACAGGCCCTGGCGCTGCAGCTCACGCTCCAGCTCCGCCAGGGCTCGGGCGTCGACCCGCGCCTCGTCGCCCAGGTGCTGGCCGAGTGCGTCGAGGTCGATGTCCTCCATCCGCGCACCCGGGTAGCTCTGCGACAGCTGCTCGGCGAGCGCGTCGAGCTGGCCGAGCTGCTCCATCGCGCGCGTCGCCTCGCCCATGCCCATCGGGTTGTCCCCGCGGAACCGGCCCTGCCCGTCCCAGTCCTCGCCCGGCCGCAGACCCTGCAGCTGGGCGTCGAGCTGGGACAGCGACTGCGCCAGCCGGGGGTCGCCGAAGGCCTGCTGGGACAGCTCCATCAGCTCGGCCCGCTGCTCCGGAGTCATCGAGTTGAGCATCCGCTGGGCGGCCGCCGCCCGCTGCGCGAGCAGGTCGACGAGCTCCTCGGTGCTCGTGGGGTTCTCCGGGAAGAACTCGCCGTGCTGCGCCATGAACTGCTGGAACTGCTCGGCGGTGTCCTGCCCGGCGGCGTGGTTGGCGAGCAGGCTGTTGAGGTCGTCGAGCATCTCCCGGATGCGCTCGACGTCCTCGGGCGTGGCGTTCTCCATCGCCTGCTTCATGCCCTCGAAGCGCTGGTCGAGCATCTCCCGGCCGAGCAGGTCACGGATCTGCTCGTAGGCCTCCCGCGCATCGGGGGACTGCCAGTCGTAGGAGTTCAGCTCGCGCACCGCCCCGCCCGTGTCCGACGGCAGCGCGTCGAGCTGCATCTCGCGGAACCGGGCGTCGTCGGTGTCCTGGCGCCCGAGCGAGTCGCGCTCGGCGTCGAGGGCCTGCGCCAAGAGCTCGCGGACCTCCTGCAGCGTGCCGTCGAGCCGGTTCTCCCGCTGCAGCCTGCTGCGGCGCTGCCAGACCTCACGGGTGAGCTCGTCGAGCCCGCGCCGGTTCTGCATGCCCCGGCGCAGCAGCTCCTGCAGCGCCGAGCGCGGCGAGGAGCCCTCCATGACGTCGCGACCGATCTCGTCCATCGCGGCCCGGAGGTCGACCGGCGGGGCGAGCGGGTCGGGCCCGTCGGTGTAGGGCCCGTAGGCGTACCTGCGGTCGCGTCTAGCCATAGCTCACCGTGTCGCCGTCGTCGGACTCGTCCTTCGCCAGGCGGCGGGTGAGGAACAGCAGTTCCAGGGCCAGCTCCGCCGCGCTCGCCATGGGGCCGGGGTCCTCGGTGCCGCCCGCGTCGAGCCGCTTGGCGATCTCGGTGAGGGCGTCCACCGCGGGGAGTGCGGCCACCACCTCGACGGCCGCGACCCGCTCCCCCGTGCGCACCGGGTTGCCCGCGACGGCCTCGGCGAGCGGGTTGAGGTCGATGCCGCGCAGCCGGGCCCGTGCCGTGTCAGCCGTGGCCCGGCGGAGCAGGTGCTCCAGGTGCTCGGACTCGCGGCCCTCCTCGCCGGAGGCGAACTCCAGCTTGCCGCGCAGCACGGCGGGCACCGACTCGAGGTCGACGGGACGCGCGACGGCCCGCTCCTCGCCGGTGATCGCGGCGCGGCGCAGCGCGGCGGCGGCCACGGTCTCGGCGGCGGCCACGGCGAACCGTGCCGACACCCCCGAGCCCTGGTCGACGGCACTGGACTCCCGCAGCGACCGGGTGAACCGGGCGACGACCTCGATCAGGTGCCGCGGCACCTCGGCCGCGAGGTCGGCCTCCTGCTGGACCAGCGCGATCTCGTCGGCCAGCTCCAGCGGGTAGTGGGTGCGGACCTCGGCCCCGAAACGGTCCTTGAGCGGGGTGATGATCCGCCCGCGGTTGGTGTAGTCCTCGGGGTTGGCCGACGCGACGAGCAGCACATCCAGCGGCAGGCGCAGCGTGTAGCCGCGCACCTGGATGTCGCGCTCCTCCATCACGTTGAGCAGCGACACCTGGATGCGCTCGGCGAGGTCGGGCAGCTCGTTGATGGCGACGATCCCGCGGTGGGCGCGGGGCACGAGGCCGTAGTGGATGGTCTCGGGGTCACCGAGGGAACGGCCCTCGGCGACCTTGACGGGGTCGACGTCACCGATGAGGTCGGCGACGGCGGTGTCGGGGGTGGCGAGCTTCTCGGTGTAGCGCTCGTCGCGGTGGCGCCATGCGACGGGCAGGTCGTCGCCCAGCTCGGCGGCGCGCCGGCGGGATGCCGGGGTGATGGGGTCGTAGGGGTGCTCGCCGAGCTCGGAGCCCTCGATGACGGGGGTCCACTCGTCGAGCAGGTTGACGATCGAGCGCAGGAGGCGGGTCTTGCCCTGACCGCGCTCGCCCAGCAGCACGACGTCGTGACCTGCGAGGAGGGCACGTTCCAGCTGCGGGAGCACGGTGGACTCGAACCCGACGATCCCGGGCCATGCGTCGCGCCCCTCGCGGAGCGCGGAGAGGAGGTTCTGGCGGATCTCGTCCTTGACACCACGGATCTCGTGGCCGGACGCCCGGAGGGCACCGAGGGTGCGGGGAAGATCATGGGGCACGTAATCAACGTTACGCCGCGAGCCCGGGGCCTCGCGCGGCGTCCGCTCCCCGATGCGACCGTTGACCTCTACCCGGCTTGAGCTCCTAGCGTCATCGCCGCAGGTCGGACAACGGGACGTAGAGGGGACACCGGGTGAAGGCGATTCGGCAGTACGAGTTCGGGGCGGCGGACACGCTGCGGTTCGAGGACGTCCCCGACCCCACGCCGGGCGAAGGGCAGGTGGTCATCGACGTGGCCGCCGCTGGCGTGCACCTGCTGGACACGAGCATCCGGGCCGGCACGACGGGCGGCCCGTTCCCGAGCCCGGAACTGCCCATGACGCCGGGTCGCGAGGTGGCGGGCGTCGTGAGCGAGGTCGGGGCCGGCGTGGACGGCGCCTGGGTGGGTCGCCCGGTGGTCGCGCATCTCGGGATGGCCAGTGGCGGCTACGCGGCACGTGCGGTGGCACCGGTCGCGGCCCTGCACGCCGTGCCCGACGGGCTCGCACCGGAGTCGGCCGTGGCCATGATCGGCACCGGACGTACGGCGTTGGGCATCCTCGACGTCGCCGACCTCGCCGCCGACGACGTGGTGCTCGTCCCCGCGGCGGCGGGCGGACTCGGGACGCTGTTCGTCCAGGCGGTCCGGACCGCCGGTGCGACCGCCGTGGGCCTGGCGGGGGGACCGGAGAAGGTCGAGAAGGTACGGAGGCTGGGTGCCGACGTCGCCGTGGACTACCGCGATCCCGGCTGGCGCGACCAGGTCCTGGAGGCCCTCGCCGGGCGCAAGCCGACCCTGCTGCTCGACGGCGTCGGAGGTGCCGTGGGACGGACCGCGCTGGAGATCCTCGACGTCGGCGGGCGGGTGGTGATGTTCGGCTGGTCGTCCGGCGCGGTCACGGAGTTCACCAGCGCCGACGTCGTGGCGGGCAGTCTGGCGGTCGTCTGGGTGACCGGGCCGCGCATGCTGCGCCGCTACGGCGGCCTGCGGCCCCTGGAGACACGCGCGCTGGCCGAGGCCGCGGCGGGACGGCTGGTGCCGGTGGTGCATCCGTTCCCCCTGGCCGAGGCGGCTCGGGCGCACACCGCGCTGGAGGAGCGTGCGACGAGCGGCAAGGTGGTGCTCGTTCCCTGAGCCCCGCGGCTCAGTCCAGGTGGCGCCGCCACGCCGCCAACCACTGCACCAGGTGACGGTCGGCGCAGTTGCGCCCGTCGAACCCGTGGTGCGCCGCCACGGCCACGATCAGATCGATGAGGGCGTCGTCGTCGATGAGCGCCGGGAGAGCGACGACGGTGTCGTCGTCCTCGGTGTCCGCACCTGATCCGCGACGCACAGCATCGTTCCTGGCCGGCATTCGAGAATCCCATCGGTATCCGAGAGCTGCACGCCGCTACGAAGGTCGGAGGCGAAAGCCGAGCCTCCGCGAGAAGACCAAGGCGTACCTTACCGGCCCCGGCACGGACCGTCATTAGCCCGAGCGCCGAGCCCTCATCGGTCGAGTGAACCCACGGGTCCTCCATCACGCCTGGTGAGCGCACCGGGAATTCGAGTGCGCCGACCGGGGGACGTCTGCCGCGACCCCCGGCCGAGGGTCACCAGAACGTGAGCACGGCCGATCAGACGATCAGGGTTCGTCCGGAGTGAACTGCAGACGCCGAGTGACGATGTCATGGGCGACGTCGAGGAGGAGGCGTTTCTCGCTGAAGGCGTGGGCGCGCATTCTCGCAAGTGCGTCGGTGGCGCCGATGCCCAACTGTGCCAGGACCATACCGGTGGCCTGATGGATCTCCGCACGGTTGCTGACCGTGGGGTCGAGCCACGGTCCGTCGCCGGGATCGGTACGGGCGCCGAGCATCATCAGTGCGGCGGTGTTGACGGCCGCCACCGCGTCGCGGCGCTGCTCGGCGGGCAGGGGCCCGGGCGTGCGGCGGTAGAGGTGGAGCACGCCGAGGTTGACCGCGCCCCACCGCAGCGGCAGCGCGAAGAGCGCCCGGGCCGGCGTGCGTTCCACGACCGCGTCGGCGAACACCGGCCATCGCCGCATGTCGGCGCAGATGTCCGCGACGAAGACCGGACGGCCGGTGGTGGCCGCCTCCATGCAGACACCTTCGCCCAGGCTGAACTCGAGGTCGTCGAGGAGACCGGCGACGGCGTCACTGGCCCACAGGGTCTCGCGGGCGGCGCTCACGGCGTGCAGCGCGAGGGACGCGCCGTCGACGTCGAGCCCGCTCAGGCATGTCCGGCAGACCTGCTCGGCGAGGCCGCGGTCGTCGTGGGTGGCCTCGAAGGCCGCCAGCAGCGCCCGACCGACGGGGCCGTCCTGTTCGTCCACCGTGCCACTCATCCCCCGGGGAACTCCTGCCGGCGGCCGCTCGTGCGCCGGATGCGGATGCCCCATGGCGCTGTCGTGGCCACTCGATCGGCGTTGCACCGGGTTCCCTTCCGAGGCCGTCCGCCGCTCGTTGCGCGCACTTTACGTGACACTGCTCACGGGCGGGTGCGCCGGTCGGACCAAGGTCGCCCCGAAGCGTGGGTCACGCTTAGCGCTACGCAATTTCCGGCGCCCCCGCTCTGGATCTCGAGAACTGATTATCTTGCTCAAAGAATCATCGAGCTGCCGATCTTTCGGCCGATCTTCCGACCGTTCAGTTCGGCCCGAACGGGCGACTCATGTAATGATTTGCAAACGCGCGACGAGGAAGCAGTGTCGGTCGCTCCATTCGAGCGAGCGGTTTGCCGGGTTGGAGAGCGGGGGTCCGGCCACGGCGCCGCACCATTGATCTCGGCCTCGGCAGCGGACGGCCGGGTGCTCTCGGGCTCCGGCTCGATTCGTCTGCTCGACGGCCGGCAGCAGTAATCGGACAGACCGCACGGGGGTTGGTTCGAGACAGTTCTTCGGCAGGGGAGAAACGGGCGATGAGTGAAACGGTGCAGGGCCGTGAGGGGCTGTTGAGCACGGCGTTCGTCGGGCTCGCCGACACCCTGATCGACGACTTCGACATCATCGACCTCCTGGATCAGCTCGTCGGGCACGGCGTCACGCTGTGCGGTGCCGACGCGGTGGGGATCCTGCTGGTCGACTCCCGCGGGTACCTGCAGGTCGTGGCCTCCTCGGACGAGGACGTGAGCCTGATGGAGCTGCTGCAGCTCCAGGCCGACGACGGTCCGTGCGTGGAGTGCGTGCGCACCGCGGCCCCGGTGGTCGCCCCGGATCTGGCCGATGTGGGCGACCGCTGGCCGGTACTCACCGACGCGATGAGGACACACCAGCTGTACCGGTCGGTGCACGCGATGCCGTTGCGGCTGCGCGGCAAGGCCGTCGGCGCCATGAATCTGTTCCGCCGGCTGCCCGGCGCCCTGCCCGAAGCCGATCTCGCGCTGGCCCAGGCGCTGGCCGACGTGGCCACGGTGGGGATCCTGCAGGAGCGGGCCGTCCGCCGGGGTGAGGTGCTCGTGGAACAGCTGCAGACGGCGTTGAACAGCCGGGTCATCATCGAGCAGGCCAAGGGGGTGCTGGCCCAGCGGGCGGGGCTGAGCATGAACGCGGCGTTCGAGCGGCTCCGCAGCCACTCCCGCAACCGCAACCAGCGCCTGAGCGAGGTCGCCCGCCAGGTCGTCGAGGGCGAGCTCGAGCTCGGCGCGCTCGAGCCGCCCGGACGGGCGGGTTAGCCGCACCGAACGCCTCGGGAAGGAATGCACCCCTGCGGGGTGGGCGTTCTGTCCCGTTGTGCGCTCTCCCCACCGCTTCGCCGCGTTGCTCGGGCTGCTGTTCGGCCTCGCCGGCACGTCCACGTCCGCGGTCACCGTCGCTCTCCCCGAACTGGCGGGCGACCTGGAGGTCAGCGCGGCGACCGCGGCGTGGATGGTCAGCGGCTACACCGTGACGCTCGCCGTCGCGACCCCCATCCACGGCCGCCTCGCCGACGTCGTGGGTATCCGGCTCCCGCTCTGCCTCGGCATCGCCACGATGGCGCTCGGCGCGCTCGCCGCCGCACTCGCCCCGTCCTTCCCCGCGCTGCTCGTCGCGCGCGTCCTGCAGGGCGCCGGTGCAGCGGCGATCCCCGTGCTCGCGACGGCGCTGATCAGCGCCCGCTGGAGCGGGTCCGAGCAGGGCGCCGCGCTCGGCCGCGTGGCCGGGGTGGCCGCCACGATCGGCGCGCTCGGGCCGTTGCTGGGCGGCGGGCTCGACACGCTGGGCGGGTGGCGGTGGGCCGTCGCGATCCCCGTGCTCGCCCTGCTGGCGATCCCTCCCCTCTGGCGCATCGCTCCCGCAGGGGGCAGCGGTGACGCCATCGACCGGACGGGCGCAGTGCTCGTGGCCGTCGCCGCGGCAGGGCTGGTGCTGCTCATCCAGTCGCCGTCGTCCGGCACCGGCACCGCGGTTCTCGGCGCGGCGCTCCTGGTCGTCGGCGCCCCGCTGGTGACCTTGTGGGTCAGGGCTCACCCGCACGGGTTCCTGCCGCGCGAGATCATCACGAACCCCACCGTGCTGCGCAGCGCGTTCGCAGCGGCAGCGGTCCCGGCGAGCTGGTTCGCCCTGCTGCTGGGAGTGCCGCTCGCCGCCGCCTCGTGGGGCTGGACGCCGCTGGCCACCGGGGCGCTGCTGGTGCCCGCGGCCGTCGTCGGGTTCGCCTCACCGGCTCTCGCCCGCGTCCTCCTCGCCCGCCTCGGGTCCCGGCGCTCCATCGCTCTCGCGTGCCCGACGGCCATCGTCGCGCTGCTCACCGCCGCAGCAGGAGGTGCCACGGAGTCGCCCGTCCTGCTGGCCACAGCGGTCGTGCTGGTCTCCGCCGCGTTCGGGGTCGGGCAGCCCGCGATGATCGCCTCGGTGGGAGCAGCCGTCCCCGGGGCGCAGCGGGGCGTGGCGCTCGGTATCGCCACGCTGGTGTTCCTCACCGGAGCGAGCGTCGGTGCGGCACTCGTCGGCGGGCTGGCGGACGTGATCGGCATCCCAGGCGCGTTCTGCATGCTCATCGCGCTCCCGGTGGCCGGGCTGGTGGCTCTGCTGGCCGGCGGACCCGACCGCGTGGGGGCCGACGCCGCCTGAGCGGGGCGCACGGGATGGGGATTGCCCCCGTGTCGTCCGGGGGCTCACCGGCTCAACCCGGCGGCCGCTTCCGCGCAGGCTCGCCGCATGACCACTTTCAGCGGTATGTCCGACGCACCGCCGCGCGGGAGCGACTACGCGCACCTGTCCCGCCGGATCACCGACGCCGGGCTCATGGACCGCAGGCCCGGCTACTACGTCGTCCGGTTCCTCCTCGTCGGTGCGGCGGTCGCGCTGACGGCCACCGCGTTCGTCCTGCTCGGGGACTCGCCGTGGCAACTGCTCGTGGCCGCGGCCGCCGCCGTCGGGTACGGGCAGGTCGCACTGCTCGCACACGACGTCGCGCACCGGCAGGTCTTCCGCTCCCGGGTCGCGGCGACGGTCACCGGCAGGCTGCTCGGCAACCTCGGCATCGGGATGTCATACGGCTGGTGGATGGACAAGCACACGCGCCACCACGCGAACCCCAACCACGAAGGACTCGACCCCGACGTGGCTGCGGGAGCGTTGGTCTGGACCGGGGAGCAGGCGGTGGCCGCGCGGGGCGTCACCCGTTTCGTCAACCGCCACCAGGCGCTGCTGTTCTTCCCGCTCCTCACGCTGGCCGGGATCGACCTGCGCCGCAGCAGCGTGCGGGGGCTGCTGGGCGAGCGCGGCGCCACGGTGCGCGGCCGCCGCCTGGAGCTCGGACTGCTCGCCGCGCACGCCGCCGGGTACCTGGCCGCACTGTTCATGGTGCTGCCGCCCGGGCTCGCGATCGCCTTCTTCGTGGTGCACCAGGGGCTGTTCGGGGTGTACCTGGGCTCGATCTTCGCGCCCAACCACAAGGGGATGGCGATGCCGCAGGGTCGCCTGGACTTCCTGCGCAAGCAGGTGATCACCGCGCGGAACGTCCGGGGCGGCCGGCTGACCGACGGTCTGCTGCACGTGGCGATGGGCGGGCTCAACCACCAGATCGAGCACCACCTCTTCCCGAGCATGCCGACAGCGAACCTGCGCCGGGCCCGCCCGGTCGTGCGGGAGTTCTGCGCCGAGATCGGCGTGCCCTACCACGAGACCGGGCTGGTGCGGTCCTGGGCGGAGGCGCTGGGACAGCTGCGCCACGCCAGTGCGCCGCTGCGCGGAGAGGGTGGCTGACCGATTCGTTCACGACAGGCACCCGTCGGGACGGGAGGCTCACCCCATGACGGCGCTCACGACCATCGATCTGCCCGCCGCCGCGGACTTCATGGCCACGCACGGGCGGCTGCTCGACCGCCACCGGTTCCGGCTGCTCCTCGGCACGGGCGGCCCGGATCCGGTGCTCGCCGCCCTCGCGGCGTACCGCAACGCGGACGGCGGGTACGGCTGGGGACTGGAGCCGGACCTGCGGTCGGTGTCGAGCCAGCCCGGAGCGGCGCTGCACGCGTTCGAGGTGTTCGCGGAGGTCGCCCCGACGACGACCCCGCACGCGGTCGCGCTGTGCGACTGGCTGGAGTCGGTCTCCCTCCCCGACGGCGGGCTGCCGTTCGCGTTGCCGGCGCCCGACCGGGCCGGCACCGCCGCATGGTGGGCGCAGGCGGACCCGCGGACGTCCTCGCTGCAGATCACCGCGATCATCGCGGCCGTCGCTCAGCGCGCGGCCCGCCACGACCCCGCCGTGGCCGTGCACCCGTGGCTCGCGCGGGCGACGCGGTACTGCCTCGACGCCGTACGCGCGGTCGAGGAGCGTCCCCCGGCCCTCGTGCTGGCCTTCGCGCTGCGGTTCCTCGACGCGGTGTACGACAGCGAGCCGGCCGCGGCCGCTCTGCTCGGGCGGCTCGGTGCTCATCTGCCGGACAACGGCGTCCTTCCGGTCGAGGGGGGCAGCGACGACGAGACCATCCGTGCACTCGACATCGCGCCCGAGCCCGACCGCCCGGTGCGGGCGCTGTTCGCGCCCGAGGTCGTCACCGCCGAGCTGCGGCGGCTCGCCGGCGCGCAGCAGGCCGACGGGGGCTGGCGTGTGGAGTTCGCGGAGTTCTCCCCCGCGAGCGCCATGGACTGGCGGGGATACGCCACGGTACGGGCGGTGGCGGTCCTGCGGGGCGATGCAGCGATCTGACCGGCCGGGGTCAGGGCACCAGCAGCAGCGCGGTCGGCACCGCCACCAGCCCGGCGGCGGCCACCCGCACGAGCACCCGGACCGCAGCAGGAAGCGGCGCGGGCGGGGAGACGATCCGGCACAGCCGGTGGTCCAGCTTGTCGGTGAACGAGCTCAGTGCGGCAGCAGGTGCTGCGCCGCCCATCGTCCGCAACGCCCCCGTCAGCTGCTTGGCCGTGACCTCGCTCGCCGCCACGTCGTCGGCTCGCATCTCGATCAGCGCGGCCACGGCGAGCTGGGCGCAGACCATCCCCCGCACGAACGGCGCGGTGGCACCCCAGGCCACGAACGGCAGCACCACCAGGTCGTGGCGCTCCCGCAGGTGGGCCCGCTCATGGGCGAGCACGGCCCGGACCGCAGGTGGGTCGAGAGCGTCGAGAACCCCGGCCGACAGCACGAGCCGGGACCGCAGCCCGGGAAGGCAGTACGCCACGGGGACGGGATGGTCGAGCACCCGCGCGCCCGGGACGGCGGGCCACGGCGTGCCGAGCAGGTCGATCAGGTCACGATGACGGCGCCGCACCTTGAGCGTGCGCAGCGTGACCGCGAGCAGCACCCCGACCAGCCGCAGCGCCAGCGCCAGCGCCGCCAGCAACGCGGCGATGTGGATGAGCGAGAGCTCCCGGGGTACCTCGCCGACGGCCATCGCGTCGACCGCGGCGGGAACCGCCACCGACAGCGAGGGCCCCAGCGGGGACAGTCCGTACACGAAACCGGAGCCGAGGAGCGCCAGGCCGCCGGCGAGCCCGATCGCCTGCCACACGAGCAGTGCGCCGACGGGGTCGCGGGCCGGCCACTCCGCTGTGGCCATCGCTCGGCTCAGCGGCTCGGCGAGCACCACGCCGAGCACGAAGAGGCCGAACGCAGTGAGCGTCATCGGAGCAGACTGGTTCAGTCGAGCAGGTCACGCAAAGCGGCGCGCTCGTCCTCCGGCATCGAACCGAGGAACCGGGCCAGGGCCGCGCCCCGGTCCGGCGCCGCATCCAGGGCGTCGAGCATGAGCTCGGCGACATGGTCCTCACGGCTGGCCACGGAGCGGTAGCGGTGCGCCCGGCCCTCGCGCTCGCGCGTGACGAGACCCTTGCGCTCCAGCCTGCCGAGCACCGTGAGCACGGTGGTGGTGGCCAGATCACGACTCGCCAGCGCATCCTGCACGTCACGAGCGGTGACGGGCCCCGTGGCCGACCAGAGGGTCTCCATCACGGCACGTTCCAGTTCACCCAGCGTCGGCACCATCCCATTCTACTTCAGGTAGAAGGCTTCTGGGGAGCCTCCATTCGATCTGTTCGTCACTCTCACCTGCGGGAAGTCGGACCGTTCGGCGACGAATCCCCGCAGCCCGGCGATCAGTGCCGGCGGGGGCGCGCCAGGCCCGTCGGAGACAGGGCTCGTGCCCGGCACCTCTCATGGTGGGGCGGTGCATAGTGAGGTGCGTGGCGGAACCAGGCGCAATCCGGATGGGCACGGCACGCGGTCGATGGGTGCTCCTCACCACCGTGCTGGGGTCCGGTCTCGTGCTGATCGACGGCACGGTGGTGAACGTCGCACTGGCACGGATCGGTGCCGACTTCAACGCCGGGTTCACCGCGCTGCAGTGGACGGTCAACGCCTACACGCTCACGCTCGCCGCCCTGATCCTGCTGGGCGGGTCACTCGGCGACCACTTCGGGCGACGCCGGGTGTTCCTGATCGGCGTCGTGTGGTTCGCACTGGCGTCGCTGATGTGCGGACTCGCCCCGGACGTCAACACGCTCATCGTGGCCAGGGCACTCCAGGGCGTCGGCGGGGCGTTGCTCACCCCGGGCAGCCTGGCGCTGATCTCGGCGTCCTTCCACGGCCCGGACCGGGCGGCAGCCGTGGGGGCGTGGTCGGGCCTCGGCGGCATCGCCGGCGCCGTCGGGCCCTTCCTCGGCGGCTGGCTGGTGGAGTGGAACTGGCGCGCGGTGTTCCTCATCAACCTCCCGCTGGCCGTGCTCGTCGTCGTGGTGGCACTGCGGCACGTGCCCGAGAGCCGCGACCCCGACGCGGCGCCGGGCCTCGACATCTCCGGCACCGCGCTCGCCGCGCTCGGTCTGGCCGGTCTCACGTACTCGCTCACGGGGCTGAGTGAGCGAGGGGTGACGACGGACCTGGTGGTCGCCCTGGCGATCGGGCTGCTGGCGCTGGTGGCGTTCGTGCTCCACGAGCGGCGCTCCCAGAGTCCGTTGGTACCGACCGAGCTGTTCGGGAACGCGACGTTCAGCGCAGCCAACGCGGTGACCATGCTGGTCTACGCCGCACTCGGCGTGGTGTTCCTGCTACTGGTGCTGCAACTGCAGACCGTCGCGGGGTTCAGCGCGTTCGCCGCAGGCACGTCGCTGCTGCCCGTCACGCTGATCATGCTGGCGTTCTCCGCGCGCTCCGGGGCACTCGCCGGACGGATCGGGCCCCGGCTGCCGATGACGCTCGGCCCGCTGGTGAGCGCGGCCGGGCTGCTGCTCATGCTCCGGATCGGCCCCGGCGCGTCGTGGGCCGCCGACGTGCTGCCCGCCGTGCTCGTCTTCGGCGCCGGCCTGACTCTCACCGTCGCCCCCCTCACCGCCACCGTGCTCGACAGCGCCCCCGACCGGTACGCCGGCGCCGCGTCCGGGGTGAACAACGCGGTCGCGCGGGCGGCGGGGCTGCTCTCGGTGGCCGTGATCCCCGGCGTCGCGGGCATCCGCGGCAGCGACTACACCGAGGCCGCCTCCTTCAACGCCGGGTTCCGGATGGCGATGATGATCGGCGCCGGGCTCCTGGTGCTGGCGTCGCTGCTGGCGTTCACGTTGGTCCGGCGGCCGCTGCGGGCCGCCGAGGCCGACCGCCCCGACAGCACCACCGCTCACCGCGTGCCCATCGAGGAGTACGCCCACTGCGACATCGTCGCGCCCCAGGTCTGCCCCGGGGCCGAGCGGATGCGCGACTGAGCACGGCACGGCACGGCGGGTCGGGTCTCACCGGGCGTCGAGCAGAGTATGACTGCGCTACCCTTTCAGTATGACCGCCCAGCGTGTGACGGTGAGCCTGCCGCCCGAGATCCTCGAGGAGGCTCAGGCCGCCGTCGCGGGCGGCGCCGCCAAGAGCCTGTCGGCGTTCGTCGCCGACGCGTTGGAGTCCAAGCTGTCGCGGGCCCGCGCGCTCGCCATACTGGAACGGGCGCTCGGCGGCCGGCCTCCGCAGGAGGTCATCGACGCCGTGCGCCGTGATCTGGGCCTGCCCTCAGTTCCCGCAGCGTGATCGGCGGCCGCGTCCTCGACGCCTCCGCCATCATCGCCTTCTCGAACGGCCGCTCGATCTACGCCGCCGCGCTGGTGTGGACCGCCGTCGAGGAGGGCATCGTGCTGGTGCTTCCGTCCACGGCCGTCGCCACCGCGTGGGCGCAGCTACCGGAGAAGGCCCACCCCGTGCTCGAGGTCCTGCTGCAGCTCCCGGTGACCCTGGTCGACGACCTCACGGCCGGCCGGGCCCGAACGGTCGGGGTGAGGGGCGGCGACCAGCTGCACGCGCACGCCCTGCTCTGCGCCCACGAGCGAGGGTGGGCACTGGTCACCGAGAACTTCGGCCAGTACACCGGTGTCGACCGGGCCGGCGTCGAGGTCGAGCAGCTGCCCTAAGAGTGCGCTCCTGCCACGACGAGGCCCCCGCACCGAGCTGGTGCGGGGGCCTCCGTGACGCAGAACGGGTCGGATCAGCGCAGGTCGAGCGCCTCCGCGAGCTGACGCAGGGCCGGCAGCGGGTCCTCGTCATTGGGCAGCACCTGCGCGCACACGTGGTCGGCGCCCGCGTCGAGGTGTTCGGTGAGGCGCGCGGCCACGGCGGCGGCGTCCCCGTGGGCGACGAGCGCGTCGATCAGCCGGTCGCTCCCGCCGTCGGCCAGGTCCTCATCGCTCCACCCCAGGCGCTTCAGGTTCGAGGTGTAGTTGCGCAGGCCCAGGTAGGGCTTCGCCACGACGGGGCGTCCGACCGCCCTGGCCCGCTCCGGGTCGGTGTCGAGCACCACCTTGTGCTCGGGCGCGAGCAGCACGCCCTCGCCCAGGATCGCCCGGGCCTCACGCGTGTGCTCGGGAGTGGTCAGGTAGGGGTGCGCGCCCGCCGTGCGCTCCGCGGCCAGCCTGAGCACCTTCGGGCCCAGCGCCGCGAGCGCCCGCCCCTCCAACGGCACCTTCGCGGCGTCGAGCCGGTCGAGGTAGTCGACGATCGTGTCGTAGGGCTTGCGGTACTCGCTCGTGGCCTCGGGGTGGCCGATGCCGACCCCGAGCAGGAAACGGCCGGGGTAGGCCGCCTCGATCCGGTGGTAGGACGCGGCCACCTCCTCGGCGGGTGTCGTCCACATGTTGACGATGCCGGTGGCCACCGCGATCCGCTGCGTGGCGGCGAGCATCGACTCGGCGAGCGCGAGGTCCCCGGGGGGCGAGCCGCCGATCCAGATGGCGCCGTAGCCCAGCGCCTCCACCTCTGTCGCGAGCTCCGGGGTGAGCCCCGCCGCGCTCCGCCAGATGCCGTACCGACCCAGTTCTACCGTCATGTTCGCGGCAACCCCGGCGCGCGCCGTCACATTCCGGCAACTGTCGGTGGGTACACATAAGGTCGTTTTCGTGAGCCGAGAGTCGACCACCCGGGCTGCGCCGCTGCGGATGCGCCCCCGGGTGGTGGTGCCCGCCGATCCGCGCAAGCCCCGCGATGCACCCGCCGGCACGGAGGCGGTGGTCGTCGGGGGCGGGGTGGCCGGCATCAGCGCGGCGGTCGTGCTGGCCGAGCGGGGCGTGGCCGTCACGCTCCTGGAGGCCGCGCCCACGCTCGGCGGCCGGCTCGGGGCCTGGCCCCACACGCTGCCCGACGGCACCGAGCAGGTGGTCGAGCACGGCTTCCACGCCTTCTTCCGCCACTACTACACGTGGCGGGCGGTGCTGCGGCGGATCGACCCGGAGCTGGGTTTCCTGCGCCCGGTCGGCGGCTATCCGGTGATCTCCCGCGAGTGGCCGCCCGAGGACCTCACCGGGCTGCCCGCGGCGCCGCCGCTCAACCTGCTGGCGTTGTTCGCCCGGTCCCCGAGCCTGGGCCTGCGCGATCTCCTCGGCTCCCGGCAGTCCCTGGCCGCCGAGCTCCTCGCCTACGACCGTGAGCGCACCACCGCGGCGTTCGACGCCGTACCGGCAGCGGAGTTCCTGGCCGGGCTGGGCATGTCCGACCGCGCGCTCGCCATGCTGTTCGAGGCGTTCGCGCGGTCGTTCTTCGCCGAGCCCGCCGCGCTGTCCGCCGCGGAGCTGATCGCGATGTTCCACTACTACTTCCTCGGCAATCCCGAAGGCATCGGCTTCGACGCGCCCACCACCGACCACCTCACCTGCATCTGGGAGCCGTTCCGGGCCGTGCTCGGGAAGCACGGCGCGCAGGTCCGCACGGCCACCGCGGCGAGCGCGGTGGTTCCCGCCGTCGGGCACCGCTGGCGGGTCGAGCTCACCGACGGCGCCCCGCTCGACACGCGCCACCTGGTACTGGCCACCGACCCGGGCGCCCTGCACCGCCTGCTGGCGGCGTCCCCGGCCGCGGCCGCCGCGGCGCCCCGGCTCGCGGAGAAGGCGGCAGCGCTGGCGCTGGCCCCACCGTTCGCGGTCACCCGGCTCTGGCTCGGCAGCGACGTCGCGCCAGAGCGTCCGGTGTTCAGCGCCGTCAGCCGGGAGGCCACGCTCGACTCCATCACCGTCTACTCCCGCCTCGAGCGGCCGTCCGCCGAGTGGGCGGCACGCACCGGCGGGTCGGTGGTGGAGCTGCACTCCTACGGGTGCACCGCGCCCGACGTCGGTTCGGCCACGGAGCGGATGCGCGCCGAGCTCGCCACGCTGTGGCCGGAGACCCGCGACGCCCCCGTCGTGCACCTGCAGCAGCGGCTGGAGGCCACCGCCCCCACCTTCCCGCCGGGCGGCGCCGGCACCCGGCCCACGGTCACCGGCGACGCCCGGGGCATCCGGGTCGCAGGCGACTTCGTCGACACACCCATGCTCACCGGCCTGATGGAACGCGCTGCCGCGTCCGGTGTGCTGGCGGCCAACGACGTGCTCGCCGAGGTGGGTGCCGGTCCGGAGGAGATCCTGGGCGTCCCCCAGCGTGGGTTGCTCGCCGGGCTCCTCCCCTCGCGCGCGCAACCTCGGCTCACCCCGCGACGCGGGTGAGGATCGCGTTCGATCCGGGGCCACGCGACGGACCGGCCCGGATCCAACGGCTCGCCGACGACGGGGCCACGCTCGGCGCCCCGGAACCTCTCACCGCGCTCGCGAGCGTCGCCGACCTCGAGCGGGACCACGCGCCACGGTGGGTGTTCGCCCGGGCCCGCAGCTACCGGCGGCTGCTCGCCGCCGGGGTGGAGGTGGCGCGCGCCCACGACGTCGAGCTGGTGGAAGGCCTGCTGGTGGGAGCCGCGGGCCAGTACGGCCAGCCGCACGGTCTGGCCGCGGCCACCGCCCGGCTGCAGGGCCGCACCCCCGATCCCGATCCGCCCGACGACGGCGACGGACCCCCGGCCCTGTTCGAGACCGGCGACGCCACCGACGAGCTCGCCGACGTCGTGGCCGTGCACGCGGCCCAGCAGCGGGCGCTCGCCGCCGCGGGGCCGGGGATGCGGCTGCTGGCCGCCGCCGAGTCCGCCGGGATGCTCGTGGCCGAGGAGATGACCTGCCACGGGCTGCCCTGGCGGCCCGACGTCCACGACCGGCTGCTCACGGAGCTGCTGGGGCCCTGCCCCGTGCTCGGGGGCAGGCCGCCGAAGCTGGCCGCGCTGGCCGACGAGGTCGCCGCCGCGTTCGGGGGCCGTCCGCTCAACCCCGACTCCCCCGCCGAGGTACTGCGCGCGTTCGCCCGGGCCGGCCACGAGCTGGAGACCACGCGGTCGTGGGAGCTGCGCCGCATCGACCACCCGGCGGTCGAGCCGCTGCTCGCGTACAAGGAGCTCGCCCGGCTGCACTCCGCCCACGGCTGGTCCTGGCTGCGCAGCTGGGTCCACGACGGCCGGTTCCGCCCCGAGTACGTGGTCGGCGGGGTCGTGTCGGGCCGGTGGGCCTCCCGCGGCGGCGGGGCCCTGCAGATTCCCCGCGCCGTACGCTCCGCCGTCCGCGCCGACCCGGGCTGGCGGCTGGTGGTGGCCGACGCCGCCCAGCTGGAGCCCCGGGTCCTGGCCGCCCTGTCCGGCGACCACGCGCTCGCCCCCGGCGACGACGACCTGTACTCCGCGCTCGCCGCCCGCGAGTTCGACGGCGACCGGCCGAAGGCCAAGCTCGCGCTGCTCTCGGCGATGTACGGCCAGACCTCCGGCGGGGCCGGTGCGCTGATGGCCACGCTGCGCCGGCGGTTCCCGGCCGCGATCGCCTACGTGGAGGAGGCGGCGAGAGCGGGCGAGGAGGGCAGGCTCGTGCACTCACACCTGGGGCGCACCTGCCCGCCGGCACGGCCCGGCCACGAGCAGCCGGCCGCGGCGCGCGCACGAGGGCGGTTCACCCGCAACTTCGTGGTGCAGGCCACCGCCGCGGAGTGGGCGCTGGTGCTGCTGGCCGAGCTCCGGCTGCTGCTGCGAGCGGCGGGAAGCCCGGCCCACCTGGTGTTCTTCCAGCACGACGAGGTGCTGCTGCACGCCCCGGCGGCCGCGGCGCAGCAGGCCGCGGCCGCCGTTCGTGAGGCCGCCGAGACAGCCGGGCGTCGTCTCTTCGGCACGTCACCGGTGCGGTTCCCGATGCAGCTGCGCATCGTGGAGGGCTACGACCAGCGGTGACGCCGCCCTGCGGGCTCAGTACTCGTCGTGCAGTCTCCACCACTGGTACGGCGCGGTCTGCGGGTACCCGGCCGGCGAGTCCTCCCACTGCTCCTGACGACCCAGCGGGGTCAGGTCGAGGAAGCTCCAGACGCTGCCGAGCTGTTCGACCCCGCGCCCGGCCGTGAAGTAGGTGCGGAAGACCCGGTCGCCCTCCCGGAGGAAGACGCTGAGCCCGAACCCCTCGGGGGTCCCGGTGGCGTCGGCGAAGTCCGGGCCGCAGGAGAAGAACGGGAGGGTCCAGCCCATGCGACGACGGAACGGCTCGAGGTCGCTCCACGGCGTCAGGGAGACGATCGCCAGCGACGTGTCGCGGGCGTGCAGGTGCGCGAGGTTGCTGACCTGGTCGGTGAACAGCGCGCAGCCCGAGCACCAGTTCGGGTCGTGCATGAAGTGGTAGACGATCAGCTGCCGGCGTCCCTCGAAGACGTCGAGCAGGGTCTGCTCGCCCGCCTCACCGGTGAACGTGAAGGGGCCGAACTCGACCATCGGCAGGCGTCTGCGCCGCGCCGCCAGCGCGTCGCGTGCGCGGGTCATGTCCTTCTCCGCGGCGAGCAGATCGGCGCGGGCGGCCGCCCATTCCGCCGGGGACACGATGTCGGGCAGGGTGCTGGTGGAGGTCGTGCCAGTGGTACTCATGCGGTTGCCTCCCGGAACCGTTCGGTGAGCCGGTCGAGGGCGCTCGACCAGCCGTCGTGATGGCTGTCGCGGCTGTCGTCGGTGGTGAAGCCGGCCTGGTGCAGGGTCATCTCGGTGCGCCCGTCGAGGTCGGCGAGCTCGACGGTGACCACCGACTCCTGCCGGGTGTCGCCGGGAGCGCCCCAGGTGAAGACGAGGCGCTCGGGTTCCGACACCTCGATGTAGAAGCCGCCGGTCGAATACTCGGCGCCGTCGTCGTCGCGGATCATGGTCGCCTGCCACGTCCCGCCCGGGCGGACGTCCATGGCGATCGTCGACATCGGGGTCGTGAAGCCCCGCGGCCCGAACCACGCGGTGACGTGAGCGGGGTCGGTCCACGCCTGGAAGACCAGCCGCCGGGGCGCGTCGAGGACGCGGGTGATGGTGAGCTCGCGCTCGCCGGTCTCACGTCGGTCGGTCATCGGTGCGTCCCTCCTGGATCTGTCGCAGGTGGTCGTCGAGGCGGTCGAAGCTGCCGTCCCAGAACTGCTGGTAGCGCCCCACCCAGTCGGCCACGTCGGCGAGCGGGCCGGCGTCGAGGCGGCACGGGCGCCACTGTGCGGAGCGGCCACGGGTGATCAGGCCGGCGCGTTCGAGCACCTTCAGGTGCTTGGAGACGGCAGGCAGGCTCATCGTGAAGGGTGCGGCCAGCTCGGTGACCGACGCCTCGCCGTGGGCGAGGCGCGCGAGGATCGCCCGCCGGGTGGGATCGGCCAGCGCCGCGAAGGTGACGCTGAGAGCATCGTCGGTCATGACCTGCCAAACCAGTCGGTTAATTAACTACGAGGTTTACCATAGCCCGATCCCCGCCGCCGTCAAGGCCTTTCTGAAGCTCAACCGAACGGTTGACCATCGTGCGAGATCGCCCCTATCCTCAACCGAGTGGTTGAACGACTCGACGCGGTGTTCCACGCTCTCGCCGACCCGACGCGCCGTGCGATGGTCCGCGGGCTCGCCGATCACGAGCAGACGGTCACCGAGCTCGCCGCCCCGCATCCCATCTCGCTCGCCGCCGCGTCGAAGCACATCAAGGTCCTGGAGCGGGCCGGACTGGTGCGCCGCACCGTGCACGGCAGGCGGCACGTTTGCCGCCTCGAAGCGGCGCCGCTGGCCGAGGCCACGCACCACCTGCGCTTCTACGAGCAGTTCTGGACCGACCGCCTCGACGCCCTCGACGCTTTCGTCACCTCACGGCCGGAGGAACCCCGATGACCCTCGTTCCGCACACCGTCACCGTCACCCGCATCGTCGCGGCGTCCCCCGCCGCGATCTATGCGGCCTGGACCGAGCCCGACCAGATGCGGCGCTGGTACGCCACCGTCGTCGACGCCGACGTACGGGTGGGTGGCCGCTACCGGATCGAACTGCACGAGGCCGACGGCAGCGTCAACCGCTTCACCGGCGAGTACCTGGCCCTCGAGCCACACTCCCGGATCGCCTTCACGTTCACCCACCACTCGCAGACGCCCGAGGACCGGATCAGCGACGAGACCGTCACCGTCACCCTCCGCGAGGTCGAGCCCGGCCGCACCGAGGTGACGGTGACCAACAGCTGGACCGGCCCCGAGTTCGAGCCCTCCTACTACGAGGACCTGCGCAGCGGCTGGGAGGAGTGGGTCAACCGCCTGGAGAAGATGTGCTGACCGGCGCTGGGGCGTGCCCTCAGGGGGCCAGCACCGGGACGGACTCCTCGGAGACCGCCTCGACGACCGCCGCGGCCATGCCGGCCGTGCCCAGCGCGTTGGGATGCACCGGGGCGGCGGGAGCCGTCGGGACCAGTCCCTCGATCCACTTGACGCCGGGCAGCTGGCACATGTCGTGCCCGATGGAGGGGGTGTAGGTGTCGACGAAGTCGGCGCCCGCGCTGTCGGCCTCGTCGGCGAGCATTGCGTTGAGCCGCTTCTCGGTCTCGCGGAAGTAGGCCACGTCGCCGGGGCTGAACGGGACCAGCGGGAAGCAGCCGGGCCCCTCGTCGGGGAGCAGCGCCGGGTAGCCCACCACCAGGACCCTCGCGTCCGGGGCGCGCTCCCCGATCTGCTCCAGCGCCGCGGCGACCTTCGGTGCGGTGGCGTCGATCCGCTCGGCGAGCTGGTCGTTGCCGCCCGCTGTGAAGAAGTCGCGGCACGCCGCGCCCGCCGGCTGTTGCGGGGACCGGACGGCGCACTCGCTGATGATCGAGCTGAAGCCGATGTCATTGCCGCCGATGGTCAGCGTGACCAGCTCGGTGTCCTCCGACAGCGCGTCGAGCTGCGGAGGGTTCTCACCCCCGCTGACCGCCTGGGGACCTGCAAGGTTCTCCGTGGTGGCGCCGCTGCAGCTCACGTCCTGGAAGCCGGGCACCCCGAGGGTGCGGCCCACGATGGCCGGGTAGTTGTTCGTGGAGCGCAGGCAGCCGGCCGGCTGGCCGGTCTGCACCGGGATCAACGGTCCGGACGCGTAGGAGTCGCCCAGCGCCACGTAGCTCTGCGCCGGGACGTCCTGCGCCGGAACGGGCGAGACGTCCGCGGCCGCGGGAGCGGCCACCAGACCGGTCGTGAGCGCTGCCAGAACGAGCGGGAAGGCCCACCGGCCGGTGTGATGACGCACGGTTGCCTAACGATCACCACCGCCCGGGCGTTACTGGAGGTTGCGCCGCCACTGCCCGCGAGTCGCCCGGTTTCAGCGCGCGAGTCGCCCGGTTTCAGCGCGCGAGTCGCCAGTTTCAGCCGAGCCGGTCGGCGCGGTCCTCGAGGTAGCGCCGCTCGGGCACGCTCGTGCTGCGGCGAGCGGCCTCCCGATAGGTGGCGCGGGCCGCGTCCACGTCCCCGGCCATGTCGAGCAGGTGGGCGCGCACGGCCGGCACCCGGTGATGCCCCGCGATGCGGCGGTCGGAGTCGAGCGTCGCCAGCAGGTCCAGGCCGGCGCGGGGGCCGTCCACCATCGCCACGGCGACGGCGCGGTTGAGCGTGACGACCGGGCTCGGGGCGAGCACGTCGAGCACCCGGTAGAGGGCGGCGACCTGCGGCCAGTCGGTGTCCTGCGCGCTCCTGGCCTCGCCGTGGACGGCCGCGATCGCCGCCTGGAGCTGGTAGGGACCCACCGGCGCGCGGGCCAGGGTCGCGCTGACCAGCTCCACACCTTCGGCGATCAACGCCGCGTCCCAGCGGCTCCGGTCCTGTTCGGCCAAGGGAACGAGGGCGCCGTCCGGACGGGTGCGGGCGGGACGCCGAGCCTCCGTGATGAGCATCAGGGCGAGCAGCCCCGCGACCTCACCGTCCTCGGGCAGGAGCCGGTGCAGCCTGCGGGTCAGCCGGATCGCCTCGCGGGTGAGCTCGGGGCGCTGCAGGTCGGGACCCGAGGTGGCGGTGTACCCCTCGTTGAACACGAGATACAGCACGTGCAGCACCGCACCGAGCCGGTCGGGCTGCTCGGTGGCGGCCGGCGCACCGAAACCGACACCGGCGAGGGTGCGCTTCGCGCGGCTGATCCGCTGGGCCATCGTGGCCTCGGGCACGAGGAACGCGTGGGCGATCTGGGCGGTGGTCAGCCCGCCGACGGCCCGGAGCGTGAGCGCCACCTGCGACGGCGGCGACAGCGCCGGATGGCAGCACAGGAACAGCAGGGTGAGCGTGTCGTCCTGGGCGGCGTGGTCGACGTCGGCGGCGGGCGCCGGCAGGTCCGGCTCGGCGAGCGCCGCCGTGCTCTCGCGGCGGCGGCGGGCGCTCTCGCTGCGCCACTGGTCGGCCAGCCGCCGCCCCGCGACCGTGATCAGCCATGCGCGGGGGTTGTCCGGCACCCCCTCGACCGGCCACTGCACGGCGGCGGCGAGCAGCGCGTCCTGCACGGCGTCCTCGCACGCGTCGAACTGGCCGTACCGGCGCACCAGCACCGCGAGGACCTGCGGCGCCAGCGGGCGCAGCAGCTCCCCCATCTCCGTCGGCCGGTCGGTCACATCTCCATCCCGGAGGGGTCCATCAGCGGTCGGATCTCGACCGCGGCGACACGGGCCCCGCGCTCGCGGACCCGGTCCAGGTTCTCGCAGCCGACCAGCCGGAAGCCGATCGACCGGTGCGGTGATTCGGCGAACGGTCCGGTCCGTCGCTGCAGCGGTCCGCCGGCGCTGGCAGGGTCGAACCGGAGGTGGGAGCGGTGGAGCTGGACGGGGCGCAGCGTGGCGGGCACGTGCTGATCGTCGGCGCCGGCCCCACCGGGCTGACCGCCGCCCTCCTGCTGGCCCGGCTCGGGGTGGCCTGCACGGTGGTGGAGCGGCACGCCGGGATCCATCCACTGCCGCGTGGGGTGCACCTCGACGACGAGGGGGTGCGGATCCTGCAGCGGGCCGGGGTCGCCGCGTTCGGCGACATCAGCAGGCCGGCGGCGGGCCTGCGGCTGCTCGACGCGAAGCTGCGGCCGTTCGCGGAGTTCCGCCGGGACCGGGTGGTCGGCGAGCACGGCCACCCCGAGTCCAACCTGTTCGACCAGCCCGACCTCGAACGGCTGCTGCGCACCGAGCTGACGCGGCACCCGTCGGTGCGGCTGCGTGAGGAGGTCGAGGTGACGGGCATCGGCCCGCCCGACGGGAGGCCCGTGCTCGTGGCGTTGCGCGACACCCGTACCGGCGCGCGGGAGCAGGTCGGGGCGGACGCCGTGCTGGGCTGTGACGGTGCAGGCAGCGCCGTCCGCGACGCCATCGGAGCCACGCTGCGCGACCTGCGGTTCACCGAGCGGTGGTTCGTGCTCGACGCCCGCTGCAGCCGGCCGCCGTCCACCTGGGGCGGCGTCGACCAGGTGTGCGACCCCCGCCGCGCGGCGACGTTCCTGCCGCTGCCCGGAGACCGCTGCCGGTGGGAGTTCCGGATGCGGTCCGGCGAGACCGCCACGGACCTCGCGCGACCGGAGCGGCTCGCTGCGCTCACCGCACCGTGGGGCGTCCCCGCCGGGGGGCTCGAGGTGCTGCGCGCCGCCGAGTACACGTTCCGGGCCCGGCTCGCCGACCGGTGGCGCCACGGCCGGGTCCTGCTCCTCGGTGACGCCGCCCACCTCACCCCGCCGTTCATCGGGCAGGGCCTGGGTGCCGGGCTGCGCGACGCCCACAACCTCGCCTGGAAGCTCGCCGCCGTCCTCCGCGGTGCCGACGAGGACGCCCTGCTCGACAGCTACCAGGCCGAGCGCGCGCCGCACGCCGAGGCCGTGATCCGTGGCGCCGTGCGGGTCGGGCGGGCCATGACCGGAGGCCAGGACATCGCCGCCGCCCTGCGCCGGCCCCTGACCGGGCTGCTGCTGCGGGTACCGGGCGTGCGAGCGGCGGCCCAACGCGGCATCAGCACCCGATACGCCCCCGGACCGCTGGTCGAGCGCCGCCGCCACCGCCGCGACCTCACCGGCACCCCCTGCCCACAGCCGACGGTGCGGGTGGACGGGCGCTCGGTGCGTCTCGACGAGGTGCTCGGCGACGGTTACGCGCTCCTCGCCACGGGCCCCGTCGCTCCGGACCTGCAGGCCACGGCACAACGGCTCGGCGCCCCGACCCTGCGGCTGGGCCCGGGCCCCGCCGACACGGTCCTCGACGACGGCGGGGAGCTGCGCACGTGGTTGGCGGGCGGCCGCGCGGCCGCCGCCCTCGTCCGCCCCGACCGGATCGTCCAGGCCACCGCCCCCGGCTGACCCCACGTCCCCGGGAACGGGCGACTCGCGCACGCGAAAAGGGCGACTCGCGCACGCCCGTTGCAGCAAAGCCACTTTCAGGCAACCAGGTGGCAGCAACGTGGCTTTGCTGCGATCCGGGGCTGGTCTCACGCCTCCCGGAGGAGGGTCACGTACAGGGTGAGGCCGGGGCCGAAGGCCATCGCGACGGCCGCGCGTCCCGTCCGCGGCCGGCCCGTGGCGCGCAGGGCGTCGAGCACGAGCAGCACGGTGGCCGACGAGCAGTTGCCACGTTCGGCGAGCACCCCCAACGAGGCGTCCAGTGCGTCGTCGGGCAGCGCGAGCCGCTCCGCGACGGTGCTGAGGATGCGGGGACCCCCTGGGTGCACGGCCCACGCGTCGACGTCGGCGATGGTCATGCCGTGCCGGGCGAGCAGGTCGGTGATCATGGGGTGGACGTGGCGGGCCAGCACCCGCGGCACCTCGGGCGAGAGTCCCATGCGGAACCCGAGGTCGGTGACGTCCCAGGTCATGTGGTCGGCGGTGGCCGCGTCGGTCAGAGCCGCGATCTCCACGACCTCGAGCCCCGCGTGCCGCTGCGGCGCGTCCGGCAGGACGACGACGGCCACGGCGGCGTCACCGAACAGGGCGTGGGAGACGACCTGCCCGCGGTCGACGTGACCGTCGTCGTCGGCGGCGGGCTGCACGTGCAGGGAGGTCAGTTCGAGGCACAGCACGACGGCGGGCCGGCCGCGGGCCACCACGTAGTCGGCGGCGGCGCCGAGCCCGGGGATGGCCGCGTAGCAGCCCATGTGCCCGACGAACAGCCGCTGCACGTCCGGTGCCATCCCGAGGTCGGCCGCCACCCGGATGTCGAGACCGGGCGTGACGTACCCCGTGCACGAGACGACCGCGAGCAGGCCGACCTCGTCGGGGGCGAGGCCCGCGTCGGTGAGCGCTGCGGCCACCGCCTCCTTGCCCAGCGGGAGCGCCTCGGCGACGTAGCGGCGCATCCGCTCGCCGGTGGACCAGCGGGAGACGTCCTCCTCCACCGGGTTCACCGCCGCGTGCCGGTGCACCACCCCGGCGCCGCGGAAGATCCGCTCGGCCATCCGGTCGCCCGCGAAGTGCTGCGAGAAGAACCCGTCCCACATGTCGGCCTGGCTCACCCGGCCACCGGGGAAGGCCATGCCGAAGCCGGCGACGTAGGCCGTCATCCTCGCCTCCCGACGGCCTGGAACAGGACCGCGGTGGTCGGTACCGGCACCATCGCCACCGTGTCGGCCCGGCCGGCGGCCCACCGGACGAGGCCCGGCAGGGACGGGCGGATGCCGCGCATCCGCAGTGTCACGCCGTGGCGGGCGCACTCCCGCACGAGAGCGGCGCGGTCGACGAACAGCGCCGGATCGTGGATCCCGGGTGGCGCCGCGCCGGGTATGCGTTCGGCCACGGTGACGGCGACGAACCGGCCGAGAGCGGTGGCGGCGAGCGTGTCGATCACGAGCAGGCCGCCGGGCCGCAGCAGCCGGCACGCCTCACCGACCGCGGCCGCGAGGTCGGTGACGTGCTCGAGGATCTCCCCGGCTGCGACGACGTCGGCGCACCCGTCGGCCAGTGGCACGGCCATGACGTCCCCGCGCACGGCCGTGACGCCGTGGGACGCCGCCTGGGCCAGCGCGGACGCGCCGATGTCCACGCCGATGTGCCGGTAACCCGCCCCGGCGACGTGCGGGGCGAGCAGGCCCGCTCCACACCCGAGGTCGACCAGCACGGCGCCGTCCCGGGTGGCGGGGGGAATGAGCGCGCCCCGTGCCGCCGCGAGCCAGTGGAGCATCGCGAACGGTCCGCGGGGACGCCACCAGTGCTGCGCGAGGACGTCGTACTGGGCCGGATCGTTGCGCGCCAGCCCGCCGGCTCGATGGTTCCGGACGTCGGGCACGCGGTCCAGGCTGCCAGACTGGGGCGCATGCGGCCTGTCGCCGATCGAGCGGTCGCGTTGCTGCGGTCCTCCCATCCCGAACCCACCGTCGCGGTCACCGTGATGGTCACGGCCCTGGCCGTGACCACCGGGCGCGACCTGCCCGGCGTGCTGCTCGTGGCCGCCGCGGTGCTCACCGGGCAGCTCTCGATCGGGTGGCTCAACGACGTGCTCGACGCCGAGCGGGACGTGGCCGTCGCCCGTACGGACAAGCCCGTGGCCGCCGGCGCGATCTCGGCGCGCACCGTGGGGGTGGCGACGGTGCTGGCCGCGGTGGCCTGCGTGCCGCTCTCGCTCGCGTCGGGCCTCCTCGCGGGGGTGGTGCATCTCGTCGCCGTCGCCGCGGGGTGGGCCTATGACCTGGGCATGAAGTCGACGGTGCTGTCGGTGCTGCCGTATGTGGTCTGCTTCGGGCTGTTGCCGGTGTTCGTCGTGCTCGGGCTCCCCGGAGCGCCGGCACCACCCTGGTGGCTCCCGGTGGCGGGCGCCCTGCTGGGCGCCGGGGCGCACTTCGCGAACGTGCTGCCCGACCTCGACGACGACGCGGCCACCGGCGTGCGCGGGCTGCCGCACCGGCTCGGCGCGGCCGGCAGCCGGGCCGCGGCGGCGGTGCTGCTGCTCGCCGCCACGGTGGTGCTGGCTCTCAACGCCCCGCTGCCTGCCGTGGCCACCTGGGGCGTGCCCGTGCTCGCCGTGGTGATCCTCGCGGCGGGGTTCCGGGCCGGCCGCAGCCCGGGATCACGGGCACCGTTCCGGGCCGTGCTGGTGGTGGCCGCCGTGGCCGTGGTGCTCCTGGTGGCGTCGGGGCCTGCGCTGCTCCGGTAGCCGTGCGGGCCGTCAGACTGGCTGGGGGCGCCCTGCTCTCCCTGGGAGCCCGAGGGTCACGTACGCGGCGGCCACCCGCGCCAGAGCGCCCACCGGCGCCGTGCCGCGGCCTAGGCCGAGGTCCACCGCCGCGTCGAACACGGACTTGTGGTGGGCCGCGGCGGTGACCGCCGCATCGAGGAAACGCGGGTAGGCCACCAGACCGGCCAGCAGGGCGCCGTGCCGGTGGTGCAGCGAGAAGGAGTGCTCCATGGCCCGGCGGTGCGCCGCACCCGCATCCGCCCCCAGCAGAGCGGCCCGGCCGGCGAGAACCCCGGAGGCCACGGCGTCGAAGATCCCCTCGCCCGTGAGCGGGTTGATCATCGCCGCGGCGTCGCCCGCCAGCAGGACCCGGCCGTCGGGATGGTGGCGCGGGCCCGTGGACAGCGGCAGATGGTGCCCGCGCACCGTGTCCGGAGCGGGCTCGTGGCCGGGCAGCAGCCTGCGCAGCGCGTCGAGAAGCTCCTGCCGCGACCCGGCGCCGCGCCGGTCGAACACGCCGTAGCCGACGTTGGAACCGCCCCCGGGCAGGGGGAACGACCAGGCGTACGCCGGATAGCGGGTGCGGGCGAACTCGATGACCAGCGCGTCGGGCTCCACCGTGGTCGGCGCGTAACCGCGGATCGCGACCGCCGTGTGCTTCGGCGCCGTGTCCGGCGCGCCCAGCAGGCGGCGGACCGTCGAGTTCGCGCCGTCGGCCCCGATCACGACCGCGGCCTCGATGCTCTCGTCGAGTACGACACCGCCGGCGTGGACGTCGATGCGGCGGACCCGGTGGCGGCGCAGCTCGGCGCCGCGCGCGACGGCCGCTGAGACCAGGTGCGCGTCGAACACCGCCCGCGGAATCACCCGGTTGGGGCGCGCGCAGGGCCGCGAGACCACCCGGCCGCCGGGGCTGCGCAGCTGCAGCCGCGGCACGGCAGGGCCCAGATCGGTCAGATCCGGCACACCCAAGGCCTGGAGCAGCTCGAGCACGTGCGCGGCGATGCCGTCCCCGCAGGTCTTGTCGCGCGGGAACTCCGCCGCGTCCAGCAGCAGGACACGCGCGTCCGGACGGAGCTGCAGCACCCGTAACGCGCTCGCCGATCCGGCGGGACCCGCGCCGACGACGGCGACGTCGTACTTCTCATTCACTCTGCGGTTCTACCCGAGTTTGCCGGGGCTCACCGCGGGCACCTGCCGGGTGTGCGCATCGTCATCACCGGAGCCAGCGGGAACGTCGGCACCGCCCTGCTGCGTCGGCTCGCCCGCCGCGGCGACACGCCTGGTGAGAAGGAGAACGGCAGCGCTGCCGGAAACGGCGACGGATCCTCCGGGCGGCACGAGATCGTCGGGATCTGCCGGCGTCCACCGTCCGGTGGCCCTCCGTACGCGGACGCCCGCTGGGTGGCTCTCGACCTCGCCGGCCCGGCGGTCGAGGCGGCGTTGACACCCGTGCTCGACGGTGCCGACGCCGTGGTGCACCTCGCCTGGGGCTTCCAGCCCGCGCACGACATCTCCTACCTGGCCCGGCTGGGCGTCGACGGCACACGTGCGGTGGTGAACGCCGCGCAGGCGGCCGGGGTGCCGCATCTGGTGCACATGTCGTCGGTGGGTGCCTACTCCCCCGGCCCGGACGACGACAGGCGCGTGGACGAGTCGTGGCCGACCGGGGGCATCGACTCCCTGGCCTACAGCCGGCAGAAGGTGGCGGCCGAGCGGGTGCTCGACGAGCACGAGCGCGCGCATCCCGACGGCACCGCGGTCGCCCGGCTGCGGCCCGCACTGATCGTCCAGCGCGACAGCGGCAGCGCCCTGCTCCGCTACGGCGTCCCGCCGTACGTCCCGGCGGCGCTCCTGCGGCACCTGCCGCTGCTGCCGGTCGACCGCGAGCTGGTGGTGCCGCTCGTGCACACGTCCGACGTCGCCGACGCCATCGTCCGTGTCCTCGAGCAACGGGCGACCGGCCCGTTCAACCTCGCCGCCGAGCCACCGGTCACCCGGGACCTGATCGCCGCCGTCCTGCACGCCTGGCCCGTCCACCTGCCGCGCACCGTCCTGCACACGGTGGCCGACGTGGCGTGGCGGCTGCGGCTGCAACCGCTGGACCCGGGCTGGATCGACCTCGCGTTCGCCGTCCCCCTGCTCGACTGCGGCCGGGCCCGCCGGGAGCTCGGCTGGACGCCTGCGGTCACCGCCGACGCCGCCCTGGCCCAGGTGGTCGGCGGCATGGCCGACTCGGCCGCCACCACGAGCCCGGCGCTGCGTCCCCGGTCGGTGCCGGCCGAGCTGGCCGCCATCGCCCGTGGCGAGCCGATCACCAGCCGCCGCCTCCCCTGACCCCGCGAGTCGCCCGTTCCCCCCGCGAGTCGCCCGTTCTGTGTCCGCGAGTCGCCCGTTTCCCGCCTCCGGCGATGTTGCTCCCCACTCTGTCCGGCTCACCACACGGCGTGGACGAAGTCTCCAGCCTGGACGTACCGTCCAGACATGGAGACCGTGCAGGAGTCCGCCGACCCGCGCGTGGACAGGTGGTCCGCGGTCTGCCGTGCCGTGGCTCTGCTGCTGGGGCCCTACGCCGAGGTGGTCCTGCACGACGCGGAGCAGGATCGTGTGCTGGCCATCTGGAACCCGATGACCACCCGCCGGGCGGGCGACCCCTCGCTGCTGGGTGAGCTGGACCAGCTCGAACCATCGGCCGACGACGTCTACGGGCCCTACGAGAAGCTGCTGGCCGACGGACGGCGCCTGTCCTCGGTCAGCGCGGTACTGCGTGACCCGGACGGCCGGCCGTCCGCCGTGCTCTGCGTCAACCTCGACCGGACGCCGCTGGAGCAGGCCGCTGCCGTGCTGGCCGGTTTCGCCGCCCCCACCGCCCCGCGGCCGCAGGCCCTGTTCGAGCAGGACTGGCCCGACCGGGTGCACCAGATCATCGGATCGTTCGTCCGCAGCCGCGGGCGGCCCGTCGAACGCCTGGGGCGCGAGGACCGCCTCGCCGTCCTCGCGGAGCTCGACCAGGCCGGGGTGTTCGCGGTCCGCCGTGCGGTCCCCGTGGTCGCGAGCGCCCTGCGGACCTCGCGCTCCACCGTCTACTCCCTGCTCGCCGAGCTCAGAGCCCGAAGGACCCACTCGTGACCCTGCTGCCCGACTTCCGGCTGGAGACCTACTTCTCCCGCTGGGAGTTCACCGCCCGCCACCACCTGACGGCCTCCGACGCGCAGACCATGACGATGGCCGAACTGCTCGCCATGGCCGACGACGCAGACCGCACCGCGTGGGACACGCTGTCCCTCGGCTACACCGAGACGTTCGGTGACCCGGCCCTGCGGCAGGCGATCGCCGAGATGTACACCTACGCCGAGGCCGACGACGTGATCTGCTTCGCGGGCGCGGAGGAAGGCCTCTACCTGGCCATGCACGCCCTGCTGGGGCCCGACGACCACGCGGTGGTGATCACCCCCAACTACCAGGCCGCCGAGACCGTCCCGCTGGCGCTGTGCCCGGTCACCGGGGTCGCGCTGGATCCCGAGCGGGATTGGGCCCTCGACCTCGACGCGGTGGCCGCGGCGATCCGCCCCACCACCCGGGTGGTCTCCGTCAACTTCCCCAACAACCCCACGGGGAAGGTCATCGACGCGGCCGACTTCGCCCGCCTCGCCCGGATGTGCGACGACCGCGGGATCCACCTGTTCAGCGACGAGGTCTACCGCGGCCTGGAGCTCGACCCGTCCCGTCGCCTCCCACAGGCGGCGGACCTGTCGGAGCGGGCCCTGTCGCTGAACGTCACGTCCAAGGCACTCGGGCTGCCCGGGCTGCGGATCGGCTGGATCACCTGCCGGGACCGGGAGCTGCGCTCGCGGCTGGAACGGGCCAAGCACTACACCACGATCTGCAACTCGGCCCCGAGCGAGATCCTCGCCCGCATCGCACTCAAGGCGCGCGACCGGATCCTCGACCGCAACCGCGCGATCATCGCCGGGAACCTGCCGGCGTTCGAGTCGTTCTTCGCCGAGTTCGACGACCTGTTCGACTGGCAGGCCCCTGACGGTGGCTGCGTGGCCTATCCCCGCTACCGGGGCCGCGACGGGGTCGAGCGGTTCTGCACCGAGCTCGTCGAGGAGACCGGGGTGCTCCTGCTGCCGGCCAGCATCTACCGCTCCGTGCTCACGGACTCCCCCGCCGACCGCTTCCGGATCGGCATCGGGCGCCGGGACCCCGAACCGGCACTGGACGCCTTCGCCACGTGGTTGCGAGCGCGCCGGTGATGGCCGACGCCTGACGCTGTGCGGCCGCCGCCATCGCCTACACGGGGCGGGTATGGACGCCGAGGCCGCCCGAGACGATCAGATTGTCGCCCGTGACGTAGCCGGCGCCGTCGGATGCGAGGAAGGCGACTGCTTCGGCAATGTCGGCAGGGGCTCCGACGCGACCGAGGGGAACCCCGTCACCCCAGGAGGCGATCGTGTCCGGGGAGATTCCCATCTTGCCGTACGCAGGGGTGTTGACCAGGCCGGGGCTCACCGCGTTGACGCGGATGCGCCGTGGGGCGAGTTCGAGGGCCAGGGAGCGCACGAGAGGCAGCAGAGCACCCTTCGCAGCGGTCATGGCGGCGCCGAGTCCCTCACCGGCGCCGACGGTGAACACCACGGATGAGCCTTCGTCCAGCAGCGGGAGCGCCTTCTGAAGTGTGAAGAAGCTGCCTTTGACGTTGATCCTGAACAGGGCGTCGAAGGCGGCCTCGTCGGTGCACTCGATCGGGCCGGGACGAGAGATGCCCGCGTTGAGGTAGAGCAGGCCGAGGGAGCCGAGGTGCTCCCGCGCCTGCATCACGGCCTGGTCGATGTCGGTCAGGGAGCCTGCGTCGGCCTGGACGGCGATGACGTCGTCAGGCAGGCCGGCGTCACCGATGCCGCCGAGGCCGGTGACCATGACGCGATAGCCGCGCGAATGGAGCAGTTCTGCGGTGGCCTTGCCGATCCCGCTGGTTCCGCCGGTGATGAGTGCTGTCTTTGCTGCCACGGCCGTTCTCCTTGCTGATCGCTTTTGCGGCAGCGTACGCCAACCTGGCAGTGGCTGCCAACGTCCTGGTGGGTGCCAGACTGGCAGGCTGGCTAAGCTGAGGGCATGGCGCAGGGAGAACAGGGCAAGGGGGCGAGTACGCCCACGCTGTGGGATCGGACGCGGCAACTGGCCGCCCACGAGATCCTCGAAACCGCGCTGCGCCTGTTCACGCAGCAGGGGTACGACGAGACGACCATCGCGCAGATCGCCCGCGAGGCCGGGGTCTCCCAGCGCACCCTCTTCCGTTACTTCGGCACCAAGGAGGACCTCATCGGCGGCAGCCAGGAGCGGTTCGTCACCCTCATGACGGACACCGTCCGCGAGCAGCCCGCCGATGTCGGCGCCTGGGAGGCGTTGCGTGCCGCGTTCACGACCGCACTCTCCCTCCACACAAGTCCCGAGCAGGCGCTGGAGCGCTTCCGCCTGGTGCACCACACCGACTCGCTGCGCGCCGCCTATCTGGGGAAGCGCGTGCGCTGCCAGGAGGAGCTACTGCCACTGCTCGAAGCCAGGCCGGCACCCTCGGGCACGGGCAGAGGGCAGGCCCGCGCCATCGTTGCGACAGCGTTCGCGTGCTTCGACGCCGCCACCGTGACGTGGCTCGAGGCCGACGGGCAGGGCGACATTCTTGCCCTGTACGACCAGGGCCTGGCTGCAGTACGCAGCTAGCGCTCACCCTCGACGCTCGCCGGGCACGGCCTCCCCCGCCGCGCGCCCGGGGCGGGCGCTAGCGTCCGCCCCATGAAGGAGCAACGTCGCGCCCGCGCGATAGCGATGACGCCCGCGGAGGTCGACGCCTTCCTCGCGGAGGAGCGCACGTGCCGCGTCGCCACCGTGGGCCGGGGCGGCCCGCACGCCACCCCGCTGTGGTTCGTCTGGCACGACGGGGCGCTCTGGCTGACCTCGCTGTCGCGCAGCCAGCGCTTCACCGACCTGCAGAACGACCCTCGGATCGCGATCGTCGTCGACGCCGGTGAGGACTACGACGAGCTGCGCGGGGTGGAGCTGCGCGGCCGCGCCGAGGTCGTCGGGGAGGTGCCCCGCACCGGCGAGCCGGTGCCCGAGCTGGACGGCCCGGAGCAGGCCTTCGCCGACCGGTACACCGGCGGCACCATCGCCCGCGACGGCCGCCACGCGTGGCTGCGCGTGGTCCCCGAGAAGATCACCAGCTGGGACTTCCGCAAGATCGGCAGCTGACCGGGGGCTACCGGCGGCGGCCGCGGAGCCGGCGCAGCGCCACCACGAGCACGGCGGCGAACGCCAGCTGACCACCGAGGACGATCCGGTTGACGTCGACAGCCGGGTGCCAGGCCACCTTCCCGCTCGGGCCGATGGAGAAGGCACCCAGCGGGCGCGCCACGGCACCTGCCCCGGTGCTCGATGCCCCTGGCCGGGCGGCGCCCACCCCGCCGCCCGCCCGTACCCGCGCGACCGGCAGGAGCGTGGTGTCCCCGTTCTGGACAGCCGGCCCGAACACCTGGTCGCGTCCGAGCCGGTCGGCAACGGCGGCCACCACGTCCGCCGGTGCGGGCGGAACGGCAGGCGGCTGGGTGGTGGCGCGCTGGGCGGGCGTCGAAGCGGTCATACCGCCCACAATGCCGCCGATCACGCCGGCTGCCCAGTGGCCGGCCCGACCCCGGCCGGCGCCCGACCCCTCGTGCGGGCGCCGACCGGTCACGCCACTGCCACGGGCCGGCACCGCGCACAGGAACGACGCGATCCGGGCAGCCCGCGACAGGTTCGGCGGGTGGTGCCCGACAACTGTGCAGGCGCAGGATTCGGCGGACGATCCCCGATTTCACCCCATGCAAGACTTGTTGGACGAAGCGGAAGGGCGCCATGGCCGACCAGCGCGGAAGATCCGTGACCAGCAAGGTCCTCGCCCTGCTCGAGGCGTTCTCGCCCAGCGGCGGCGAGCTGACGCTCAGCGATCTCGCCCGCCGAGCGGGGGTGTCGCTGTCCACCGCTCACCGCCGGGCGGCGGAGCTGGTCGAGTGGGGCGCGCTGGAGCGCTGTGCGCGACCACCCGGACGTCGTGTTCGTGGAGCGGATCAGCGTCTGCGCGCCCCGTCGCATCCGACCGTGCCGGAACCGGGACGTGCGCCGGGCTCCTACGGCAGGATCGAGTCCACGTAGCCGCCGTCCACCCGCAACGCGCCACCGGTGGTGGCCGAGGCGAGGTCGGAGCTCAGGTAGGTCACCATGTTGGCGATCTCGGCCGGTTCGATCAGCCGCTGCAGCAGCGACTGCGGGCGGTACTCCCGCATGAAGCGAGCCTGCGCCTCGTCCCACGGCACGTCACCGCCGACCACGCTCGTCACGAGGTCCTCGACGCCTCCCGTGTGGGTGGGCCCGGCGATCACGGAGTTGACCGTCACCCCGGTGCCGGCGGCGGCCTTGGCGAAGCCGCGCGACACGGCCAGCTGCGCCGTCTTCGTCACCCCGTAGTGCACCATCTCCTCCGGGATCACCACCGAGGAGTCGCTGCTGACGAACAGCACCCGGCCCCAGCCGCGTTCGGTCATGCCGGGCAGGTAGGTGCGGGTCAGGCGGACGCCGGACAGCACGTTCACCTCGAAGTAGCGCCGCCACTCCTCGTCGCCGATCTCCAGGACCGGCCGGGCCTCGAAGATGCCCAGGTTGTTCACCAGCACGTCGACCTGCGGCAGCTTCGCCACCAGCGCCGCGGTGCCCTCCTCGGACGTCACATCCGCCGCGACACCGAGCACGTCGGCGCCGGGCACGTCGGCCAGGAGGCGCTCCACCGCGTCCTTCACGCGCTCCTCGCCGCGCCCGTTGATCACGGCCCGGGCGCCCGCCGCAGCGAGCCCCGTGGCGATGGCGTGACCGATCCCCTGGGTCGAACCGGTGACGAGCGCCGTGCGGCCCTTCAGATCAATGTCCATGACAGATGCAAGGCGCCCGGGCGCCCATCCCTTCCCTGCGCCGGCCGGTCAGAACAGGTTGTAGGACGCTCTCGCGACAGCGAAGCCGTGGCCGGTCTGCGGGTTCTCGCAGCGCATCCCGCTCTCCTTGCTCGCGCAGACGACGTCACCGAACCGGACGGACTCCCCGTAGGCGAGCTTCGCGAGTGAGGGGTCGGCCACCGTGTCCCCGACGCACGACAGCTCCCCGGGACCCGAGCCGGCGAGGACCGCGCCCGTTCCGAAGGTCTGGGTGCAGGACGCCGGGGTGGGCGGCAGCTGCCAGGTGCGTTGGAGGACGTCGCACCGCACCTCGCCGCTGGACATGCGGCACGCGATGTTGCCGCTCGGCGTGGCGAACTGCGCGGAGCCGGTGCCGAACCGGTGGTCCTTCTCGGCGTCGATCACCGGGGCTTCCGCGCCGGGGGCCGTCGAGGCGGGGGAACCGGCCGCGTCGGCCGGGGCCGGAGCGGTCGTGGCCGGACCCGCCGCGGCCGGATCCGGCGCGGAGCCGGGCCCGGTGAGCAGCAGCACCGCCGTCAGCGCGATGCCCGCCCCCGCCACGGCCGCGACCACGATCGCCGCGATCACCTTCCAGTTGCGGCGGGGCGGCGAGTCGGGTGCACCGACCGGCGGTCGCGCCGCAA
>NZ_JAAXKY010000051.1 GCF_012911925.1 Pseudonocardia xinjiangensis | reverse complement strand
GGTCCCGCCCGCCCCGTCGGACCGGTGGCAGTGTGGGCGAACACGCTACCCAGCCCGGCCCGCACGACGTCCGCGCCCGCCAGTCGCAGGCCCTGCCAGATGCTCACCTGGTTGGCCGTCAGCACCGGCTTGCCGACGCGGGCGTCGAGCGCGTCGAGCAGCCCGATCGTGTGCAGCGCCGTGTCGGGCAGCAGCACGGCCTGCGCGTCGGGATGGTCGGCGGCGGCGGCGAACTCCAGCACGGCGGCGGCCGGCAGGGTGCCGACCTCGGCCGCGGTGACGATCCCGCGCGCCGACAGCGACAGCACCTCGATGCCGGCCGCGCCGAGGAATGCGACAAACCGCCCGGCCACGTCGTCGGGATAGGTGGCGCCCACGGCGACCCGGGTGACGCCGAGGCTCGCGCACGCGTCAACGAAGGCGAACGAGGTGCTCGACGCCGGTACGCCTGCCGCTGCCTCCAGTGCCGCGACCTGCGCGGCGGCTCCGTCGCGGCCGAAGACGAAGCTCCCGCTGGTGCACGCCCACATCACGGCGTCGAGGGGGGCCGAGCCGTTGGCCCGCAGCGCCCCCACCCCCGCGGCGAGCACGTCGTCGGCACCGATGTCGAGCAGCGCGTCGACGCGGTGGGCGTCCTCCCGCATCTCGGTGTGCACCAGTGGCAGCCGGGCCCAGCCCCCCAGCAGCGCCTCCGCGCGCGGGTAGTCGTCCTCGGCGGAGAAGCCGGGGTAGAGGACACCGACGGTCACCGCCGCCGGTTCCCGGGTCATGCCGCCCCCGGTTCCAGATGGGGCACCCCGGCGCGCAGCAGCCGGCCACCGCCGACGGCAACCCGGCCCATCGCCCGCAGCGCCGCCCACATGGTGACCTGGTTGGCCGTGAGCACCGGCTTGCCGAGCGCCATCTCCAGCGGCTCGATGAGGTCGTAGCTGGGCACGTTGGTGCAGCTGATGAAGAGTGCCTCCGCGTCGTCGGCGTCGACGGTGCGGACGATCTCGACGATCTCGGCGTAGGTGACCCGCCAGATGTTGCCCAGCAGCCCCAGCCCTTCGCAGGAGACCGTCCGCACGTCGTGCTCCGCGAGGTAGCCGACCAACCGGCGCGTGACCGGCTCGACGTACGGGGTGGCGATCGCGAGCCGCGACACGCCGAGCACGCGCAGCGCGTCGATCAGCGCCCCGGACGTGGTGCAGGCCGCGGGCGCTCCCGCACCCACCATCGTGCGGCGCAGCACCTCCTCGCCTGCGGCACCGTCGACGAAGCTCCCGGACGTGCACGCGTACGCGACGACGGCAGGCTCCGGGGTGAGGACGTCACGGGTGGCCCGGCGGACCGCCCGCCGGTCGCCGCACGCCACCGCCATCTCGACGGTGACCGGGGTGGTGAAGAACGGCAGCCGGGTGAGGTAGAGGGAGACGTCCTCCGGCACCCAGCGCCAGAGCTCACGGTCGAGCGCGAAGTCGAACGGTGCGACCACGCCGATCCCGTGCTGGTGGGCGGGTTCGGCGAGCCCCACCGACAGCTCGGCGGGCATCCCGGCCTACCGGGGGTCCGCGGCGAGGCGTTCGTAGACGAGCCGCTCGCCCGCGCTGCCCGAGCGCCACACGTCGTGGCACGCCTCGGCCATCGGGGCGAGGCCCTCGACGATCGACGCGAAGACGTTGCCGGGCACCCAGCCGACGTCCCCGTTGATCAGGAGGTTGTTGCGGCCGTAGAAGATCGCCAGATCGATGGCGCCCTCCTCGGCGTCGATCCCCTGGTCGGCCTTGAACGCGCTGTCGAGCATGCCGCCGGCGAAGTCGAACAGGACGACGTCGCCCGGGATGGGCGTGACGGTGGGGTTCTCGCGGCCGATCTGCGCGAAGCGCGGCACCATCGTGTAGACCTCGTTGCGCGCGTACTTGGCATGCTGGGCGTCGCCGCCGAGCGGCCCGCGGGCCAGCGCGTCCCACACGGCGGCGCAGGTGCGTGGGGCGTCCTTCTCGAGCAGCTCGGCCACGCAGGAGACACCGCGGCGGGCGAGGCTGATGCGGAGGAAACTCGTCATGGGCACTCCGTCCGACGGATCCCGCAACGCCGCGGATTGTTGACAATAATACGATGGCTTCCTAGCGTGTCAATACTCCGCTCATGCCTCGGAAGGTGGCCGGATTTGCCCGTTTCCGCTGTTCAGCGGCATCCGACGATCACCGTTCTCCATTCCGAGGACCGTCCGCCCGGCCTCGTGGCCGACGGGATCCGCTTCGCCACCGGCGACACCTTGCGCGATGCCCTGCCCGGCACCGAGGTGCTGCTCGTCTGGGACTTCACCTCCGACGCGGTGCGCCACTCCTGGCCCGCCGCCGACGCGCTGCGCTGGGTGCACACCGCCAGCGCCGGCGTCGACCGGCTGATCTTCCCCGAGCTGCTCGACTCCCCGGTGACGCTGACCAACTCCCGCGGCGTCTTCGACGCGCCCATGGCCGAGTACGTGCTCGGGCTGGTGCTGGCGATGGCCAAGGACCTCCCGGCGACCGTGGCCGCCCAGCTGCGCCGGGAGTGGCGCCACCGCGAGAGCGAGCGGGTCGCCGGCACCTGCGCCGTGGTGGTGGGCGGGGGGCCGATCGGGCGCGCGATCGCCCGGCTGCTCGCAGCGGTCGGCATGCGGGTGGAGCTGGTCGGACGCCGCGCGTCGGAAGGTGTGCACGCGGCCGGGGCGCTCCCGGAACTGCTGGCCCGGGCCGACTGGCTCGTGCTCGCCGCGCCGCTCACCGAGGCCACCCGCGGCGTGCTCGACGCGGCGGCACTCGCCGCGCTGCGCCCGTCTGCGCGCGTGATCAACGTGGGGCGGGGAGCGCTCGTCGTCGAACCCGACCTCGTGGACGCGCTGCGCGGCGGCCGCCTCGCCGGGGCGGCGCTGGACGTGTTCGCCCACGAACCGCTTCCCCCGGACAGCCCGCTGTGGGAGCTGCCCGGGGTGATCGTCTCGCCGCACATGTCCGGCGACGTGCTCGGCTGGCGCGAGGAGCTCGTCGAGGTGTTCGCCGACAACCTCGCCCGCTACCGCGCGGGGGAGCCGCTGCGCAACGTCGTGGACAAGACGCTCGGCTACGTCACCGGAGGAACCTCATGACCGGCACGACCACCGGGACCGGCACCCGCACCGCCGCCGACCTCACGGCCACCGAGCTGCTCGCCGCCTACCGGGCCGGGGAGCTCTCCCCGGTGGAGGCCACCAGGGCCGTGCTCGACCGGGTGGCCGAGCGCGACGCCGAGGTCAACGCGTTCTGCCTGGTCGACGCGGACACGGCCATGGCGAGCGCCGCGCGCTCCGAGGAGCGCTGGGCGCGGGGCGAGCCCGTGGGTCTGCTCGACGGGGTGCCCGTCTCGATCAAGGACGTGATGCTCACCGAGGGGTGGCCCACGCTGCGCGGCTCCCGCACGATCGACCCGAGCGGCCCGTGGACCGTCGACGGTCCCCCGGTCGCCAGGGTGCGCGCCCACGGTGCCGTCCTGTTCGGCAAGACCACCACCCCGGAGCTGGGCTGGAAGGGCGTCACCGACAACCCGCTCACCGGGGTGACCCGCAACCCCTGGGACCCGACGCGCACGGCGGGGGGCTCCTCGGGCGGCAGCGCGGCCGCGATCCAGCTCGGGATGGGGCCACTGAGCCTCGGCACCGACGGCGGCGGCTCGGTGCGCATCCCGGCCGGGTTCACCGGCATCACCGCACACAAGCCCACCTACGGCAGGGTCCCCGCACACCCGGCGAGCCCGTTCGGCACGCTCGCGCACATCGGGCCGATGGCGCGCACCGCGGCCGACACCTCGCTGCTGCTCGACGTCGTCTCCGGCCTCGACGCCCGCGATCCCTGGGCGCTGGCGCCCACCACGTCCGCGGTCGCCGCGCTGGGAACGCCCGTCACCGGCCTGCGGGTGGCGGTGAGCCCCACGCTCGGCTACGTCGAGCCGGACCCCGAGATCGTGGCCGCGTTCACCGCCGCGGTCGAGGTGTTCCGCGCGATGGGCGCCGAGGTGGAGGAGGCCGACCCGGGCTTCGGCGACCCCGTGGAGGCGTTCGAGCTGCTCTGGTTCGTCGGCGCGGCGAAGGCGATCAGGCACCTGGGTCCGGCCGAGCGGGCACTGATGGACCAGGGACTGATCGAGAGCGCCGAGGCGACGGCGGGCGCCACTGCCCAGGAGTACGTCGACGCCATGGGCGTGCGCAACGAGCTCGGCACACTGATGGGCGAGTTCCACTCCCGCTATGACCTGTTGCTCACCCCGACGCTGCCGATCCCCGCGTTCGAGGCGGGCCGGGAGGTCCCGCCGGGGTGGCCACGGAAGCGGTGGACGTCCTGGACGCCGTTCACCTACCCGTTCAACATGACCCAGCAGCCGGCGGCGAGCGTGCCGTGCGGCGTCACCTCGGCCGGGCTGCCGGTCGGGCTCCAGATCGTGGGCCCGCGCCACGCCGACAACGCGGTGCTGGCGGCCGCGCACGCCTTCCAGGAAGCCACCGCGTGGCACCGGCGGAGCCCGGCTGCCGGCGGGGCGCCGGGAAGCTGATGCTCAGGTGGCGTCGGGGTCGATCGGCGGACGCTCGTTGCGGGCCAGCGGCGCCGGGGGCTGCGGCGCGGCCGGGTGGGCCTGCGGGGTGCCGTTGCTCTTGGTGAGGTTCGGGCCGGGCGCGAAGCCGTTCGGCTTCGGCTCGGGGTCGTCGAAGAGCGTGCGTCGCACGGCGTTGCGCGGGTGGAGGTCGCGCAGCCCGCGCAGCTCCTCCAGCGGCTTGCGCAGCTCGTCGAACTCGGGGCCGAGCTCACCGCGGAGCTGATCGCGCGCCCCGTTGGCGAACTCCTTGACCTGCCGGACCGAACGGCCCACCCACGCCGCGGCAGACGGAAGCCGCTCGGGACCGAGGATGAACAACCCGGCCACGACCAACACGACTATCTCGCCCCAGCCGACGCTCTCGAACACCTGACCATCGTACGGGCCAACACGCGTCCGGAGAGCCGACAGCGTGTGAACACGAGCGCAGACTGTGACGTTCTCAGCTCGGGGACGTCCTGAGCAGCGCTCAGTCGGACGTCAGGACCACCGAGACGGTGAGCGGCCTGCCGTCCCGGATCAGCTGGACCGGCAGCGTGTCGCCCGGGTTGTGCTCCCGGACCGCCACGACGAGCTCGTCCGCCCCCGCGATCGGCCGGTCCCCCACGCGCACGATCACGTCGCCCTCCACGATGCCGGCCGCCGCAGCCGCACCGCCCTGCTGCACGTTCTGCACCTGGGCGCCGTCGGTGGTGCCGTCGCTGACCGACCGGGCGTTGATCCCGATCTCGGCGTGGGTGACCACGCCGGTGCGGATCAGCTCCTCGGCGATCGTGCGGGCGTCGTCGATGGGGATGGCGAAGCCGAGGCCGATCGAGCCGCCCTCCCCCATGCCGAGGCTGCGGATCGCCGTGTTGATGCCCACGACGGCGCCGGTGGAGTCGACGAGCGGGCCTCCCGAGTTGCCCGGGTTGATGGCGGCGTCGGTCTGGATCGCGTCGATCACCGCGTTGGCGTCCGCGCCGCTGCCGTCGAGCCGGACCGGGCGGTTGAGCGCACTCACGATGCCGTCGGTGACCGTGCCGACGAGGCCGAGCGGCGAGCCGATGGCGAGCACGCCGTCGCCGACGACGAGCCCGGCGGAGGAACCGATGGTGGCCACCACCGGGTTGGCGACGTCCACCTTGACCACGGCCAGGTCGGTCTTCGGGTCCCGCCCGACGATCCGGGCGGCGGTGCGCGTGCCGTCGTGGAAGATCGCCTCGATCTGGGCACCGTTGGCGTCGGCGGCCGGAGCCACCACGTGGTTGTTCGTCAGGATGTAGCCGGCCGGGTCGATCACGACCCCGGAACCCGTGCCGCCCTCCTGGCCGACCCTGATCTCGATCGAGACGACGGCGGGCACGGTGCGCCTGGCGATGTCGGCGACGGAGCCGGGTGGGCGCTCCTTCGCGTCGATGGTCTGGGTGATCGTCGGGTCGGGATCGGTGAGCCCGCTGGCTCCGTCGGCCGTCAGCCGCCCGATGAACCCGCCCGCCGCACCGATCAGCACCGCGACGAGTGCCAGCGCGGCCAGGGCCCGCGGATCGACCCGCCGGCCGAAGACCAGCTCCCGCAGGCTGAGCCGGGGGCCCTCGCCGCGTGGCGGGGATCCGGCCGCGCGGTCCGGCGCCGCGGGCGGACCGAGTGCGACAGCGCTCTCCGGGTCGCGCCACGGGTCGCGGTCGGCGCCGTCGACCCAGAACGCGGCGTCGGGCTCGGCGCCGTTGGTGGTGCTGGCCGGGGGCCGCTGCAGGGCTGGCGCATCGGTGGCCGGCCTGCCGAAGGCGCTCGCGAGCGCGGCAGGCGGCGGAGCGGCCATGGTGGCGGGCGAACGGCCCGCGGTGTCACCCCGCGGGGCCGCGAAGCCGCCCTCCACGCCGTTCGGGCGCCCGAACATCTCCGCCGCACCGGGATCGACCGGCGTGCGCTCCAGCGGGCGCGGTCCGAGCCGCGGGGGCTCACCGCCCGCGCGGTCACTCGAACGCGTCGCAGGGCTGCGTTCGTTCATCGCGCTGCAGGCTCCTGAGGTGTGCCGACCGTACGTCCATCAGCCTGCCCCAGCGGCGGTGAAGTCCGCGTAGCCGGGTCGAGACGGCTCAGGGCATACCGATGAAGGAGCCGGGCACCACGTCGAGCCGGCCCTCGAGGAGATCGGGCTCGAACTCGGAGCCGGAGGTGATGCCGGGGTCGGAGTCGGAGTCCGTGCGACCGGGGTCCGGGTCGGAGTCGCGGCGCACGGCGCGCTCCAGCCGCATCTGCGCGTCGAGCAGACCGGGCCCGTCGACGACCGTCCTCGCCGTGCCGCCACCGAGCACGGAGCCGCCGAACGGTCCGCTGGTGGACGAGCCGGGGTCCGTGGAGGTGGGCGGGAGGCCGTAGGCGAGCGCGCCGAGCGCGAGGCCGGACACCGCCACCCCCGTGCCGAGCCGGATGCGCCGCTGTACCGGGGACCGGCTCGGCGGCCTGCGCCTGCCGTGGTCGGCCGGTGGGGTCTCGGCGCCTGCGAGGGCGAGGATGTCGGACTGCGGGCGGAGCACGGAGACGAACTGACCGTCGGGGGTGACCGCGAGCCCGGCGGGCGGAGGCGGGAGCTCGGCGCTCTCCGGTATCGAGCGCAGGGTGCTCAGCAGCGTGGACGGCGGAACCGGACCCCCCGCGGTGCGCAACGCGGACCGCGTCTGGCCCTGGGCGCGGACCTGCGCCTCACATTCCGCGCACGCGGCGATGTGCTGCGTGGCCCGCTCGTGCGGACCCTGGGCGAGCTCGTCGTCGACATAGGCGACGATGGCGTCGGACGACAGGTGATCCTGCCCCCAGTCCGGGGGGGTCACCGTGATGCGCCAGCGCCCTTCGCTCACCCGTGAACCTCCTCCAGCACACCGACGTCGGAATCCTCCGCGGTGGCTCCGGCGCTCTGCACCTCGGCCGCACGATGGCGCTCCAACGCGCTGCGCAGGGCAGCCCGGCCACGGTGGATCCTGCTTCTCACCGTACCCAGCTTCACGCCGAGGGTGGCGCCGATCTCCTCGTAGGAGAGACCCTCCACGTCACACAGGACGACCGCGGCCCGGAACTCCGGAGGCAGCTCGTCGAGCGCGGCCTGCAGCACCGGGTCGAGGTGGGTCTCGGAGAAGACCTGCTCCGGCTCCGGGCCCCGGCCGGGCAACCGGTCGGAGTCCTCGGGCAGCGCCTCCATCCGGATGCGGGAGCGGCGGCGCACCATGTCGAGGAACAGGTTGGTGGTGATGCGGTGCAGCCAGCCCTCGAACGTGCCCGGCTTGTAGGCCGCGAGCGACCGGAAGACCCGGACGAACGTCTCCTGGGTGAGGTCCTCGGCATCGTGCGGGTTACCGGTGAGCCGGTACGCGAGGCGGTAGACCCGGTCCGCGTGCTCCCGGACGACGTCGTCCCAGCTCGGGGGCGTCCATTCGGCTCCCTCACCGGGCAGCACCGTACCGCTCAGCAGCGTGGCGGAGCCGTCGGTCATGGTGGGTCAACCTCCTGCGGCGGGCGTGCCTCCGACCAACGAAGCACCGGGGATAGACGTTCCCCCGGCCCTTCAGCGGTCGACGACCCCGACCGATGCAACCTACCGTGCCTGATGGCCGTGAACGTGGTGTGAGAGGCGACTGAGAGAAACCTGTGAAACCAACCGGCCCTCCGGGGCCGACGACCCGACCGACGGGCCCGCAGCGCGGAAAAGAGCCAGCACAGTAGCCTTTTGACCATGACCGGCCGCCCGGACAGCGCTCCCGACCCGTGGGCGTTGCGCGACCACGTCGAAGGTTACCTCCCCGAGGACGACGTACTCCTCGCGGCGAGAGCCTCTGCGGCGCGGCGTGGCAACGCTCCGGTAGGCCCCGGAGCGGGAGCCGGGCTCCGCTTCCTCGCGGCCGGCACCGCCGCGAGGGCGGTGGTCGAGGTCGGCACCGGGATGGGCGTCAGCGGGCTGTGGCTGCTGCGCGGGATGGCCGGCGACGGAGTGCTCACCTCGATCGACATCGACCCGGAGAACCAGCGCGCCGCACGGCAGTCGTTCACCGCCGCCGGGTACGGGCCGTCCCGGCTCCGGCTGATCAACGGGCTCGGGCTCGAGGTGCTGCCCCGGCTCACCGACGGTGGCTACGACCTGGTGTTCGTCGACGCGGGCCCCGCCGACTACCCGCGCTACCTCGACGAGGCCGTCCGGCTGCTGCGCGGTGGCGGCATCATCGCGCTGCACGGGGTGCTCTCGCCCGGCGTCCTCGACCCGGACGTCACCGACCCCGGCACCGTGGCCCTGCGCGAGGTGGCCCGTCAGGTCCGCGACGACGACCGGCTGGCGCCCGTGCTGCTGCCCCTGGGTGGCGGCCTGCTCGCGGCGGTCAAGACGGCCTGAGGGCCCGTGCGCCCCGGTCCCCGTGACCCGGTGGCGCCGGTGGGCGCAGCAGCGCTCAGAGCGCGGTGGCGCCCTTGCCCAGCACGACGACGCCACCCTGGCTGACCGTGTAGCGGGCGCGGTCCAGGCTGAGGTCCACGCCGACGAGCGCCCCGTCCGGGATCACCACGTTCTTGTCGAGGATCGCGCCCCGCACCACGGCCCCGCGCCCGACGCGGACGCCGGGCAGCACCACGGAGTCCGACACCTCCGCGCCGGCCTCGATGCGGACGTTCGGGCTGATCACCGAGCGGCGGACGATGGCGCCGGAGATGATCGTGCCGGCGCCGACGATCGAGTCCTGCGCGATGCCACCCTCCACGAACTTGGCGGGCGGCAGGGGCGCCATGGCGGTGCGGATGGGCCAGCGATCGTTGTAGAGGTTGAAGATCGGGTGCACCGAGACGAGGTCGGTGTGCGCCTCGTAGTACGCATCGACGGTGCCGACGTCGCGCCAGTAGCCGGAGTCGCGGTCGGTGGCGCCGGGCACGACGTTGTCGGCGAAGTCGTACACCGCGGCGTCACCCTGGCTCACCAGCCTCGGGATGATGTCGCCGCCCATGTCGTGGTCGGAGTCGCCGTCCTCGGCATCGACGCGCAGCGCGTCGAGCAGCACCTCGGTGGTGAAGATGTAGTTGCCCATCGACGCGAAGGTGACGTCCGGGTCGTCGGGCACCGACGGCGGGTCGGACGGCTTCTCGAGGAACTCGGTGATCCGGCCCCCGGGGTCGGAGTTGATCACGCCGAACGCCTTCGCCTCGGCCCGGGGCACCCGGATGCCGGCGACGGTGACGCCCGCGCCGCTCTCGATGTGCCGGGCCAGCATCTGGCCGGGGTCCATCCGGTAGACGTGGTCGGCGCCGAAGACCGCGATGTAGTCCGGCCGCTCGTCGTAGACGAGGTTGAGGCTCTGGAAGATGGCGTCGGCGCTCCCGGTGTACCAGCGCCTGCCGAGCCGCTGCTGCGCCGGCACGGTGGTGATGTACTGCCCTAGCACGCTGGAGAGCCGCCACGTGGTGGAGATGTGGCGGTCGAGCGAGTGCGACTTGTACTGCGTGAGCACGCAGATCCGGTGCATCCCGGAGTTGACCAGGTTCGACAGCACGAAGTCGATCAACCGGTAGTGGCCGCCGAACGGCACGGCGGGCTTGGCCCGGTCGGCGGTGAGCGGCCAGAGCCGCTTCCCCTCGCCACCCGCGAGCACGATGCCGAGCACGTTGGCGGCCATCGCTCGGGGCGAGGCGGGCGACAGACGGGCCGCGGTCATTCCGGCGCTCCGTCGGTGGGCACGGGGCCCTGGCGTGCCGGCAGCATCGTCACGCCGCCGACACTAGTGCTCTCACACCGTGGCGGGCCACCGTTGGCAAGAGTCGAACCGGCGAACATCATGCCTCCGATGTACCCGCCACACTCCTGGTCAATGCCATGCGGCCCGCAATGCCCTACCGTCCCGATGTGCGCATCGGTCTGCTCACCCGCGAGTACCCCCCGGACGTCTACGGCGGTGCCGGCGTACACGTCGACCATCTCGTGCCCGCGCTGCGTGCGCTGATCGACGTGGACGTGCACTGCTTCGGCGAGCCGCGCCCCGAGCAGCCCCACACGCACGCGCACGTCCCACCCACCGGGCTGGCCGGTGCGAACCCGGCACTGCAGACCCTCGGCGTCGACCTGTCGATGGTCGCGGCGCTGGCCGGGCCGCCCGCCGTCGACCTGGTCCACTCCCACACCTGGTACGCCAACATGGCCGGGCACCTGGCCAAGATCCTGCACGGCGTGCCGCACGTGGTCACCGCCCACTCCCTCGAGCCGCGCAGGCCGTGGAAGGCCGAGCAGCTCGGCGGCGGGTACCGGCTCTCGTCGTGGGTGGAACGCACGTCCTACGAGGACGCCGACGCGGTGATCGCGGTGAGCGAGGGGATGCGACGCGACGTCCTCGACTGCTACCCGGCACTGGACCCCGCTCGCGTGCACGTGGTCTACAACGGCATCGACACCGCCTTCTACCACCCCGACCCGGCCCGTGACGCGGTCCGCGCCGCAGGTGTCGACCCGGACCGGCCGAGCGTGGTGTTCGTCGGGCGCATCACCCGGCAGAAGGGGCTCGCGCACCTCGTGGCCGCGGCGCACGAGATCGACCACGAGGCCCAGATCGTGCTGTGCGCCGGGGCACCCGACACCCCGGAGATCGCCGAGGAGACCGAGAAGGCCGTCGCCGAGCTCAGCGCATCGCGTCCTGGGGTGGTGTGGGTCCGCCGGATGCTCCCGACCACGGAGGTGCGGCAGTTGCTGTCGGCGGCCACGGTGTTCGTCTGCCCGTCGGTCTACGAGCCGCTCGGTATCGTCAACCTCGAGGCGATGGCCTGCGGCACCGCCGTGGTGGCCTCGGACGTGGGTGGCATCCCCGAGGTCGTCGACGACGGTGGGACCGGGCTGCTGGTGCACTTCGACGAGCACGCCGTCGACGAGTTCCGGGCGGGCCTGGCCGCTGCGGTGAACGCGCTGCTGGCGGACCCGGAGCGGGCCGCCGCGATGGGGGCGGCCGGCCGGGTGCGGGCCGAGCGGGAGTTCGCCTGGGAGCAGGCGGCGGCGCGCACCGTGGAGATCTACCGCGCCGTGGGCTGACCGCCTCAGCGCACGCCGGAGCCCGACGCCCGGGCCCTGGCCCGGTGGGCGGCCACCGCTGAGCGGTTGGCGCACGCCGACGAGCAGTAGCGGCGGGCGGCGTTGCGCGAGGTGTCGGCGTAGACCCGGGCGCATCCCTCGGCCGCGCAGCGCCCGTGTCGGTCCACGCCGTACTCCGACACCAGCATCGCCAGCGCGAACGCGGTGCTGGTGCGCAGCCGGTCGACCACATCGGCCTCGGGCGGCGTGTAGTGCAGGTGGAACGCCTGGCCGTCGTGATTGGACAGGTGCGGCTCGACGCGGACGTCGGCGAGCAGTGCGTTGACCGCCACGGCCGCCTCCTCCACCTCGGTGACGTCGAACACGGTGCGCAGCCGGCGCGCCCACGCCCGCAGCGCGGGTTCTACCGAGTCGGGCGCCTGCTCGGCGAGGTAGCCGTGCGCCACGAGCACCGACCGCATCCGGTCGGCCTGCTCGTCCCCGGCCTGCGCCTCTCCGCCGGATCCCGCGCCCACCTCGTTGACGAGCGCGACGGCGGCGCCCAGCGCATCGCTGCGGTAACCGATGAAGTTCATTGGTCTATTACTCCGGCCCGTTCGCTGTGTAACATGCCAACGAAGGATACCTATTACCGGAAGGGGGCCGCAGATCATGAGGTGCGAGCGCTGCGGATGGCCCGTCGACGAGGCGACGGTGCTGTCGACCCACTCGACATCTCAGGGGTGGGTGCGTTACCGGCGTTGCGTGTGCGGCACGCTGTCGATCCAGCTCGTCACTCCCGGTGGGAGTTCCGGCACGGTCGCCGCGCCCGCGGCCGGGTCCACAGGCACCCGCTAGCCGTACCCGTCCGGGCGTCCCCCGAACGAGGAACGACGAACGGCACCGGCGGACGGTGCGTTCCGTTCGTCGGTGCCGTTCAGGAACCGGGCGGTGCCCCGTGGTGCCGGGGACTCGTACTCGTTTCAGCCAGAGGCGGCTTTCAGCGCGTCGCCGAGGTCACTGGCCTCCTCGGCCGACATCTCGACGACCAGACGGCCGCCGCCCTCGAGGGGGACGCGCATCACGATGCCCCGACCCTCCTTGGTCACCTCCAGGGGACCGTCGCCGGTCCGGGGCTTCATCGCCGCCATCTCCTGCTCCCTCCGTCGTCGTTTGCAGGGTGCGCCGCTGCGCCGGGGGAAGCGCGCGGCGGGGATGCTGCGAACATCTTTCCTCATCGACCGGGCCGGGGTGTAACCGGAGCGATCAACTCTCCCGGATGGACCCTGCGGCATCACCGGGACGAGGCACGCCAACACCCCGCTACGTGATCGTCCACGAGCCCGGCGGCCTGCATCAGCGCGTAGCAGGTGGTGGGTCCCACGAAGCGCAGCCCACGGCGTTTCAGCTCGCGGGCCATCGCCACGGACTCCACGCTGGTGGCAGGCACCTCGGCGAGCGTCGCAGGCCGCCGGTGGGCGGCCGGCTCCGGCGCGAACGACCACAGCAGCTCGTCGAGGGGCCGGTCCAGCTCCAGGACGCGGCGCGCGTTGTTCACGGTGGCCTCGATCTTCGCCCGGTTGCGCACGATGGCAGCATCCGCCAGCAGCCGCTCCACGTCCGCAGCGCCGAAGCCGGCCACCGTGACCGGGTCGAAGCCCGCGAACGCCGCGCGGAACGCCGGCCGTTTGCGCAGGATGACCAGCCAGGACAGCCCCGACTGGAAGGCCTCCAGGCTCAACCGCTCGAACATCGCGGGTATCCCGTGGAGCGGACAGCCCCACTCGTCGTCGTGATAGGCGACGTACTCCGGGGCGGTGCCTGCCCAACCGCACCGCTCCCGCCCGTCGGGCTCAGGCACCGGTGCCGTACCTCGACTCGCACAGCCTGGCCATCCGGCGCAGGGAGTGGGCGACACCGGCGCGGAACGCGGGCCGCACCAGCACCCAGCCGAACCGGCCGGCCGGACCGAACGGCAGGTCCAGCAGCTCCGACCACACGAACCGCGCGCGTCCGGGCGCCAGCTCGACCACCTCGAACACGCCGTCGCCGCGCACCACCTTGCCGGTGTGCCGCACGACGCACCGCCGGGAACCGCCCTGCGCGGGCACCGTCCACTCCACGATCTCCATCGTGTCGGCGAACGCGACCGGCCCGGCACCCGTCACGGCGCGCAGCCGGGCGCCCAGCTCACGCCCGTCGCCCGCGCTCATGACCTCGACCCGGGTGCCGAGCATCCACTCGCCCTGGCCCTCCCAGTCCGTGACCATCCGCCAGACGGCCTCGGCGGGCGCCCCGACGTCGACCGGGATCGTCAGCTCGACCCGGGAGCCCGGAGGCTCGCTCACCGTTCGCCCTCGGCCGGCATCCCGGCGGACGCGAGCTCGGCCTCCAGCTCCGCGACGCGGGCCAGCAGTCCGTCACGTTCCACACCGGAGCGGTCGAGCTCGTCGGCGAGCCGGTCGAGCACCCAGTCGACCTCGTCCATCCGGTAGCCGCGCACCGCCTGCTGGAACCTCAGCTCCCGGACGTCCTCGCCGTCGAGCTCACCTGCGGGCAGTCGTGTCGGCGTGGTGCCGGGAGGCAGCGGTGCCAGCTCCTCGCCGCGCCCGAACACGACCGCGGCCAGCCCGAACAGTGCCGCGGCCACCGCAGCGACGACTATCAGATAGATCAGCGCGGTCCCCACCTGGGCAATCCCACCACGGGTCCCCGGTCAGCGCACCAAGACCTCACGCATCGGGGGTCGCTCGGCGACCGCGACCTTCGTGTAGGAGGGCAGCCATTCGCCGTCGACCTGCAGGAACTGGGTGAGGGGCGCCCCCGTGTCCGGAACACCGCATCGGGTGAGTGCCGCCGCGAGTATCTGGCGCGCCATCACCCCCAGCTGCAGCAGCGAGCGGTTGCGGTGCTTCCGCACGCCGAGGTTGACCTGTGCCAGCGCGTCCAGCCCGGCCGTGGCGTAGGTGTCGAGCAGGAGCCCGATCTCGACCCCGTACCCCGCCGCGAAGGGCACCGACTCCAGCAGCTCCCGGGTGCCGGCGTACTCCCCTCCAAGGGGTTGCACCACGGCGGCGAGCTCGGGTCGCAGCGCGGCGAGCAAGGGCCGCACCAGTAGCTCGGTGACCCGGCCACCACCGTTGTCGGCCTCGATCGCCTCCAGCCGCAGCGGACGCCGGTAGAAGCCCTTGACCAGCTCGACGCCCGGCTCGGTGAGCAGCGGGCCGAGCAGCGCCGGTACGAAACCGGCGTCGAAGTCGATCAGGTCGGAGTCGAGGTAGCAGATGACGTCACCGGTGGTGGCGGCGAGCGAGCGCCACAGCACCTCCCCCTTGCCCGGCAGGGGCGCGAGATCGGGGAGGACGTCGGTGCGCAGCACCACCGTGGCCCCGGCCGCCGCCGCGACCTCGACCGTGCGGTCGGTGGACCCGGAGTCGGCCACGACCAGCTCGTCCACCAGCGGGGACGCCCCGCGCGTCAGCGGCACGATCGCCGCGACGATCGCCCCCACCGTGGCCTCCTCGTCGAGGGCGGGCAGCACGACCGACACGCGACGGCCGGCCTTCGCCGCCACCAGCTCGTCGACGTGCCAGCACGGTTCCTGCCAGGTACGACGGCGGAACCAGTCCTCCGCGATGCGGTCCATGGGCCTCTCCTACGCGCTCGAAGGGGGCGGCCTCGTTGCCGACTGATGCTGGTGGTGCCGGTGACGCGTCGTTCCGATCGTCGGTGGTGGTGGTCCGGGAGGCTAGTGGTGATCAACGGCTGTGGTGGTCACCTGCCCGGCCGTGTCGGTGACGCGGCGCGTCACGCCAGTGCGCGAACCGTTCGGGACGGTGACCGGGTACCCGTAATCGCGGCCACCATGTCGACGGTTCGACGGGTGGCGGCCACCTCGTGGGCGCGGAACACCCGCGCACCGGCGGCGGCGGCCAGCGCCGTGGCGGCGAGGGTGCCCTCGAGCCGGTCGGTCACCTCCGCGACGCCCAGCGTCTCGCCGATGAAGTCCTTGTTGGAGAGCGCCATCAGCACCGGCCAGCCGGAGGCCACCAGCTCGCTGCAGCGCCGCAGCAGGGTGAGCCCGTGGAAGGTGTTCTTGCCGAAGTCGTGCGTCGGGTCGACGAGGATGCCTTCCCGGGGCACCCCGAGCCCCACGAGCCGCTCCGCCTGGCCGCACACGTCGGCCAGCACCTCGGCCACGACGTCGGTGTAGCGCACGCGGTGCGGCCGGCTCCGCGGCACCGCACCACCGGTGTGCGAGCACACGATGCCCACGCCGGTGGCCGCGGCCACCTCGCCCAGCGCCGGGTCGGCGCCCGCCCACGTGTCGTTGATCAGGTCGGCTCCCTCGGCGACGGCCAGCCTCCCGACCTCGGCACGCCAGGTGTCCACGCTGATCACGATGTCCGGGTACTGCTCGCGGACGGCCGCGACGAACGGGACGACGCGGCGGATCTCCTCGCCGAGGTCCACCTCGGGGCCCGGGCCGGCCTTCACGCCTCCCACGTCGATGATGTCCGCGCCCTCGGCGAGCGCGGCGTCGACCTTCCGCATCGCGGCGTCGTCGGCGAACGTCGCGCCCCGGTCGTAGAAGGAGTCGGGGGTCCGGTTGACGATCGCCATCACCAGCGCACGGTCCTGGGCCGGTACGCGCTTCCCGAACCGGATGAGGCCGGCCGTACCCGTCACGACGGCGATCGTGACATGTCCACCGGGCGGGCGCAGGCGTCGAGAGCGGCGGCCACGTCGGTGACGACCACCAGCCGGGTGAGCGCCTCCGGGCGCACGAACCCGCGCTCGCCCAACCCGCGCACCCAGTCGAGCAGGCCCGTGTAGTGCCCGTCCGGGTCGAGCAGCACCACCGGCTTGGGGTGCATCCGCAGGTAGCCCGCCGTCCACACCTCGAAGAGCTCCTCGCAGGTGCCGATGCCTCCCGGCAGGGCCAGGAAGGCGTCGGCGTGGGCCTCCATCAACGCCTTGCGCTCGCGCATGGTGTCGACGAGGAGCAGCTCGTCCGAGTCGTGGTCGGCCCACTCGAGCTCCACGAGCGCGCGCGGGATGACCCCGGTGGTGCGCGCCCCGGCGGTCCGCGCCGCGATGCCCAGCGCGCCCATCATCGAGGACCGGCCACCACCGGACACCAGGTCCCAGCCGCGGGCGGCGATCTGGCGGCCCACCTCGGCGGCGAGCTCGAGATAGTGCGCGGGAATGCCCTCGATGGACGCGCAGTAGACGCAGACCGCGAGCCGACGCGCGGACGAGCGCGATGTCTCGCTCGCAAGCTCGCCCAGCGCCGATGTTTCGCTCGCAAGCTCGCTCAATGCGCCTCCTCCCACGCCCGCCACGCCTCCTGGACGATCTTCACCGCGTCGTCGACGTCGTCGGTGACGTGCAGGAGCGCCAGGTCCTTCTCCCCGACCTTGCCGCTCGTGTGCACCGTGTTGGAGATCCAGTCGTAGAGGCCGCCCCAGTACTCGCTGCCCAGCAGCACCACGGGGAACTTCGTGACCTTCTTCGTCTGCACCAGGGTGAGCGCCTCGAACAGCTCGTCGAGCGTGCCGAAGCCGCCCGGAAGGCAGACGAACGCCTGCGAGTACTTGACGAACATCGTCTTGCGGGCGAAGAAGTACCGGAAGTTGATGCCGAGATCGACCCAGTCGTTGAGACCCTGCTCGAACGGCAGCTCGATACCGAGCCCGACCGAGAGCCCGCCCGCCTCGGAGCAGCCCTTGTTGGCGGCTTCCATCACGCCGGGACCACCGCCGGTGATCACGGCGAACCCGGCCTCGGCCAGCGCGGTGCCCAGTGCGCGGCCCTGGGCGTACTCGAGATGGTCGCGCGGGGTGCGGGCGGAGCCGAACACGGTGACCGCGCGCGGCAGTTCGGCGAGCATGCCGAAGCCCTCGACGAACTCGGCCTGGATCCGCAGCACCCGCCACGGGTCGGTGTGCACCCAGTCGCTGGGCCCGCGTGAGTCCAGAAGTCGCTGGTCGGTGGTGGAGGTCTCGTTGCGGTACTCACCCCGCAACACCACAGGGCCCCGTTGCTTCTGCTCGGGCTGCTTGTCGTCAGGACGCCGGTTCCCGCTGGCGGTCATGGTCGCCAGAGTAATGAGACCGATGCCCACCGTGCCGGGGCGCCGCCGGGCCGGGCGCCCCGCGGCGTCCGCCGTTCCGTCAACGGTGCGCGCGCTCTCAGCGCTCCTGGGGAGAAAGGAACCGGCGCAGGACGGCAGCGGTGTCGGTGATCTGGCGGGTGTCGACGTGCTCCTCACGGGTGTGGGCGAGGTTCGGGTCACCGGGGCCGTAGTTCACCGCGGGGATGCCGAGCGCGGCGAAGCGCGAGACGTCGGTCCAGCCGAACTTGGCCGACGGCGTGGCCCCGGTCGCCGCGATGAACTCGCCGGCAGCGGGCTCGCCCAGCCCGGGGAGGGCGCCGGGCGCCAGGTCGGTGACCGCGAGGTCGAACCCGTCGAACACCTCGCGCACGTGTGCCTCGGCCGCCGCCGCGTCCCGGTCGGGGGCGAACCGGAAGTTGACCGTGACGACGCACTCGTCGGGCACCACGTTCATGGCCACGCCGCCGCCGATCCGCACCGCCTGCAGCCCCTCGCGGAAGACGCAGCCGTCGATGTCGACCTCGCGGGCGGTGTAGGCGCCCAGCCGGTCGAGCACGGCGGCGGCGGCGTGGATCGCGTTGGTGCCGTGCCAGGACCGCGCGGAGTGGGCGCGCCGGCCGCGGGTGGTGATCTCGGCGCGGAGCGTGCCCTGGCACCCGGCCTCCACGCCCGCGTTGGTCGGCTCGCTGAGGATCGCGAGGTCGGCCTGCAGCCAGTCCCGGTGCTCGCGCTCGATGCGCAGGAGCCCGTTGCGGGCGGCCTCCACCTCCTCGCACTCGTAGAACACGACAGTGAGGTCGTGGCGCGGCTCGGTGACGGTGGCCGCCAGGTGCGCGATCACGGCGTCGCCCGACTTCATGTCCGTGGTGCCGCAGCCGTAGAGCAGGTCCCCGTCGCGGCGGCTGGGGACGTTGTCGGCGATCGGGACGGTGTCGAGGTGCCCGGCGAGCAGCACGCGGCGCTCGCGTCCGAGGTTCGTCCTGGCGAGCACCGCATCGCCCGACCGCAGGAGCTCCAGGTGCGGGGCCTGCTCGCGCAGCGCCCGTTCCACGGCGTCGGCGAGCGGGCCCTCGGCACCCGAGACGCTGGGCACGTCGACGAGCGCGGCACACAGGTCGACGGGGTCGGCGGTGAGGTCCAACGCGGGGATCGTCACGCGGACCGACGCTACCTGCCGCCGTCACCACCCCCCGCGAAGGTTCAGGAAAGCCACTTTCCGGCCCTGTGAGGGCAGCAAAGTGGCTTTCCTGAACCTCGCGAACCGCCCGGGGCGGTGGTGCGGGCCGGGGGTTCGGTGCTGCGGACGGATACCGTGGTGTCGTGAGCACCGCACCCCGCCGGGAAGGCGCCTCCGGCACCGGCCTCGCCACCGTCACCGTGCCGGCCGACGGCGGCGACGGCGTCGTCCTCGACACCTGGTACCCATCGCCCGCGCTGGGCGCGGACGCGCCGGACGTCGCAGCCGACCTCGAGCACCTGGCCGGCACCGACGATGTCCGTGGCGTGCGCACCGTCGTGGTGCGCACCGCGATCGAGTCCCTGGCCGACCCGCCCGTCGACGCGCACGACGTCTACCTGCGGCTGCACCTGCTCAGCCACCGCCTGGTCGTCCCGCACGAGGTGAACCTCGCCGGCGTCTTCGGGCTGCTCGCCAACGTGGTGTGGACCAGCCGCGGCCCGTGCGCCGTGCCGGGCTTCGACCTCACCCGCGTCCGGCTGCGCGCCGACGGCCCGGTCACGGTGCTCGGCGTGGACAAGTTCCCGCGGATGGTCGACTACGTCCTCCCCACGGGCGTCCGGATCGCCGACGCCGACCGCGTACGGCTGGGGGCCCACCTGGCCGAGGGCACCACGGTCATGCACGAGGGCTTCGTCAACTACAACGCGGGAACGCTCGGCGCGTCCATGGTCGAGGGCCGGATCTCGGCCGGGGTGCTCGTGGGCGACGGCTCCGACGTCGGCGGCGGAGCGTCGATCATGGGGACGCTCTCCGGCGGCGGCAAGGAGGTGGTCTCGGTGGGCAGGCGGTGCCTCATCGGGGCCAACGCGGGGATCGGGATCTCATTGGGCGACGACTGCGTGGTCGAGGCCGGCCTGTACGTCACCGCGGGCACGAAGGTGGTGCTCCCCACCGGTGAGAAGGCAGCCGCGCGCACCCTCTCCGGACGCAACGGGATGCTGCTGCGGCGCAACTCGGTGACCGGGGCCGTCGAGGTGCTGGCCCGCACCGGTGAGGGCATCGAGCTCAACAGCGCCCTGCACGCCAACTGACACCCTGGAGGTCAGGCGGCGGGCCGGTCGCCGATCCGCCAGATCGCCCAGGCCTGGAGCGCGGCCGCCGCGAGCAGCACGGCGATCGCGGCCGGGAACCCCTTCGTCAGGTCGATCAGCACGCCCATCAGCAACGGGCCCAGGCCCGCGCTGACGTAACCGACGCCCAGGGCCAGCCCGCTGGTGGCCGCGCTGGCGGCGCCGTCCGGGGTGCGCCAGGCGATCACGGTGAGGCCGAGCGGGAACCCGGCCCCCACCCCGATCCCGAGCAGCGCCGCCCACACCCAGGGTGCGGGACCCGACGGCATCGGCAGCAGCATCGCGCCGACCGTGCCCACCACGCCGCACGCCAGCGTCAGGCCGGCCCAGAACCGCCAGCGGCGGCGCCGTTCCGCGAGTGCCGGGGCGAGCAGGGCCGCGGGGATCTGCGCGACGCTCCAGACGGCCAGGAGCAGCCCGGCCCGCTGGGGGCTCCAGCCCTGCCCCTCGTAGTACGGCGAGAGCCAGGTCAGCCAGCCGTAGAACAACAGCGAGGTGCCGGCCTGGTAGCACGCCGTGAGCCGGGCGAACCCGTGGCGCCAGGGCAGCGGTGCACGCGCGGCGGCGCGGTCGGGCACGGCCGTCCGCCGCGCCACCGGCACCCAGACGGCCACGGCGAGCGCGGCGGGCACCGCCCACACGGCGAGCGAGAACGACCAGCCGCCCAGCGCGGTGGCCAGCGGGACCGCCACGGCACTGGCGACGGTGGCCCCGACCATCATCGAGACCACGTAGGCACCGGTCACGGCGCCGGCCCGCTCCGCGAGGTGCTCCTTGACCACGCCGGCGATCAGCACCCCGGCCAGCCCGATGCCGAGTCCGGCGAGCAGGCTTCCGCCGATCAGGCTCGCCAGCGCGGGTATGCCGCGCACCGCGCTGCCCAGCGCCACCAGCCCGACCGCGCCGCCCAGGGCGCGCTCACGCCCGAACCGGGCCCCGAGCGCGGAACCGGCGAACGAGCCAGCGGCCATCATGAGCACGGCAGCGGCCTGGACGAACCCGGCGACGCCCGACGAGGTGCCGAGATCGTCGCGCACCGTCTCCAGCAGCGGCGGGTAGCCGGCCAGCGCCGCACGGAGGTTGATCGCGAGCGCGAGCAGCCCGAGCAGCACGACGCCGGGCCGGACCACCTGCGTTCCGACCCCCGAGGACGACGCTGTCCCGGAGCCTGGGGTCACGCCGCGGGCAACCGCTCCGCCGCCGCCGCGATCCGCTCGTCGGACGCGGTGAGGGCCACCCGCACGTGCTGGGTGCCCGCCGGTCCGTAGAACTCCCCGGGCGCCACCAGGACACCCAGCTTCGCCAGCCGGTGCACCGTGGCCCGGCCGTCCTCACCCGCGGTGGCCCACAGGTAGAGCCCCGCCTCGGAGTGGTCGACGCGCATCCCGGCGGCCTCCAACGCGGCGCGCAGCTGCGCCCGGCGCCGGACGTAGATCTCGGCCTGCGCCGCCACGTGGGTGTCGTCGGACGCCGCGGCGGCCAACGCCGCCTGCACCGGACGCGGAACCATCATGCCGAGGTGCTTGCGCAGCTCCAGCACGCTCGCGACCAGCGACGGGTCGCCCGTGAGGAACGACGCCCGGTAGCCCGCCATGTTCGAGGACTTCGACATGGAGTGCAGGGCGAGCAGGTTCTCGTGGGAGCCGCCGCAGACGTCGGGATGCAGCACGGAGACCGCATCCTGGTCCGCGGGGGCCAGCGACAGGTAGCACTCGTCGGACGCCACCACCGCACCGCGCTCGCGGGCCCACTCGACGACCTTGCGGAGGTGTTCGCGCGGCAGGACCTTCCCCGTCGGGTTCGACGGCGAGTTCAGCCAGACCATCGCCACCCGCTGCGGGCCCAGCCGGGCAGTGGAGTCGGAGCGGACGAAGTCGGCTCCGGCCAGCCGCGCGCCGACCTCGTAGGTCGGGTAGGCGAGCTCCGGGATCACCACGAGGTCCCCCGCTCCGACCCCGAGCAGGGTGGGCAGCCAGGCGACGGTCTCCTTGAGACCGATCGTGGGGAGGACCGACACCGGGTCGACGGTGACACCGAACCGGCGGGACAGTGCGCCGGCGAGTGCCTCGCGCAGTGAGTCCGGGCCGTGGGTGGTCGGATAGCCGGGCTCATCTGCAGCGGGGCCGGTGAGAGCCGCCCGCACCACGCCCGGAACCGGATCGACCGGAGTGCCCACCGATAGGTCCACGATCCCGTCGGGGTGGGCCTTGGCGAGCTTCGTGTCGGCGGCGAGGGAATCCCAGGGAAAGTCCGGGAGTTCGATCTTCACCATGCGGCAGCGACCGTCACTGCGTAGGTCTCCCTTACTCGTCGTGCTGCTGCGGCGGCAGGCTCAGGGCCGGCTCGACGTCCCGCTCGACCTTGCCGATCTTCGACGCACCACCGGGCGAGCCCAGCTCATCGAAGAAGTCGACGTTCGCCTTGGTGTACGCGCTCCACTGCTCGGGGACGTCGTCCTCGTAGTAGATCGCCTCGACAGGGCAGACGGGCTCGCACGCACCGCAGTCGACGCACTCGTCAGGATGGATGTAGAGCATCCGGCCGCCCTCGTAGATGCAGTCCACCGGGCACTCTTCGATGCACGCCTTGTCCAAGAGGTCGACGCAGGGCTCGGCGATCACGTAGGTCACGGGTGGTCCTCCACTCGGGCGTTCAGATGCTTCTCAGTATGTCCCTGTAGCTGAGGTAACCGGGAGCCGGGGCGGTGTGACAAGGCTCGTACCGGCGACGGGATCCTGCACCAGGATGGAGCAGGTGGAGATCTCCGACGAACTCATCGGGCAGCGGGTGGCCCTGCGCTACCGCATCGGGCACCGCGACGGCCGCCTCCTCTACACCGACGCGGTCGGCGAGCTCAGCGCGTCCGGTCCGGGCACGGTGCTGGTGCAGACCCGGCGCGGCCCCGTCCACGTCGACCGCGCCGCCGTGGTCGCCGTGCGCTCCGTGCCGCCTGCCCCGCCGCGCCGGGCGTCCCTGACCGCGATCGCCCGGTTGGAAGGCCTCTGCGCGGACGCCTGGCCCGCCGTGGTCGACCGGCCACTGGGGGCCTGGCGGCTGCGCGCCGCAGCGGGCTGGACCGGTCGCGCCAACGCCGGCCTCGCCATCGGGGACCCCGGGATGCCGGTCCCGGCCGCGCTCGAGGCGGTGCGCTCGTTCGCCGGGGAGCACTCGATCCGGCCGCGGGTGCACGTGCCCGTCGGCTCGCCGTGGGACCGGGCCGTGACGGCGCAGGGCTGGGTGCTCGACGTCGCCCACCAGCGGGGCGCCGAGGTCGCGGTGCTGGTGGCGCCCCTCGACGGCACCCGCGACCCGCGCGTGGAGCTGCCGGAGCGCCCGTCCGACGCGTGGTGGGAGCTCGGGCTGGGTGGCCCCCCGACGCCGGCGCAGCGACACGTCCTCGATCCGGGTGGTCGCCCCCGCACCGTGTTCGCCCAGGTCCCGGCCCCCGACGGAACCGTCACCGGCACGGTCCGCGCCACCGTCGTGGAGGACCACCTGCACGTGTCGATGCTGGAGGTCGCGCCGACCGCCCGCCGGCAGGGACTCGCGACGGCGCTGCTCGCCTCGGTGGCCGCGTGGGGCAGGGAGCACGGCGCCCGCTGGGCGGTACTGCAGGTGGCGCTGCACAACACCGGCGCGCGGGCGCTCTACGACCGCGTCGGCTACGTCGAGCACCACCAGTACCGCTATCTGGTGCCCCCGGCCTGATGCCGGCACCGACCCCGGCTCACCGGCCGTGGAACCGCTTCTCGGCCTCCCGCGCCGCGCGCTTGAGCCCGGACCACTCCCCGAGGTACTTCCCGAACGCCCCGACGACCGGCAGCATCCCGAGACCCTCGTGCAGGAAGTTCCCGTGCGGGCGCTTGTCGAGCTCGTCCTCCACCGCGAACAGTGCCCGGCCGAGCCGCCACACCACCTTCGCGACACGCTTCACCATGGGCTGCTGGTCGCCGGGCTCCGCGAGGTCGGCGGTCAGTTCGGCGGCACGGGCGTCGGCGGCGGCGTCGTCCGCCGTGCTGGGAGGGCGCACGGTCAGCTCACGACGGAACATCACCGCGCCCAGCAGGGCCACGAGCTCGTCCTCCTCGCGGATCCCGTGCTCCCCCGCGATCGCGACCAGCAGCAACCCCTGCCCCGCGGCACCCAGCACCTTGGACACCGGCAGCCTGCTCAGCAGCGCTCCGCCCAGCCCGGGCACGGCGGCGACCAGCGTGGTGAAGCGGCCCACCCGGCGCACCCACCAGCGCGAACGGCCTTCGACGTCCATCGCCGCCCAGGCCGAGGTGCCGGGCACCTCGACGCCGGCCAGCATGTCGAGCAGCCGCTCCCGCATCCCCAGCGCGGGAATCTCGGACGACCGGACGCGCGCCCGCAGGCCGAACGGGTCGGCTTCGCGCAACCCGTCGAGCACCGGGCGGGTGGCCCGCACGAACGGCCGCAGCACGCCGACGATCGCGCTGTCGGGGATGGGCCCGTCGGAGACCGGATCAGCCACCGTTCCTCCGGTACGCGGAGTTGAGCACGCTGCGCAACGCCCACAGCCCCGCCCCGATACCGCCGACGGCCAGCAGGAGCGACTGCCACGTGGGGGGCAGCATCACGTCGCCACCGGGGCTGACGAGGCCGAGCACCCCGACGGTGAGCACCCACGCCAGCAGCGGGGCACCCGCCCGGGAGGGCCGCACGTCGATCTCACCTGCCCGGAACACGAGCCACGGCAGGACCAGCACCGAGAGCAGGACCCCGAGCGGCGCGGGCACGCCGCCCAGGTAGAGCGGGGTGAACACCAGACCCAGCGCGCCCACCAGCACCCCGTCGAGGACGAGCAGCCCGAGCAGTGTCCCGTCGGACACCGCGGGCGGCTCCGGCTCATTCATCGTCGTCATCGAACAGGTCCCCGATCGGTTCCCGCGCAGATCGGTCGCCTGCACCGTGAGCCGCCACGTACTCCTCCACGTCGAGCAGCGGTTGGGCGATGAGGTTGCTCATCGCCAGCGCGATCATGCCCTCGCCCTCCCAGAGCGCGATCTGGGTGGCGTGCGCCCGCATCGCGGCGATCCTGGCCGCGCGCTGCGCCGTGACGTCGAGCCGGGCGGTGATCTCTGCATCCGGAACGCTCGGCAGCTCGTCGGGCCCTGGCATGCGGAACGGCAGCCCGTGGGCGTTCGCCAGTGCTGCGCACCCGGCCGCCAGCGTCGAGCGGCCGATCACCGTGAAGTAGAGCCTGGCCGGGACCCGCCGCACCGCCGCCACGGTGATCTCGTGGGCCCGGACGTGGTCGGGATGGCCGTAGCCGCCGTCGGCGGCATAGGTCACCACCACCTGCGGACGCACCTGCTCCAGCACCGCGGCCAGCGCGTCCACCTGCTCGTCGACGGCCTCCGGGCGGGCGAACGCGCGGGGATGCAACCGCTCGGGGACGGCGGCCCGGACGCCCTGGCCACTGAGCGCCATGCCGGAGTCGCGCCAGCGCCCGGGTCCGCCGAGGAAGCGGTGGTCGCTGACCCCGAGCGCGGCGCAGGCGCGGGCGAGCTCGCCGATCCGGTAGCCACCGAGCTGGTCGCCCTCGTCCGGCGCGAGCAGTGCGAGCTCCGGTGGGATCACCTCGCCCTGTTCCCCGAGGGTGCAGGTCACGAGGGTGACCGAGGTGTCCGGCTCGGCCGCGTAGCGCGCGATCGTGCCGCCGGTGGTGAGCGTCTCGTCGTCCGGGTGGGCGTGCACCAGGAGCAGCCGGCGCCGGGGAGCTGGCGTCACGAGCGCACTCTACGTGCGGCGTCACGCACTCCGCTGGGTCCGCCTGTTCCGCCGGGTTCTTGCCCTCCCGCGATCGGAAACCTATTTGTGATGTTCGGGCGGATCGCTGTAACGATCCGGACAGCTACTGTCCGTGCGCGAACATCACCCGATATACGACCCAGGTCACCCCTGTGTCGTATCCAGGATTTGGGAGCCCATGCGCACAGGTCGTGGTACCGCTTGGTTCGCCCTTCCGATCTCCATCGTGTTGCTCACGAGCGCATGCGGTGGGTCCGGCGGCGGCACCGACGGCGGTGGGTCCGGTGGCGAGCAGACCGACGTCACCATCAGCGTCAACAGCACCGAGCCGGAGAACCCGCTGGTGCCGGGCAACACGAACGAGACCGGCGGCGGCAAGGTGGTCGACGCCCTGTTCACCGGCCTCGTCGAGTACGACCCCCGCACCGCGGAGCCGAGCAACGCCGTGGCGGAGTCGATCGACACCACCGACTCCCAGGTCTACACGATCCGGCTGAAGCCCTGGACGTTCCACGACGGCACCCCCGTCACCGCGCAGAGCTTCGTCGACTCCTGGAACTACACGGCCTACTCCCCCAACGGCCAGCAGAACGCCAGCTTCTTCGCCCAGATCGCCGGCTTCGACCAGGTCAACACCGAGGACCCGGACGGCACGAGTGGACCGCTCCAGGCTCCGCAGCCGCCTGCCCAGGCGATGTCGGGGCTGCGCGCGGTGGACGACCGGACGCTGGAGGTCACCCTCGCCCAGCCGTTCTCGGTCTTCCCCACCCAGCTCGGCTACCAGGCGTTCATGCCGCTGCCGCAGGCCTTCTTCACCGACCGGGCGGCGTTCGAGGCCAACCCGGTCGGCAACGGCCCGTTCCGCTTCGTGTCGCGCCAGCCGGGCGCGAACATCGTGCTGGAGCGCTACGAGCAGTTCGCCGGGGAGCGCAAGCCCAGCGTCAAGGGAGTGGAGTTCCGCTTCTACGAGAGCGTCGAGGCCGCCTACGCCGACGTGGTGTCGGGCAACCTGGACTTCCTCGAGATCATCCCGCCCTCGGCGATCGCCGGGAACCTGTTCGAGACCGACCTGCCGGGCCGCAGCGTGTCGCAGACCTACCTCGGCCTGCAACGCATCGGCTTCCCGCTCTACGACGCGCGCTTCCAGAACCCGCAGCTGCGCCAGGCCCTCTCGATGGCGATCGACCGGGAGGCGGTCAACCAGCAGATCTTCAACGGTCTCAAGCCGCCGGCCGACGGGCTCGTGGCGCCCAACGTCCCGGGCCGCATCGATGGCCAGTGCGGTGAGCTCTGCACCTACCAGCCGGCCAAGGCGAAACAGATGTTCGACGCCACCGGGTTCCAGGGGCCGATCGAGCTCACCTCCAACGCCGACTCCGGCAACGCCGAGTGGATGCAGGCCACCTGCGTCACGATCACCCAGGCGCTGGGCCGCGAGTGCAACTTCGTGCCCGTCCCGACGTTCGGCGAGTTCCGCTCGGCGATCAACGGCCGCGAGATGAGCCGGATCTACCGCACCGGCTGGGTGGCGGACTACCCGTCGATCGAGAACTTCCTCAACCCGATGTACCGGACCGGCGGGTCCACCAACGACGGCGAGTACTCCAACCCGGCCGTCGACGCACTGCTGGCGCGGGCGGACGCCGCCCCGTCCACGGAGGAGGGCAACGCCCTCTACCAGGAGGCGGAGCGGATGATCATCCAGGACATGCCGGCGATCCCGCTGTACTTCCAATCGGTGCAGGCCGGCTGGTCGCCGCGGCTCGCCAATGTCACGGTCACGCAGCTCCGCGAGCTCGACCTCTTCAGCGTCACCGCAACGTCGTAGCAACGCCGACGGTCACGGCGGCCGGGACCACCCGTCCCGGCCGCCGCCACCGCAGGCCGGCGTCGGCCCAGGAGGCCACGCCCCTGCCCATGGAGGTGAACCGTGGGGCGCTACGTCCTGCGCCGACTGGTCCAGCTCGTGCCCGTGTTCCTCGGCACGACGTTCCTGATCTACCTGCTCGTCTGGGCCATCCCCGGCGACCCGTTCGCCGGCAAGTGCGGTGACCGCCCCTGTCCCGACGCCTACATCACGCGGATGCGGGCGGAGTTCCACCTCGACGACAACGTCGTCGTCCAGTACGCCCGGTACCTGGGCAACCTCGTGCAGGGCGACTTCGGTCAGACGTTCAACGGCACCTCCGTCGGCGCGCTGATCGCCGCCGCCTATCCCGTCACGGTGCGGCTCGCGCTGGTCGCGCTGCTGATCGAGGCGGTGATCGGCCTGGCGGCAGGCGTGCTCACCGGCCTGCGTTCGGGCGGGTACCTGGACAACCTGGTGCTGGTGTCCACGCTGTTCCTCATCGCGATCCCGGTGTTCGTCACGGGGTACGTGCTGCAGACCGTGCTCGGCCTGCGCCTCGGGCTCATCTCCCCCACCGTGTCGCCGGCTGCCGGGTTCGGCGAGCTGATCGTGCCCGGCTTCGTGCTCGGCAGCCTCTCGATGGCCTACGTCGCGCGCCTCACGCGCACGTCGATCGCGGAGAACCGGCGCACCGACTACGTCCGCACCGCCGTGGCGAAGGGCCTCACCCCGCGCCGGGTGGTGGGCGTGCATCTGTTGCGCAACTCCGCCATCCCGGTCGTCACGTTCCTCGGTGTGGATCTGGGGTCGCTGATGGGCGGCGCCATCGTCACCGAGGGCATCTTCAACATCCGTGGGGTCGGCGGGCTGATCTTCCGGTCCATCCAGACGAAGGAGGGCGCCACCGTCACCGGGGTCGTCGTCCTGCTCGTGGTCGTCTACCTGCTGATGAACCTGCTGGTGGACGTGCTCTACGCCGTTCTCGACCCGAGGATCCGCTATGACTGACCCCGCGTCGCTCGGAACGGCGGGCCCGCTCGCCGAGGCGAGCCACGACCTCGTGGCCGGCCCCGCCGCCACCACCGACGGCCCGGAGCGGCCCCGCAGCCTCGCCGCCGACGCGTGGCACGACCTGCGCCGCCGCCCCCTGTTCCTGCTCTCGGTGGGTCTGATCGCCGTGCTGCTGGTGCTGGCCGCGGTGCCCCAGCTGTTCACCTCGGTCGACCCGAGCGCCGGCGACCTGGCCCGCAGCCGGCAGGCGCCGTCGGCGCAGGCCTGGTTCGGCTACGACCTGCTGGGACGCGACGTCTTCGCGCGCACGATCCACGGCACCCGTGTGTCGATCATCGTCGGGGTGCTGGCCACCACGCTCACGGTGCTGATCGGCGGCTCCATGGGGCTGCTCGCCGGGTTCTACGGCGGGTGGATCGACGGCATGCTGTCCCGCTTCGCCGACGTCTTCTTCGGGCTGCCGTTCGTGCTGGGCGCGATCGTGATCCTGTCCACCTTCCGCGAGTCGGTCGGCGCTGGGCCCGTCGGGATCACCGCGCTCGTGGTGCTGACCATGTCGGCGCTGTCCTGGCCGGTGACGATGCGGATCATGCGCTCGGCGGCCATCGCCGCGCGCAACCAGGACTACGTCCGCGCGGCGCGGGGCCTGGGGGCGAGCGCGCCCCGCGTGATCTGGCGGCACATGCTGCCCAACTGCCTGGCCCCGGTGCTCGTCTACGCCACGATCGCGCTGGGTGCGTTCATCGGCACCGAGGCCACGCTCTCGTTCCTCGGGATCGGGCTGCGCGACCCGGTCGTCTCCTGGGGCGTGATGATCAGTGAGGCCCGCGACTACCTGCGGGTGGCCCCGTTCCTGTTGCTGTTCCCCGCCGCCTTCCTGGCCGTCACCGTGCTCGCCTTCGTGATGCTGGGTGACGCCGTGCGCGAGGCGTTCGACCCGAAGGGCCGCTGATGACGATCCCACCCCCGTTGGACGCGCCCCTGCTGGAGGTGGCGGGCCTGCACGTCGAGTTCCGCACCCGCGACGGCGTGGCCAAGGTCCTCAACGGCGTCGACTACCGCGTCGAGGCCGGCGAGACGCTGGCCGTGCTGGGCGAGTCGGGCTCGGGCAAGAGCGTCACCGCCAACACGATCATGGGGATCCTGGAGAGCCCGCCCGGCGTCGTGACGGCAGGGTCGGTGCGCTACCGGGGCGAGGAGCTGCTGACGGCCACGCCGGAGCGGCGCCGCGACCTGCGCGGCGAGAACATGGCGATGATCTTCCAGGACGCCCTGTCGGCCCTGAACCCGGTGTTCACCGTGGGGTTCCAGATCGCCGAGCAGCTGCGCACCCGCCGCGGGATGAGCCGTCGCGACGCCGGCAGGCGGGCCGTCGAGCTGCTCGACCAGGTCGGCATCCCGGCCGCCCGGCAGCGGGTGCGCGACCATCCCCACCAGTTCTCCGGCGGCATGCGCCAGCGCGTGATGATCGCGATGTCGCTCGCCCTGGACCCCGACGTCCTCATCGCCGACGAGCCCACCACGGCACTGGACGTCACGGTGCAGGCCCAGATCATGGACCTGCTGGCCGAGCTCAAGGCCGAGCGCCACATGGGCCTGATCCTCATCACGCACGACCTCGGTGTGGTCGCCGAGGTGGCCGACCGGATCGCCGTGATGTACGCGGGCCGGATCGTCGAGCACGCCGACGTCCACACGCTGTACTCCAACCCGTGCCACCCGTACACGCACGCGCTCCTGGAGTCGATCCCGCGGGTGGACACGAAGGGCACGCAGCTGCGGGCGATCACGGGCCTGCCGCCCAACCTCACCCGCATCCCGCCGGGCTGCCCGTTCCACCCGCGCTGCCCGATGGCCGTGGACGTCTGCCGGGAGGTGGTGCCCGCGCTGGCGCTACTGCCCGGCGGCCGGTCCTCGGCCTGCCTGTTCGCCGATGAGCTGGTGACCCGATGAGCTCCACCGGGACCGAGCCGATCCTGCAGGTCCAGGACCTGGTCAAGCACTTCCCGGTGCAGCTGGGCGTGGTGTTCAAGCGCACGGTGGGGCACGTCCGCGCCGTCGACGGCGTGTCGTTCGACCTGCGGCGCGGCGAGACGCTGGGCGTCGTCGGCGAGTCCGGCTGCGGCAAGTCGACCCTCGCGCAGGTGCTGATGCGCCTCGAGCCGCCGACGGCGGGAGCCGTGCGGTTCCACGGCGAGGACATCTTCGGCAAGCGCGGCAAGGATCTGAAGGCGCTGCGCCGGCAGATCCAGATCGTGCTCCAGGACCCCTACACGTCGCTCAACCCCCGGATGACCGTCGGCGACATCGTCGGCGAGCCGTTCGAGATCCACACCGAGGTCGCTCCGAAGGGTGAGCGGCGGCGGAAGGTGCAGGAGCTGCTCGACGTGGTCGGGCTGAACCCTGAGCACATCAACCGGTACCCGCACCAGTTCTCCGGTGGCCAGCGCCAGCGGATCGGCATCGCCAGGGCGCTGGCGCTCCGCCCCGAGGTGATCATCTGCGACGAGCCGGTCTCGGCGCTGGACGTGTCGATCCAGGCGCAGGTGATGAACCTGCTCGGCGACCTGCAGACCGAGTTCGGGCTGTCCTACATCTTCATCGCCCACGACCTGTCGGTCGTCCGGCATCTGTCGGACCGGGTGGCGGTGATGTACCTGGGCAAGATCGTCGAGCTCGGCACGGAGGACGAGATCTACAACCGGGCGGCACACCCGTACACCCAGGCGCTGCTCTCCGCCGTGCCCGTGCCGGACCCGTCGGTCCGCGCCGGGCGGCAGCGGATCAGGCTCACCGGCGACGTCCCCAGCCCGGTGAACCCGCCCAGCGGCTGCCGCTTCCGGACGAGGTGCTGGAAGGCCACCGAGATCTGCGCGGAGGAGGAGCCTGCCCTGGAGGTACGGCAGGGCGGCCACCACCCCAGCGCGTGTCACCACGCCGAGGAGCAGCACCTGCTCCCCGGCTGACCCGCGCGCCGGCCGGGCGCACCGCGCCCGGCCGGCGCGCACGTCAGATCAGGGTCTTGCGCTCCGCGTAGTGGCACGCCGCCGGGTGGCCCTGGCCGCGGTCCACCAGCTCCGGGACCTCGTCGACGCACCGGCTGCGCTCGGCGTCGCTCAGCTCGGCCGCGAACTTGGGGCAGCGGGTACGGAACCGGCACCCGCTGGGCGGGTCGGCCGGGCTCGGCACGTCACCGACCACCGTGATCCGCTCCCTGGCCCGCTGCTTGCGCGGGTCGGGCAGCGGGATCGCCGAGATCAGCGCCTGCGTGTAGGGGTGCGCCGGGCCCTCGAACAGCTCGCTCGCCGTGCCCGTCTCCACGATCCGGCCCAGGTACATGACCGCGATCCGGTCGGCGATGTGGCGCACCACCGACAGGTCGTGGGAGACGAACAGGTAGGACAGGCCCAGCTCGGCCTGCAGCTCGTCGAGCAGGTTGAGCACGCCCGCCTGGATCGACACGTCGAGCGCGGAGACCGGCTCGTCGAGCACGAGCACCTTGGGCCGCAGGGCCAGTGCCCGAGCCACCCCGATCCGCTGACGCTGGCCGCCGGAGAACTCGTGCGGGAACCGGTTGCCGTGCTCGGGCTTGAGCCCGACCGTGCGCAACAGGTCCTGCACCGCGGTGCGCCCGCCCCGGTCGTACCGGCCGTGGATGCGCAGCGGCTCGGCCACGATCTCGTTCACCGGCATCCGCGGATCGAGCGACGCGTACGGGTCCTGGAACACGATCTGCAGGTCCTGGCGCAGCTCGCGCATCTTCTTCGGGGACAGCGCGGTGAGGTCGGTGCCCTCGTAGAGCACCTCGCCCGACGTGGCCTCGATGAGGTTCAGGACCAGCCGGGCGGTGGTCGACTTGCCGCAGCCCGACTCACCGACCAGCCCCAGCGTCTCTCCGTGGCCGAGGTCGAACGAGACGTCGCAGACCGCGTGCACCGTGCCGACCTGGCGGCGGATCAGGCCCGTCGAGCGGATCGGGAAGTGCTTCACCAGGTTGCGGGCCGACAGGATCGGCTCGGAACCGGCGGCGGACGAGCCGCTCTCGTGCATCACAGGCGCACTCACGACTGTCCCTCGTTCTCGCGCACGAAGTGCGCGAGCGCCTCCGTGTCCACGACATCGGTGTCGAACACGTCGCCGGCACTCGCCCCGACGAGCTCCTCGGAGCGGTGGCAGGCGGCGAGGTGGCCCGGTCCGGTAGTGGGGGCCAACTCCGGCTCGATCTCCTCACAGACGGCCACCGCGAGCGGGCAGCGTGGGGTGAACGGGCAGCCCGGCGGCATGTTGACCACCGACGGCGGTGCGCCCTCGATGGGGGTCAGCCGCTCGCTGGGGCGGTCGAGCCGCGGCAGGCTGCCCAGCAGCCCGACGGTGTAGGGCATCCGCGGGGTGTAGAAGACGTCCTCGGCCGTGCCGACCTCCACCAGCTTGCCCGCGTACATCACCATCACGCGGTCGGCCTGCCCGGCGATGACGCCGAGGTCGTGGGTGATCAGCACCATCGCCGCGCCGGTCTCCTGCTGCGCGAGCTGCAGGGAGTCCATGATCTGCGCCTGCACCGTGACGTCCAGCGCGGTGGTCGGCTCGTCGGCGATGATCACGTCGGGGTTGTTGGCCATCGCGATGGCGATCACCACCCGCTGGCGCATGCCGCCCGACATCTCGTGCGGGTAGTTCTCCAGCCGCTGGCGCGGGTTGGGGATGCGCACGAGCTCGAGCAGCTCCGTGGCCCGGTCCAGCGCAGCGGCCTTGCTGACGTTGTGGTGCGCGCGGACGGCCTCGGCGATCTGGTAGCCGATCGAGTACACCGGGTTCAGCGAGGTCATGGGGTCCTGGAAGATCATCGCCACGCTGCGACCGCGCACCGAGTTCAGCTCGGACTCCCGGGCCCCCAGCAGTTCCTTGCCGCGGAAGCGCACCGAGCCGGACACCTGGGCGTTGCCCGGGAGCAGTCCCATCACGGCGAGCGAGGTGACCGACTTCCCGGAGCCGGACTCACCGACGATCCCGAGCACCTCGCCACCGCGCAGCTCGTAGCTGACCCCACGCACGGCCTGCACCAGCCCGTCGTCGCTCGGGAAGCCGACCGTCAGGTCGTCGACCGCCAGCACGACGTCGGTGGCGGCGCCGTTCCTTGATGCGGTCGGGGTGGTCGACACGGCGAGAGGATCCTCCGTCACTGGCGCACCTTCCTCTGCTGCGGGTCGAGCGCGTCGCGGAGACCGTCGCCGATGAAGTTGATGGTCAGTGCGATGACGATGATGAACAGGCCGGGGAAGTAGAACAGCCACGGCCGCGTGGTCAGCGCCGTCTGGGCCTGGCTGACGAGCAGACCGAGCGACGTGTCGGGGGTCTGCACACCGAAGCCGAGGTAGGACAGCGCCGTCTCGAGCAGGATCGCCAGCGCGACGAGGATCGTCAGGTTGACGAGGATCGAGCCGAGCGCATTGGGCACGAGATGCCGCACGATGATGCGGGTGTTCGTGGCGCCGAGCGCCCTCGCGGCCTCGATGTACTCCTTCTCCCGCAGCGAGAGCACGACACCGCGGGAGACGCGCGAGACGTACGGGGCGTAGAGCACCGCGATGACCACCGCGATGAGGTACCAGGTGCCACCGAAGTTGTGCGCCAGCATCGCGGCCACCGCGATCAGCGGCAGGGTCAGGATGAGGTCGGCGAGCCTCATGAGCAACGAGTCGGTGCGGCCGCCGAAGAAGCCGGCGAGCGAACCCCAGATGGTGCCGACGACGGTGGCGAACACCGCGACGGACACGGCCACCTGGAGCGAGATCCGGGTGCCGCGCAGCACCTCCGCGAACTGGTCCTTGCCCACGGCGTCGGTGCCGAACGGGTGGTCGAGAGACGGCGGCTGGGAGTTGTCCGGGGTGATGTCGCCCGCCTGGTAGTGCCACAGCAGGCCACCCACGTACGCGAGCAGCACCACCATGATCAGGACGACGAGACTGATCATCGCTGCCCGGTGCTGCAGGAACCGCCGCAGCACCAGCTGCGCCTGGCTGCGCTCGGCCACGGTGAACTCGCGCTCCACCGAAGCCTGCCCGGCCGCCGGGGCCGGCACCGGCGTGGTCTCGGGCGTCGGGGCTACCTCACGCATAGCGGATCCTGGGGTCGAGGACGCCGTAGAGCAGGTCGGCGATCAGGTTGAACATCACGACGATGACGCCGGTGAGCAGCAGCCAGGACGAGGCGGCGTAGACGTCCTCGGTGCGGATTGCGGTCAGCAAGAAGTCACCCATGCCCTTCCACTGGAACACGGTCTCCGTGACGACAGCGCCGCCGATGATCGACGCGATGTCGAGCGCGGTGACGGTGGTCAACGGGATGAGGGCGGTGCGCAGCGCGTGCTTGACCATCACGGTGCGCCGCGAGAGGCCTTTCGACCGGGCCAACCGCACGTAGTCGCTGTTCATCACCTCGAGCATGGACGCACGGGTGAACCGACTCCAGGACGCGTACGAGATGAGCGCCAGCGCGATCGTGGGCAGCACCATGTGCCCGAGCACGTCGACGATCTGCGCGCCGGTGCCGGGTGGCGGCGGGATCGAGGTGGCGCCGATCGTGTAGATCACCTGCGCGTCGACGGCCTTGTTGAACTCGATGCCGCCCTGCTTGAGCAGGATCGCCAGCCAGAACGAGGGCATGGCCAGGAACAGGAAGCCCAGGAACGTGGTGGTGTAGTCGGTGACCGTGTACTGCTTCACGGCACTCAGCACGCCCACGACGACGGCGAGGACCAGCGCGATCACCATCGCCAGCGCGATCAGCCGGATCGTCACCCAGAATCGGGCACCTAGCTCGTGGCCGATGTTCATGGTGGAGACGACCGACGGGCCGAAGTCTCCGTGGAACAGGCCGGCCAGCCAGGAGAAGTAGCGCGGGATCAAGGGCTGGTCGAGGTGGAGGCGAACCGTCTCGGCGGCGATGACGTTGGGAGGCGCCGGTGGGTTCTTCTCGAGCAGCGGAGCCAGTGGGTTGCCGGAGCTGACGCCCAGCGCGAACACGATGAACGAGGCGAGCAGCAGGATCGGTATGGAGATGAGGATCCTGCGCACGGCGAAGGCGAGCATGGAGGTCGTCCTGCTTCTTCCGGGCGGAGGGGCGGCCAGGGGGCGGCAGCGGATGGGCCTCCGCCCTCATTGACCAATCAAGGGTAAGACCCCGGCGGGATGCCTCGGACGGTAGACCGCCCGAGGCATCCCGCCAGCAGGTCAGCTGGAGGTCTTGATGCCCCACTCCGACGTGTTGTAGCTGATGCCGTCGAGCGAGGAGTTGTTGCGGACGTTGCCGATGTTGTTCTGCACCGCGGCCAGCGTGGGCTTCTGGTACAGCGGCAGGACGTACGCGTCCGCGGACAGCATTTCGTCGGCCTGGTTCAGCTTGGCCGTGGCGTCGGCCGGGTCGGTGGACGCCGCCGCCTCGTTGATCAGCTGGTCCATCGCCGGGTTCTGGTACTTGCCGTAGTTGCTGCCCGAGTTCGAGAGCCACAGCTGCTGCGCGCCGTTGAAGGGGTACGGCGACTGGATCCAGCCGAACACGATCACGTCGTAGTCACCCGACGAGGTCGTGTCGCCCAGCGAGTCGGTGGTGGAGATGTCGATGTTCACACCCAGCTGCTTGGCGTAACCGGCGAACAGCTCGCACTCGTTCTGCCGCACGGCGTTGCCGGTGGTGTAGCGCATCCGCAGCGCCGGGACCGGCTGGCCGTCCGGCGCCACCAGCGCGGTCCCCACACCCGTGTAGCCCGCGTCGGTGAGGATCTTCTTGGCCTTCTCGACGTCACCGCTGCCCTGGCCGGTGGCGGCGATGTTGTCCTGGTAGCCGTCCTGCTGCGGGATGAACATGTGGTTGTTCAACGGCTTGATGTCCTTGTTGAACTGCCCCACGGTCTTGTCGATGATCTCCTGGCGGTTCACCGCGGTGAACAGCGCCTGGCGCAGCGCCTTGTCGGCCAGGAACTTGTTCTGCAGGTTGAAGTCGAAGTGCTCCCAGGTGAGGCCCTGGTTCTGGAACTGCGAGACGTTCGGGATCTGCTGCAGCTGCGACACCAGGTCCACCTGCGGCTGCGGGAACAGCACCTGGACCTCGTTGTTCTGCAGGGCGAGCGGCTCCTGCGTGGCATCGGTGATGATGCGGAAGACGAGCTGGTCGAGCTTCGGCTTGGTGGCCCCGTACCACTTGGGGTTGGGCACCAGCGTCAGCGCGACGTTGTTCTGCCAGTTCTGCACCTGGAACGGGCCGCCGGACCAGTTCGGCGGGGTCGAGCCGAAGTAGTCGAACGCCGCCTTCACACCGGCCGGAGTGTTGAGGTCACCCTGCTTCGCACCGATGTGCGCGGGGTAGAGCGGGGCGCTCGAACCGAAAAGGCTCTGCCAGTCGGTGTAGGGCTTGCTGAACGTCGCCGTGACGGTCTTCCCGCCGTCGGATCCGACGAGGCTGGTGACGAGGTCGTAGCCGCCGTTGCCCGCGGTCTCGCACTCAGGGCAGTCGCGGCCGTTCTGCCACTTCCAGTTCAGAACGAAGTCGTCGGCGGCGATCGGGGTCCCGTCGTTCCACACGGCCTCGGGCTTGATCTTGTACGTCACCGTGAACGGGCTGTCGCTGGTGACATCTGCCGACGCGAGCAGGTCGGTGTTCATCGTCGACTTGAGGTCGGGCGCCGTGTAGAAGGTGTACGGGACGAGCGGCTTGGTGGCCATGCCCGTCCAGTCGACGTTCCCCTCCGAGGAGATGACGTTCCAGTTGTCGATGTTCTTCTCGGACGCGACGGTGACCGTCCCACCCTGCTGGAGCTGGTCGGCCGGCGCCGAGTTGCAGGTGTTCGGGCTGGTCGCACAGTCGGCGAAGACACCGCCCTCGGAAGCGTCCTGGCTTCCGCCACCGCCACCGCCACCGCATGCGGCGAGCACCAGCGCCGCCGCCGCCACTGTGGCGGCAAGGGACGCAGCCCTCGTTCTCCTCATGGAATTCTGACCTCTCTCTACCTGGATCGTCCGGTCGGACGCCCTGCGTGCGCACGGCGGCTGACCCGGTCATGTCGACGAACCGGGTACACCGACCCAGGGCACGGTAGAAACCGAGGTCGCACCCGTCACCTGCGGCCCACTGATCGTGACCAAAGGGTGATCAGGTCTGAACACACCGACACAACCAGATTACTTTCCGGTAACCCGGGCGCCGCGGCATCATGTCACCCGTTCGTGGGATGCCACTCCTGGGCCCCGGTGAGCGGTCCGGTCGACAGTGGACCTGGCCCGACATGCGTGGCCGCGTCGGCCGCCGAGGTGCTGACCAGCAGGTTCACCGGCTGGAACAGCGGAAGCGCCGGCAGCTGCGCCCACAGCACACGCTCCACGGCTGCCGCGGTGGTAGGCCGCGGCGAGGCCGAAACCAGCTCGTCGAACAACGGCTGCAGCGCCGGGAAGCAGAATCCCGTCGGTGAACGCGGGGGGTCGGGCACGAGAGCCGTCGGGGCCGGGCAGCCGAAATCGGACGCGAGCTCCGTGCCCGGGTCGCCGCCGACCGTGCGCGGCAGGATCACCATGTCCGCCTCGACGTTGCCCCCCGGAGCGGACGGCGTCGGGGTGGCGCTCGGCGTCGCGGACGGCGTGGTCGACGGGGTCGCCCTGGCGGAGCGCGGCACCGACTGCGTGGGGTCGACCGGCTGCGTGCCCGACCGCGTCGCCGACGGTGTCTGTGGCGTCGAGGTCGGCGTCGGGGTGGGGGGCGCCGTGGTCGTCGGCGGGACCGCAGGCACCTCCGGCTGCCCGAACAGCGCCACCCCGGGCGGGGCGATCACCGAGACGTCGATCCCTGCCGCGTCGAGCTGCGTGGCGATCGTCTGGGCCACGCGCACGTCCTCGGGCCGCTCGGCGGCGGCGGCCAGCACGAGCTGGGCAGGCGAACCGTGGACCGTCCAGCGCCCGGCCTGGTTTCGGGTCCATCCCGCGGCGGTCAGCAGCTGGGCCGCCGCCACCGGGTCGGGCCGCAACGGGGCGTCCGGGGGTGCGGTGGAGGCGTAGCCGGGTTCGGACGGCGCGAGCCCGAAGGAGTCGGCCGGGAGCGACTCGGGAGCCACGGCGGTGCGTACCGCGTCCCGGTTGACGAGGAACGCGATGGCCCGGCGCACCCGCGGGTCGGCGAGCGGGCCGGAGTCGGAACGCATGCCGAGCTGGGTGACCACCGGCTCCGGTGCCGGCTGCAACCGGGGAGGCGGCTGCAGCCCACCGAGGATCATCCGGATCGCCGGAGTCGACTCGGGGAGGGCCACGTCCACGTCACCGCTGGCCAGACCGTCGGCGAGCACGGGCCCGTCCAGTCGGCGCAGCACGAGCCGGTCGAGGACCGTGGGCGTGTCCCAGTACAGGTCGTTGCGCTCGAGGACGATCTCGCCGCGCGCCCGGTCCACCGAGTTGATGCGGAACGGGCCCCCGGAGGCCGGCAGGCCGTCGGTCAGGGCGCCCGTCCACGAACCCGGCGCGTCCTTGAGGATGGCGGCGGGCAGCAGGTCGGAGAACAGGGTCTTCCACGCCGGGTAGGGCTGGGAGAACACGACGTCGACCGCCTTGCCCCCCGCTCGCGAGCGCACGTCGGTGATGAGCCGGTAGCCGGCGGCGTCGGCGACGCCCGGCTCGCTGCGCATCCGCTCCCACAGGTAGACGAAGTCCTCTGCGGCGATCGGCGCGTTCGACGACCAGGAGGCCTCGAGGTTGAGCTCGTAGTTCACCGTGAACGGTGCGGTGGAGACGACCTTCGCGCTGGTCGCGACGGTCTGGTCGAGCTGCAGCACACCGGCCGCATCCGGCCGGAACACCGACGGCAGCACCAGCGCCGCCAGCGCCGTGGTGACCGGCGACAGGTCCGCGAGCAGGTGCGGGTTGAACCCGGCACCCAGCTCCCCCACGCCGACGACGAGCCGCGTGGGCTCGGGCTGCGCCGTCGGGATCGGCGCGGGCGGCGGAGGCTGCACCGGGCCGCTCACAGGGCTGTTCGTGCACGCCGTCAGCAGCACGGCGAGCAGCAGGCACAGCACCGCCCCCGTACGCCGCGCCAACGGGGCGTGCTCGGGCACCCTCGACCTCCACCTGGTCCGGCGGGCGCTCCGCCCGCGGGCGGTCATCCTCGCACCGCCGTCAGGTGCGGCGAACCGGGCCGTCAGGAGACTGACCGCGCCCGCGAGCGCATCCGCGCCCTGGTGTGCGAGTCGAGCTCGACCTTACGGATCCGCACCGACTCCGGCGTGACCTCGACGCACTCGTCGTTGGCACAGAACTCCAGCGCCTGTTCGAGGTTGAGCACCGTGGGCGGGGTGAGCTTCACCAGCTCGTCGCTCGTGGACTTGCGCATGTTCGTGAGCTTCTTCTCACGGACGATGTTGACCTCGAGGTCCTCGGCGCGGGTGTACTCCCCGATCACCATTCCGTCGTAGACGATGGTGCCCGGGCCGACGAACAGCACGCCGCGGTCCGACAGCGCGTCGACGGCGTAGCCGGTGACCGGGCCGCTGCGGTCGGCGATCAGCGAGCCGCGCAGGCGGTTGTTGATCTCACCGACCCAGGGGCCGTAGCCGTCGAACACGTGGCTGACGATGCCGGCGCCGCGCGTGATCGTCAGGAACTCCGTGCGGAAACCGATGAGCCCGCGGCTCGGGACGCGGTAGTCCATGCGCACGCGGGTCTCCCCGTGCACCATCTGCACGAGCTCGCCCTTGCGCGCGGACAGCAGCTGGGTGACGGCGCCCAGGTGCTCGGTGGGCACGTCGGCCGAGAGCTGCTCGAACGGCTCGTGCAGCTTGCCGTCGACCATGCGGGTGACGACCTCGGGCTTGCCCACGGTCATCTCGAAGCCCTCGCGGCGCATCGTCTCGACGAGGATGGCCAGCGCCAGCTCACCGCGGCCCTGCACCTCCCACGAGTCCGGGCGCTCGGTGGGCAGCACGCGCAGGGAGACGTTGCCGATCAGCTCCGACTCGAGCCGGCCCTTCACCTGGCGGGCGGTGAGCTTGGTGCCCGGGTGCGGGTCGCGGCCCACGAGCGGCGAGGTGTTGATGCCGATCGTGACCGAGATGGCCGGCTCGTCCACGTGGATCCGCGGCAGGGCCACCGGGTTGTCCGGGTCGGCGAGAGTGTCGCCGATCGTGACGTCCGGGATGCCGGCGACGGCGACGAGGTCGCCCGCGCTGGCCGACTCGGCCGGGACGCGGGTGAGGGCCTCGGTGCGCAGCAGCTCCGTGATCTTGACGCGCGTGACCTTGCCGTCGGCGGTGCACCAGCCGACCTGCTGACCACGGCGGATCACGCCGGCGCGGACGCGGCACAGCGCGATGCGGCCGAGGAACGGGGTGGCGTCGAGGTTGGTGACGTGGGCCTGCAGCGGCGCGTTCGGGTCGTCGGCAGGCGGCGGGACCGTCTCGGCGATCACGTCGAACAGCGACTCGAGGCCGGGCTCGTCGGGCAGGTCGCCGTCGGCGGGCCGGTTGCGGGATGCGCGCCCCGCGCGACCGCTCGCGTAGACGACGGGCAGGTCGAGCAGGCGGGAGGTGATGGCCTCGTCGAGCTCCAGCTCGTCGGCCAGCTCCAGGAGCAGCTCGAGGCTCTCGTTCACGACCTCGGCGCAGCGGGCGTCCGGCCGGTCGGTCTTGTTGACCACCAGCACGACGGGCAGCCCGGCGATCAGGGTCTTGCGGAGCACGAAGCGGGTCTGCGGAAGGGGGCCCTCGCTCGCGTCGACGAGCAGTACGACGCCGTCGACCATCGAGAGGCCGCGCTCGACCTCGCCGCCGAAGTCGGCGTGGCCGGGGGTGTCGACGACGTTGACCGTCATGCCGTGCCAGTTGATCGCCGTGTGCTTGGCGAGGATGGTGATGCCCTTCTCCCGCTCCAGGTCGCCGGAGTCCATGACCCGGTCGACGAGGGCGGCACGCTCCCCGAATGCGCCCGAGGCGCGGAGCATGGCGTCGACGAGGGTGGTCTTCCCGTGGTCGACGTGGGCGACGATGGCGACGTTGCGGAGCGAGGCGTCCGTCCCGCGGGTCGCGCGAGGACTGTCCGCGGGGGCCGCGAGAGTAGATGCTGCTGTGCTCACAATTCAGGGTAGCCCGCCCGCACCCCCGTCCGGACGCAGGCGTGAGCGCAGCCTCACCTGCCCCCGCTCCTCCGGGAGGCGGTGACGACGCCTCGGGTCACCCCGCTCCTCGCCTGCGTGGCGGGAGCAGCGACCCGTTTTCGGTGGCATCGACCAGCGAGCCTGTGCGACGAACGGTGGCACCCGGCCCGCCGTACTGAACCGATTCGGCCAGATCGGTGCGCCGAGCGGCAGCGTCCGAGGGTCGAACGGTCCCAGTGGCACCAGGGAGTGACAACCAGGGAAACAAGCCGGGATCAGCCGGTGCGGGTGGGCAGGCGACGGTGAATCCCGGCGAGACGCCGTCCGCGCGGTCCCGGCTCCCCCGGGAGGTGCCCTGCGCGCAGGGGCACGACGGCACCGGCAACGTGTCGAGGATCACTCTGATGGCCGACGTCGCGCGGCTCATGATCAGCGGTTGCGGCCCGCTGCGCCGTCACCCTGCCACCGCCCGTGCGATCTCGGCGATCACGGACCGCGGCCTGCTGGTGAGGTCGAGCCAGGTGAAGCGCAGGACCCTCCAGCCCTGCCCGGCCACCGCATCCCGACGACGCTGGTCGCCCCGGGCTCGTTCCGCGTCGAGGTGCCACGCCCAGCCGTCCACCTCGATCGCCACCCGCGAGGCGGGGAAGGCGAGGGCGATCAGGTGCCCTGCGACGGGAAAGCCGCACCGCCAGCCCGTGGCACCCGAATCCCGCAGCATCCGCACCAGCAGGCGCTCCGCCACGGCGGCCGACCGGTCGGCCGCGGCCACCAGCAGGCGACCGGCGGTGGCCGACCCCGGCGAGCCGAGGTGGCGGCAGTGGGCCGCGTACACCTCCCGGAACCCCACCCAGTGCTGCAGCGCGCGGTCGAGCAGCGGCCCCCCGCCGGCGCCGAGCTCGACGGCGGCCTCCAGCACGGTGATCGGCCGGGCGGTGACGGCGACCCCACGTCGCTCGAGGACGTCCTCGGGCGCGAGGTCCCGGCAGCGCACCGCGACCCCGGGGCGCAACCGGGGTGGGCGCTGGCGGGGCACCGTGACCGCCACCGTGGCGGGGGGCCGCTCGGCCATGCCGTGCCACCAGGCGGCGGCGCCGCCGCACAGCACCGCGCCGTCGCCCGCCCACAGCACGGCCGCCCGCACCCGCGCCTCGTCGTCGTAGCGGTGGCCGCCTGCGAGATAGACGCGGGGATGCAGCGGGTGCCAGTGCCGCAGCCGCAGCCGGTGGTCGACGGAGTTGCGGGAGAGGCCCGCCCGGATCGCCTGGTCACGACCGATCACACCGGCCTGCCGGGCGAGGATGTCGTCGATGGACACGCCCCCATCGACGGCGCCGCCCCCGCGCCGGTTCCACCGGTGGCCACGGCCGTTGCGATGGGGAACGCCGGCCGCCCGGCCGAGGTTCAGGAAAGCCACTTTCAGGTCCGCAGAGGGCAGGAAAGTGGCTTTCCTGAACCCGGGGGCCGCCCGCTACGCGCGCTCCGGCGCGGGGACGCCCGAGCGCAGCAGCGCGACGAGGTCGGCGACCACGGCCCGATCGGCGTCCACCCAGTCCACCTCCGCCAGCTCGTCCGGCCCGGCCCAACGGACGGCGGCGTGCTCCAGCGCCTGGGGCTCGGGGGCACCGGAGGCGAGCTCGGCGGTGTGCACCCGCAGCACCCCGGCGTCGATCGGCAGGTCGGTGCCGAGCCTCCCGGTCACCCGCACCTGGGTGGCCAGCTCCTCCCGGCACTCCCGCACGACGGCGTCCGGCTCCGACTCCCCCGGCTCCACCCGCCCGCCGGGCAGCTCCCACCGGCCGGCGAGGGCCGGCGGACGGGTCCGCTGGGCGATGAGCAGCAGGCCGGCGCGCACTGCGGCGGTGGCGACGACCACCGGCCCGGCGGCGAGGGCGGCCGCCCGCTCGACGAGCACCTCCGACCGGGCGGCGAGGATCCGCAGCATCAGCCGACGCAGGAGCAGCACGTCGGCGAGCCGGCCCGGCCACCCGAACGGCGCCGTCCACCGCAGTTCGTCGAGGACGAGGGTGCCGGCTGCGGTCGGGGTGAGGACGACGGTGTGCACGAGCTCCCGCAACGGGCCCGCGACCAGCGTCGAGGTCATCCCGGACGGCGAGACCGCGTCGATCCGGGTGTGCACCGCCACCCGGACACCCGGCCCGACGCGCACACCGATCCGGACCCGGGTGCCCGGGGTCAGCAACCGCACCGGCGCGGTGAGCCGGTGGCCGCAGCGCTCCAGGGCCGCCGCTGCCACGTCGGCGTCGCGGAGCAACCCGGCCACCGTCCGGGGCGGGGCGTCGATGAGCACGGTCGACCTGAGGACGGGCACCCCGCGATGTTCCCAGCGAATCCGCGGCCGCCCCGCACCGCGGTCCGTTCCGCAGAAGCGCCGTGAGATCGACCTCCGCGGGGTTCCCGGACCGGAGTTCCCCCGGCACGTCGATCTCGCGGCTCTGCGCGAGGGTCACTCCGGGCCGGGACCGGCTTCCGGCGCCGCGGGGCCGTCCACTCGCGGGGGAGGCGACTCGCCCTCGGAAACCGGGCGACTCGCGGGGGTGGGGGCCGGCCAGCGCACCTCGATGCGGGCGCCGCCGGACGGGGTGGCGCCCGCGGTCACGG
>NZ_JAAXKY010000050.1 GCF_012911925.1 Pseudonocardia xinjiangensis | reverse complement strand
GCACTGCCACGACCGCCCCGCCCGGCGGCACCACAGCCACCGCCCCGGCCGACGCGACCACGACGGCCACCCACACCGACCCACCGCCGAGCGCTGCAACAACCACCGCGCCCGGCCGTGCCCCCACCACAACCACCGCGCCCGCCGGCGCTGCCTCCCCGAGCACCCCGCGGGCCGCCGGCCCGTCCACGACGACGCCGAGCACGGCCACTCCGACGACCGCGGCGACGACCAGCGCTCCGGCACCGAAGACCAGCTCATCGCGCGGCACGAACCCGGCCCCCGCCCCCAACACCCTGGGCTTGCCGGGCGGCCAGACGCTGCGGCTGGTCAAGGCCCCGCAGGGAGGGGACGGGTTCCCCGCCGCGCCGTCGCGGCCCGGCACCGCGGCGATGGCGCGCTCCGGCGCCACCACCGTGATCACCCTGCCGTCGGACACGGGCACCGTGGGGCTCACGCGGGGCGGCACCATCCGGCTGACCGATGCCGACGGCAACCCCGCCGAGCTGGACGTCCGGGACCAGCGCACCGTCGACGCCTCCACTGCGGCCGACCTCGTCGCCGCCGGCCGCCGCCAACTGCTGCTCGTGGTGCCGCGCGACAACGGCGAGGTGCTGGTGGTCATCGCGAGCTGAGGGGCTCGCGGGCGCGTCAGAGGCGGGGGAACCCGAAGCGCCTGCGGCGCACCGCCTCCTGCAGGTCGGCCGATCGCTGATCGACCTCGGCGTCCAGTGCGGCGAGATCGGTGGCGTCGGCGCTCGGGTCGGGTGCGGGCCGGGGCCGCAGCTTCAGCCACGACTCCACCCACAGTGCTTCGAGTGCCGCCTCCCAGTGCAGGTCGACGCCGAACCTGGTGAGCGCGGCCCGCTCGCCTGCCCGCATGATGTCGTCGTCGAGCCGGACCAGCTCCCTGGCCAGCGCCGCCGCCCGCGCCCGGTCGCGCTCCCGCAACGCGTCGACAGCCGCTGTGATGCCGGCGAGAACCTCCTTGTACTCCCGGGCGGCCTTCCCCTGGACGCCGCGGTGCTCGGCCGCGCCGCCGGGTGACCGCTGCTCCCCGGGCACTGCGCTCACGGCTCCTCCAGTGACGGCACGATGACCACTTCCGGCGCCGCGTGCTGCGCGCGGTCGAAGAACAGCCCACGGCCCGGCCGGGGGGACCAGCTGATCGCCATTCCGGGCGCCAGCGCCTGCAGCTCGGAGCCCTGCACGTCCAGGGCCACCCACGCACCGAGGTCGTCGATCGAGGCGCTCATCATGAGCAGGGCGCGCAGCCGCTGCACGCTGCGCCACCAGCCCAGCACGTGCACACCGGTCTCCGGGCCGAAGCGCAGCAGCTTGCGCATCGACTCCGTGCCCTCGCGCTCCAGCTTCGTGTCGGCGGCGTCGGCGGCGTAGAGCACCAGCAGGACGGGGCGGCGGGACGCGGCGCCGCCGAGCCGCTCGGTCACCTCGGCAGCGAGCGCGTCGACCCGGGCCCGGACACCGTCGAGCGCCACGGTCTCCGTGACGTGGCCGGACGCCCGGAAGAGCTCCGACAGCCGGGCGGCGGGCTCGGTCGTCTCCGCCAGGAGGGGTGCGATCAGCACGTCGACCTCGCCGGGCCCGAACTGGCCGGCGAGCGAGCCGGCCGCCGCCCCGAGCACCTGCACCGCGTCGCGGCCGACCGAGGCGAGAACACCGAGGTTGCGCCCGGGCGCCGCGGGCAGCGGAACGGAGGCGGCGCTGCCGGCCACGTCGATGGACTGCCCCACCAGCGCGCGCGGCGCGGCCTCCCCGGCGCTCCGGGCGGGAGTCGTGCTGCCGGTGAGCTCGCCGACGAGGTCGGCGAAGCGGGGCGCCCGGCTGCCGTCGAACAGCCGTGGCTCGGCCCGGCCCTCGTGGGCGTGGCGCTCGTACAGCTCCCGCTGCACCGCGTGGACTCCGGAGTCCGCAACCGGCGCCGCCCCCGGAGCGCCCCTTCCGGTGGCGTCCGGGATCCGCACGATCTCGTTGCCATGCCTGATCCCCGACTCGTGGTTGAGCACGGCGTGCCAGCGCGGGAGACCGAGGGTGGCGTCGTTGAGCTCGGCGAGCACCCGGCGCGCCCGGGGCAGCGCGATCCGGAGCACGAACTGCTCGAAGATCGCGGCACGGCCCCAGAACGCCTCGATCCCGGAGACGTCCTGGCTGGCCAGCACGAGGTGGATGCCCTGGGACCGGCCACGGCGTGCGACGTCCTCCAGCAGGATGGTGGCCGCCCTGGTGACCGCGTCTCGTTCGGCGAACAGGTACTGGAACTCGTCGATCACGGCGACGATCCGCGGCCAGCGCCCGTCGGGATCGGCGGCGCGCAGCTCCTCCAGCTTCGTCACCTCGTGCGACTTCGCGGCCTCGGCGCGACGGCGCATCTCGTCGGCGAGGAACTGCAGCAGCGCCAGCCCGAACTCGCGGTCGGTGTTGATGTTGACGCCCACGAGGCGGGCGTGCGGGAGCCAGGTCTGGTCGCGGCGGCCCGGGGCGAACTGGGCGAAGGAGACGCCCTCCTTGAAGTCGAGCAGGTAGAACTCCAGCTCGTCCGGTCCGTAACGGGCGGCCATGGAGCTGATCATGGTGAGCATCAGGTTCGTCTTGCCCGAGCCGCTCGGGCCGCCGATCAGGGCGTGCGGCGAGGCGTCGGCCAGCACCATGTCCACCGGCCGTCCGTCGGTGAAGCCCACGGGGGCGCGCAGACCGGCCGCCGAATGGGCCTGCCCCCGATTGTCGGGCGGGGGCAGCAGGTCGGCGAAGGACCCGATCCGGTTCCGCCAGTTCTCGTGCTCGTCGGCGATCGCGTGGCAGGCGGCGGTGACCGCACCGGACGCCAGCCGGGGCTCCGGTTCGACCGTGACGTACCGCCCGGTCATCGACGTCGAGGCGAGCCCCTCGTCGTCCAGGCGCACCGTCTCCATCGGCGCGTCCACCGTCATGGGCACGTCGAGCAGCACGAGCTGGACGCCGCAGGCCAGTCCGCCCCTGGCCACACGCTGCAGCTGGCGATGGTCGTCCTCGCGCAGCGCCGACCGGTTCCCCACCAGCACCGCGACGACCCACGGCTCGGTGCGCACGCCATCCGCCTCGGCCAGCGCACGCAACGAGAGATGGCCGTCGACGAGCACCCGGGTGTGCACCCGGCGGATCCGGTCGGACAGCTCCTCGAGCAGCTGCGGGAGCCTGCCGGGGTCGTGCACGGTGAGCAGCCCGGTGCGGGTGAGCGGGTAGAGCCCGGGCAGCGAGCCGGTGAACTGCCCGACGTCCCAGACGTGCAGCGCCACCACGCCGGGCCGGAAGTAGCTCATCACCCGCATCAGCAGGCTCTCGAGCATCGCCTCGGCGCGGGTCCGGCTGTCGTGGGTGGAGGTGATCTGCAGGTGCGACTCGTCGAGCAGGGGGACGGCGACGGGGAAGCCCGGGCCGCCCGTCCCGATCCGGCCGGTGCCGATGGTCCACAGCGACGGCACGGGCCCACCGCCGTCGGCCCGGCCGACCCGGCCGATCCACTCCGCGGGATCGCGGCCCGCCGAGCCGGGCGCCGCATCCACGAGGATCTCGGCCAGCCGCGGTGGCCCGGTCTCGAGCCACGGCGCGATTGCGGCGGCCCGGTCCGCGAGCATCCGTTCGACCGGACGGGCCAGCCGGGGGTTGTCGAACAGGCCGCGCAGCTCGGGGTCGGCCAGCGCCGCGTCGAGCCCGTCGTTGCGCATCCACATCTCGACCATGGCCTCGGCGTGAGCCTGTGCGGCCGCGGCCAGTGCGCCGTCGGCCGCACCGAGCGCCCGGCCCACGGCGTCGCAGAACTCGTCGAACGCCTCGGCGATCCGCTCGCGCCGGTTCCGTCCGCGGGCCACTCCCGCCGCCTACAACCGGGCGTTGATGTCGGAGACGGCCGCGGCTCCGGTGGAGATCAGGCCCAGCCCGCGCTCGAGCTCCTCGGCGGCGCGCCGGAGCTCGACCGGCACGAGCGGCTCCGAGTGCTGCTCGCCGAGGTCGGAGAGCACAGCGACGGCATCGGCGATGCGGGCGCGCGCGACACCGGCGTGCTGGTAGGCCTCGACCATCTGCTCGGCCGCGCCTGCCAGCACGGCCCGGATCTCCCCGAGCTCACTCATCGTGATCGTTCCGGTGCGTCACAGCCGGTTCGCAACGCCCTCGGAGGCCTGGATCGCCGCGTGGACCGCCTGCTGCACCTCGCTGATGCTGCCGACTGCCTGGGCCAGCAACCCGTTGGCCTCCGACACGTCGGCCTGCCCGCTGCCCTCGGTGGCCCGTTGCAGCGCACCCTGGGCCTGCTCCAGCGAGGAGTGCGCCTGTTGCAGTGCACCGAGGCTCTCGGAGGCCTTGTCGTTGGCCAGCGCGATGCCGGCCCGAACCTCTTCGATGCTCGCCATGAACCGAACTCCCCGTCGTGCCGTGCTCGTCTGCCCCGTGCTGGTTGTACAGGGGGAAATCTAGTCGCGGCACCGCTACCGGCCGCGTGCGGGCCATTACCGATCTCTGCCCTGGCCGCGAGGGGGAGCTGAGCCCTACGTTCATCCCGAACCTTCCGGATGAGACTTCCAGCACGATGAGGAGCGGGGGCGCATGACATCCGATATCGCCACGAAGACACCACCCACCGGGTTCGGGGCCAAGATCAGGCAGCTAGGACCGGGCCTGCTGGCCGCGGCCACCGGTGTCGGCGCAGGCGACCTGGTGGCCACGATGGTGGCGGGCGCCCGCTTCGGCACGGTGCTGCTGTGGGCCGCCGTGCTGGGCGCGGCCCTGAAGCTCGCGCTCGGTGAGGGCGTGGGTCGCTGGAACCTCGCATCCGGCGCGACCCTGCTCGACGGCTGGCGGCGGCTGGGCTACTGGGCCACCGTCTTCTTCGGCGTCTACATCGTGATCTGGGGCTTCGTCTACGGGGCCACGGCGATGTCGGCGGTCGGCCTCCCGCTGAACGCGCTGTTCGGCGGGCTGTCGGTGCGCTACTGGGCGATGATCGCCGGCGTCGTCGGCCTCGCGCTGGTGTGGATGCAGCGCTACCAGGTCTTCGAGAAGTTCATGACCGTGCTGGTCCTGATCAAGTTCGTCTCGGTGGTGTCGGTCGCCTTCCTCGTCTCCCCCGACCTCGGCGCACTCGCGAACGGGCTGGTGCCGCGGCTGCCCGACGGCTCGGTGATCTACGTGCTCGGGCTCATCGGCGGCGTCGGCGGCACGATCACCATGGCCGCCTACGGCTACTGGATGATCGCCAAGGGCTGGAAGGGCATCGGCTGGCTGTCGATGATGCGGCTCGACAACGCGGTCGGCTACATCATGACCGCGATCTTCGTGATCGCCATGCTGATCGTCGGAGCCGAGATCCTGCTCGGGCAGGACCTCACCGAGAGCGACTCCGGCCTGCTCACCCTCGGCACCGAGCTCGGCGCGCGGTACGGCGACTGGGCGCGGATCCTGTTCCTCGTCGGCTTCCTCGCCGTCACCACCACCTCGCTGCTGGGCGTGTGGAACGGCGTGAGCCTGCTGTTCACCGACTGGACGCGGACGATCCGGCTCCCCCACGGCGACAAGGCCGAGATCGGCGACGAGGCCGTCACCTCCGGGCCGGCCACCGCCACCGTCACCGGCTACGAGGCCACCCAGGCCGAGCGGAGCGTGCCCTTCCGGGCGTACCTGCTCTGGCTGACGCTGCCGCCGATGGGGCTGCTGTTCTTCGACCGGCCGTTCGCCCTCACGCTCGTCTACGGCGTGCTCGGGGCCGCCTTCATGCCGTTCCTCGGGATCACGCTGATCATGCTGCTCAACTCCAGGAGGATCGCCCCGGAAGGCCGCTCGGGGTGGCTGTCCAACACCCTGCTCACCGCGGCGTCCGCGCTGTTCTTCGTCCTCCTGGTGGCCGACCTGATCAACCGGTTCGGCTGACCAATGGGATAGCTGGAACTATTCGGAACAACCAGCCGTAGCTCTACATTACCGGCGATCACGCAACGGGTTCCTGATGCTTCGACGACCCGAAGTCGAAGCATCAGTGAACTCGCGGATAAGCACGGCTTCCGCGGCATTTCCGTTGCTTTTCGCTCGCATACTGCGTTCGGACGGACAGTTCGGACGGCAGGAGATCAAGGGTGCCCCGCTCGGCAGGCAACCGCTGGATCATCGGCGTGGTCGCGGTGGTCGCCGTGGTCGCGGTCGCGGTGGCCGCGGCGATCGTGCTGCGGCCGGCTCCCGCCCCGGTCGCTGCACCTGATCCGCAGATCGTGGTCTCCCGGTCGTCGTGCGGGCAGGACTGGACGGCCCCGAAGCCCGGTCCGCAGACCTTCCAGGTGCACAACACCGGGGCCGTCACCACCACCGTCGACCTGATCGACCCGACGACGGGCGGGATCTTCGGCGAGGTCGAAGGCATCGGCACCGGCACCACCCGTCCCCTTGCGGTGACCCTCGGCGACGGCGAGTACGCCTTCCGCTGCCTTCCCGACGAAGCCGACGCCGTCGTCGGCCCGACGGTCCGGATCAGTGGCAGCGATGTGCGTCCGAGCCCCGCCGTGGTCCCGGTGACGCGCAACGACCTCCTCGGTCCCGAGAAGGACTACCGGCAGCAGGTGATCACCGGGCTCGACGCGCTCGTCCGGGACACCGACGCGCTCGCCACGACCGTCCACGGTGGGGACCGGCACGCGAGCGAGGCCGCGTGGCTGACAGCCCACCTGTCCTACGCCCGGCTCGGTGCGGCCTACGGCGCCTTCGGCGACGCCGCGTCCGCGATCGACGGCACCCCCGGCGACCTCGCGGGCGGCACCTCGGATCCCGGCTTCACCGGCTTCCACCGGCTCGAGTTCGGGCTGTGGCACGACGAGCCGATGCCTGCGCTGGCCACCGTGGCCGACCGGCTCGACGCCGACGCGCGTGCTCTGCAGCAGGCCTTTCCCGACGCGCAGATCGATCCGAACGACCTGGCGCTGCGCGCCCACGAGATCATGGAGGACGCCCTGCAGTTCGAGGTCAGCAGCCGCACCGACTTCGGCAGCGGCACCACCCTCGCCACCACGCTGGCGAACATCGAGGGCACCCGGACGGTGCTGGGCGTGCTGCGCCCGCTGCTCCAGCCGCGGATGCCCACGCTGTCCACGGTGGACATGTGGCTGGACCGCGCCACCGCCGCCGTGCAGGCCGCCAGGCGCCCCGACGGGAGCTGGACGCCGGTCGCCGCGCTCGACCGGGCCCAGCACGCCGAGATCGACGGCGCGATCGGCGAGCTGACCGAGCAGCTCGCCCCGGTCGCCACGATCGTCGCTCCGCGGCGGGACTCGTGAGCGGCGCGCTCCCCCGCCGCGCCTTCCTGCGCCGGGCGGTGGTCGGAGCGGGCGTGACCGCCGCTGCGGTGGCCGGTGGCGGGATGGCGGCGGCCACGGAGAGCGCCGGCGCCGACGCAGCGCCCGCGGTGCCGTTCCACGGCGCCCGCCAGGCGGCGATCCTGCGGCCGCCCGCCGGTCAGACCATCGTCGTGGCGTTCGACGTCATCGCCGAGAACCGGGCCGAGCTGACCGACCTGCTCCGCGCGGTCACCGACCGGGCCCGGTTCCTCACCAGTGGGGGCGTCCCGCCCGCGCTGGGCATCAGCGCCCCACCGCCCGACTCCGGTGTGCTCGGCCCCGAGGTGCCGGCAGGCGATCTCGGCGTGATCGTCGGGGTCGGCGCCTCGCTGTTCGACGACCGCTACGGGCTCGCCGGCAGCAGGCCGGCGAGGCTGACGCCGATGCCGGCGTTCGCCGGCGACGCGCTGGACCCGGCGCAGTGCCACGGCGACCTGAGCCTCACGCTCTCGGCGACCACCGGCGACACCGTGATCCACGCGCTGCGCGACATCACCCGCGCCACCCGCGGGGGGATGCAGCCGCGCTGGCGCGTCAACGGGTTCAGCTCACCGCCCCGCCCGACGGGCACGCCCCGCAACCTGCTGGGTTTCAAGGACGGCATCGCGAACCCCGACCCCGCCGACGCGGCCGAGATGGACCGCCTCGTCTGGGTGGGTGACGGGCAGCAGGACGAGCCGGTGTGGACCGCGGGCGGCAGCTACCAGGTGATCCGCGTGATCCGCATGCTCGTGGAGTTCTGGGACCGCGTGTCGCTCGGCGAGCAGGAGAACATGATCGGCCGCCGGCGCGACACGGGTGCCCCGCTCGACGGCGGGGCGGAGACCGACATCCCGCGCTACGCCGACGACCCGGTCGGCACCGTGATCCCGCTGACGAGCCACATCCGCCGAGCCAACCCGCGCACCCCCGACACCGACTCGAGCCGGATCCTGCGCCGGGCCACCAACTACGACCGCGGGCTCGACAGCAACGGCAACCTCGATCAGGGGCTGGTCTTCACCTGTTATCAGCAGGATCTGCGGCGGCAGTTCGAGGCGGTTCAGCAACGGCTGACCGACGAACCCCTCGTGGACTACATCTCACCGTTCGGCGGTGGCTACTTCTTCGCATTGCCCGGCGTCACGGGTCCCGACGACCACTACGGCCGTGCATTGCTCGCCTGATTCATCACCCCGATATCACCAGAGGAATTCCCCGACCAGGAGGACAAGTGGGAAAGAAACCCGGCAGCTGGCGCCGACGGCGTTCACTGCTCGGTGCGTGCGCGGTGGTCTCGGCCGCCGTGCTCGCAGCGGTCACCGTGTCCACGGCCAACGCGGACGCTCCCCCGACGGCCGCGAAGCACGGCGACCAGTTCACGACCGCCACGCCGATCAAGCACGTCGTCGTCATCTTCGGCGAGAACATCTCGTTCGACCACTACTTCGGCACCTACCCCAACGCCACCAACGCCGACGGCACGCCGTTCACGGCCGCCAAGAACACACCGAAGGTCGACGGGCTCACCCCTGATCTGCTGACGAAGAACCCGAACGCCTTCAACCCGCAGCGGCTCTCCCCCTCGCAGGCGCTGACCTGCGACCAGAACCACAGCTACGGCGCCGAGCAGGCCGCGTTCAACGGCGGCAAGATGGACCAGTTCGTCGAGAAGACCGAGACGGACACGTGCACGGGGCAGCCGATCCTGTTCGGCCAGCCGGGCCTGGTCATGGACTACTACGACGGCAACACCGTCACCGGGCTGTGGAACTACGCGCAGCACTACGCGATGAGCGACAACTCGTACAACACGACGTTCGGCCCGTCGACGCCCGGGGCGATCAACCTCATCTCCGGGCAGACGCACGGCACCAAGGCCGTCAACTCGGTGACGCACGAGCCGGTCTCCGACCCGTTCGTGAAGTCGCCCGACGCGAACGGCGTGGGCACCGTGGTGAGCGACCCGGACCCGGCCTACGACGACTGCTCCGACAAGAACCACACGGCCACCGACAACCTGGCGAGCCAGGACGGCAGGAACATCGGTGACCTGCTGAACGCGAAGGGCGTCACCTGGGGCTGGTTCCAGGGCGGGTTCCGCCCGACGGGCACGGCGAACGGCTTCGCGGTGTGCGGCCAGACGCACCAGAACATCGGGGGCATCGCCGTCACCGACTACAGCCCGCACCACGAGCCGTTCCAGTACTACGCCTCGACGTCGAACCCGAAGCACCTGCCGCCGAGCTCCGTGGCCGCGATCGGGCAGACCGACCAGGCCAACCACCAGTACGACACGGCCGACTTCGACGCCGCACTCGCGGCCGGGAACATGCCGGCGGTCAGCTTTCTGAAGGCCCCGGCCTACGAGGACGGCCACGCCGCCAACTCGGACCCGATCGACGAGCAGCGGTTCGTCGTCGACGAGGTCAACAAGATCCAGCAGTCGAAGGACTGGGCCTCGACGGCGATCGTGCTGGCCTACGACGACTCCGACGGCTGGTACGACCACGCGCACGCGGTGATCAGCGGGTCGCAGGACACGTCGCAGGACCAGGGCATCTGCACCGGCGCACCGGCACGGGTCGGCACGTACGCGGACCGCTGCGGCTACGGCCCCCGGCTGCCGCTCGAGGTGATCTCGCCCTACAGCAAGGTCAACTTCGTCGACCACACGCGGACCGACCAGACCTCGGTGCTGAAGTTCATCGAGGACAACTGGTCCACCGGCCGGATCGGCGACGCGTCCTACGACACGTCAGCAGGCGACCTGACGAACATGCTCGACTTCAAGGGCCCCAAGGCCAAGGCCGTGACCCTCGACCCCGGCACCGGCGCCGTGGTGGACGACAAGCCGGGCAACGGCCCCAAGCCCGGCAAGCCGGGTGACCCCGGCAAGCCCGGCAAGCCCGGTGACCCCGGCAAGCCCGGTGACCCCGGCAAGGGCAACGGCTGACCGCCGAGCACCCCTGACCCAAGTTCAGGAAAGCCACTTTCAGGTCCCGTGGGGGCAGGAAAGTGGCTTTCCTGAACCACGGGGCGTGGCCCTCAGAGCATGCCCAGCAGCATGGCCGTCATCGACGTGGCCACCGCCAGGTGCGCCATCGACGCGGTGCGGGGTGCGCACGGCGAGAGCGTGGGCGCTCGCAGCGCCACCGCGGTGTCCGAGCCGGCGGACGGCTCCCGCGGCGGGTGGGTGCGGTCGACGCAGCGCAGCGCGTGCCAGGCGAAGTAGCCCGCGAGCAGCATCGCCGTGGCCGACACGAGAGCCACCGCGCCCCCGACCGCTCCGGTGGAGCCGTGCGCCGCGTGGCCGCCGAGAGCACCGGCGGGATGCCCGACCGCCAGCATGAACAGCATCGCGCCGCCGCAGACGACGTGGTGGGACGCCTCGCCGCGCAGGCCCGCGCCGCGGAGCACCCGCACCGCGAACCAGCCGGCGCAGACCCCGAACACCGCCGACCACGCCGCCGTCGGCAGCGGGTTGCCGAGCGGCGAGAACATCGCTGCCATCCCGAGGCCCATGGCCGCGTAGGAGATCTCGCCGAGGACGTCGCGACGCAGCACCACGAGCCGCAGAACGTGCACCAGCCCCGCGGCGAGACAGAGCACCGCCAGCGCGCCCGACATCGACGGCATGAATGCCCTCCCGACCCGTTCGCGAGCGCAGATGATCGAGGGAAACGATAGGTCACGAAAGGGTCGCTTTTCCATACCGTGCCGGGGTAGTGAGTCCTGCGGCAGGCGTGTGACGAGCAGGTGTCCGTGCCGGAATGGGTCTTGCACCGCGGGCCGCCCGCGTTCGAAGGTGTCCCCTTCCCCTTCCGGGCGAGCACGGCGGAGGTCGAGACATGGCGGGAGATTCCCGGGTGGTCCGCGCAGCGCTGGTGCAGGCGAAGTGGACCGGTGACACCGCGTCCATGGTCGACGTGCACGAGTCCTACGCGCGCGCCGCAGCGGAGCAGGGCGCCCAGGTGCTGGGCTTCCAGGAGGTGTTCAACGCGCCGTACTTCTGCCAGGTGCAGGAGGCGGAGCACTACCGGTGGGCGGAGGCGGTGCCCGACGGGCCGACGGTGCAACGGATGCAGGCGCTGGCCCGTGAGACCGGCATGGTGCTCGTGGTGCCGGTCTTCGAGGTGGAGGCCTCGGGCTTCTACTACAACACCGCCGCCGTCATCGACGCCGACGGGACCTTCCTCGGCAAGTACCGCAAGCACCACATCCCGCAGGTCAAGGGCTTCTGGGAGAAGTTCTACTTCCGGCCGGGCAACCTGGGCTGGCCGGTGTTCGACACCGCGGTCGGCAAGGTCGGGGTCTACATCTGCTACGACCGCCACTTCCCCGAGGGCTGGCGTGCGCTCGGGTTGGCCGGAGCGCAGATCGTCTACAACCCGAGCGCCACGAGCCGCGGGCTCTCGGCCTACCTGTGGAAGCTGGAGCAGCCTGCGGCCGCCGTGGCCAACGAGTACTTCATCGCCGCGATCAACCGGGTGGGCGTGGAGGAGTACGGCGACAACGACTTCTACGGCACCAGCTACTTCGTCGACCCGCGCGGCCAGTTCGTCGGGGAGACGGCGTCCGACAACGACGAGGAGCTGCTGGTGCGTGACCTGGACCTGGGGATGATCGACGAGGTGCGCCGGCAGTGGGCGTTCTACCGCGACCGCCGTCCCGACGCCTACGGCCCGTTGGTGGAGGGATGAGCGAGTTGCTGGCGCGCACCCGCGCCGTCCTCCCGTCATGGCTCGCCGTCTACTACGAGGAGCCGATCGAGATCGAGCGCGGCGAGGGCCGCCACGTCTGGGACGCCGACGGGAAGCGCTACCTCGACTTCTTCGGCGGCATCCTCACCACGATGACGGCCCATGCGCTGCCCGAGGTGACGAAGGCCGTCAGCGAGCAGGCCGGGCGGATCATCCACAGCTCCACGCTGTACCTGAACCGGCCGATGGTGGAGCTGGCCGAACAGATCGCGGCGGTCTCGGCCATCCCGGACGCCAAGGTCTTCCTCACCACCAGCGGCACCGAGGCCAACGACGCCGCACTGCTGCTCGCCAGCACGCTGCGGCGCTCCAACCAGATCCTCGCGCTGCGCAACAGCTACCACGGCCGGTCGTTCTCCACGATCGCCATCACGGGCAACCGGTCGTGGTCGCCCACGTCGCTCTCGCCGTTCCAGACCTACTACGTGCAGGGCGGCCAGCAGTACCGCTCGCCCTACGCCGGCCTGTCCGACGGCGAGTACATCGCGGCGTGCGTGACGGACCTGAAGGACGTGCTCGACCAGTCCGGCGGGGACATCGCCGCGTTCATCGCCGAGCCGATCCAGGGCGTCGGCGGGTTCACCTCCGGTCCCGACGGGCTGCTGGGCGCGTTCGCCGAGGTGCTGCGCGAGCACGGGATCCCGTGGATCTCCGACGAGGTGCAGACCGGGTGGGGGCGCACGGGCGAGCACTTCTGGGGCTGGCAGGCCCACAGCGACGATCGGAACCGAGCGACCCCGGACATCGTCACGTTCGCCAAGGGCGTCGCCAACGGGCTGTCGATGGGCGGGGTGATCGCGAGGGCCGAGGTGATGGACGGCCTGGGCGCCAACTCGATCTCGACGTTCGGCGGCTCCCCGCTCACGTCGGCAGGCGCGCTGGCCAACCTGCGCTACCTGCTCGACCACGACCTGCAGGCCAACGCCGCCCGGCACGGCAGCACACTGCTCGCCGGGCTCCGCGCTCAGGAGAGCCCGATCGTCGGTGACGTCCGGGGCAAGGGCCTCATGATCGGTGTGGAGATCGTGCGGCCCGGCACGGGCGACCCGGGTGACCCCGCGCCCGAGCTGGCGAACGCCGTGCTGGAGGCCACGAAGCGACGAGGCCTGCTGGTCGGCAAGGGCGGCCTGCACGGCAACGTCCTGCGCATCGCCCCGCCGATGACCCTGACCCACGCCGAGGCAGAAGAGGGCCTGAGCATCCTGACGGCGTCGCTGGAGGAGGTCACCCCATGAGCACGGTCGTCGTCCGGAACGGGCTGGTCGTCACCGCGTCCGATGAGCTCCTCGCCGATGTGCTGGTCGACGGGGAGCAGGTGGTGGCCCTCGCCGCCACGGGCTCCGCCGTCGCCGACAGCTGGCACGCCGACACCGTCGTCGATGCCGCCGGCATGTACGTCGTGCCGGGCGGGGTCGACGCGCACACGCACATGGAGATGCCCTTCGGCGGGACGAAGGCGGCCGACACGTTCGAGACCGGCACCCGCGCCGCCGCGTGGGGCGGCACCACCACGATCGTCGACTTCGCGATCCAGCAGGTGGGCGGGGGCCTGCGGGAGGGCCTCGATGCCTGGCACGCCAAGGCCGACGGCAACTGCGCGATCGACTACGCGTTCCACATGATCATGGCCGACGTCAACGAGGGCTCCCTCAAGGAGATGGAGGCCCTCATCGGCGAGGGCGTCACCAGCTTCAAGCTGTTCATGGCCTATCCCGGCGTGTTCTACAGCGACGACGGCAAGATCCTGCGTGCGCTGCAGAAGGGCGCCGAGACCGGCGGCCTCGTGATGATGCACGCCGAGAACGGCATCGCGATCGACGTGCTGGTGGAGCAGGCACTGGCGACGGGCCACACCGACCCGCGCTACCACGGCGAGGTGCGCCACGCCCTGCTCGAGGCCGAGGCCACCCATCGCGCGATCAAGCTGGCCCAGGTGGCGGGTGCGCCGATCTACATCGTCCACCTGTCAGCGGCGCAGGCGCTCGCGCAGGTCACCGCGGCACGGGACGAGGGCTACAACGCCTTCGCCGAGACCTGCCCGCAGTACCTGTTCCTCTCCACCGACGACCTCGGCAAGCCCGGCTTCGAGGGCGCCAAGTACGTCTGCTCCACGCCGCTGCGCCCGGCCGAGCACCAGGCGGCGCTGTGGCGGGGGCTGCGCACCGACGACCTGTCCGTCGTCTCCACCGACCACTGCCCGTTCTGCTTCAAGGGGCAGAAGGAGATGGGGGTCGGCGACTTCTCGAAGATCCCCAACGGCCTGCCCGGCGTCGAGACCCGGATGGACCTGCTGCACCAGGGCGTGGTCGAGGGCCACATCTCCCGCAAGCGCTGGATCGAGATCGCCTGCGCCACCCCGGCCCGGATGTTCGGCCTCTACCCGCGCAAGGGCACGATCGCGCCCGGCGCCGACGCCGACATCGTCGTCTACGACCCGAACGCCACCCAGGTGCACTCCGCACAGACGCACCACATGGCCGTCGACTACTCCTGCTACGAGGGCCGGGAGACCACCGGGAAGGTGCGCACCGTCCTGTCCCGCGGGCGGGTGGTCGTCGACGCCGGGGATTACCTCGGCAGCGCAGGCCACGGCCGCTTCCTCAAGCGAGACACCTGCCAGTACCTGCGATGAATGGAGCCACGTTGGACATCGGGCTCGTCCTGCAGACCGATCCACCCGCGCAGACCGTCGTCGACCTCATGGTGCGGGCGGAGGAGCTGGGGTTCAGCCACGGCTGGACGTTCGACTCGCACGTGCTCTGGCAGGAGCCCTACGTCATCTACCCGCGGATCCTGGAACGGACCTCGCGGCTGATCGTCGGGCCGATGGTCACCAACCCCGCCACGCGGGACTGGACGGTCATCGCGTCGCTGCACGCCACGCTGAACGAGATGTACGGCAACCGGACGGTCTGCGGCATCGGCCGCGGTGACTCGGCGGTGCGCGTGCAGGGCCGCCACCCCACGACACTGGCCCGGCTCGAGGAGTCGATGCACGTGATCCGGGAGCTGGCGGAGGGCCGGGCCGTGGACCTGCACGACACCACGGTCCAGATCCCCTGGGTGCCCGCCGGCGCGTCGCTGCCGGTCTGGATGGCCGGGTACGGCCCGAAGGCGCTCGACCTGGTCGGGCGGGCCGCCGACGGGTTCATCCTGCAGCTCGCCGACCCCTATCTCGTCGAATGGACGGTGAAGACCGTCCGGTCGTCGGCGGAGGCGGCGGGCCGCGACCCGTCCGAGATCACGATCTGCGTGGCGGCACCCGCCTACGCGGGGTCCGATCTCGCGCATGCCCGTGACCAGTGTCGATGGTTCGGCGGCATGGTGGGCAACCACGTGGCCGACCTCGTCACGCGCTACGGGGAGTCGTCGGAGGCCGTGCCGGTCGAGCTCAGCGGCTACATCAAGGGGCGCGCCGGCTACGACTACAGCCACCACGGCCGGGCCCACAACCGGTCCACCGGCTTCGTGCCCGACGAGGTGGTCGACCGGTTCTGCCTGCTCGGCCCGCCGGCCGCGCAGCTGGAGAAGCTCGCCCAACTGCGGGAGCTCGGTGTCGACCAGTTCGCGATCTACGCCATGCACGACGCCCGGGAGGAGACGGTCGAGGCCTACGGCAGGTCGGTGATCCCGCAGCTCTGACCCGCCGGCCCGGGTGCCGTCACGCCTCGCGCGCGGCGGTGGCCGCGACCGTGCCCAGCAGCAGGAGGCCCTCGGCGCTGCGGGACCCCGGCTCGGCGTCGTAGACGACCAGTTCCTGGCCCGGGGCCGAGCGCACGTCGAACGTCTTCATGGTCAGCGTCAGCGGACCGACGTCGGAGTGCTGGACGAGCTTGGTGTCGAGCGCCTTACCGCGGGCGTCGTGGCGGGACCACAGGTCCCGGAACTCCGGGCTGTGCTCGAGCAGTTCGGTCAGCACGGCGCGCACCCGGGGATCGCCGGGGGACGCGCCGTGGCCGAGCCGGAAGCCGGCCACGGAGTTCGCGGCGACCGTCTCCCAGTCGACGTAGAAGTCGCGCGCCCGCGGGTCCAGGAAGAGCAGCAGCATCAGGTTGCCCGAGAAGGTGAACCCGCTGAACAGGGCCCGGGCGATCGAGTTGGCAGCCAGGACGTCGTAGGCGCGGTTGTAGACCAGCGCGGGAGTGGTCGGCCGGGCCTCCATGAGCCGGAGCAGGCCCGGGTCCACCCGCTCGGCGACCGCAGGGCGTGCCGGCCGCGGCGCGAGCCCGGCCAGCCGGAACAGGTGGGCGCGGCCGTCGTCGTCGAGCCGCAGCGCCGTTCCCAGCGCGTCGAGCACCTGCGCCGACGGCGACCGTTCGCGGCCCTGCTCCAGGCGGATGTAGTAGTCGGCGCTCAGACCGGCCAGCAGGGCGACCTCCTCACGGCGCAGGCCCGGAACCCGGCGGGTGCCCGTGCTGACCAGGCCCGCCGTCTCGGGCCGGACGAGCGCGCGCCTGCTGCGCAGGTAGTCACCCAGCTCGGTCGGGGCCATGCGGCGAGGGTACGACCGGGTGTCCCGCCGTGCCTGGGTGCAGCGCACCCAGGAGGAACAGACCCTGAAGGTGGGCGCCGGACGACACCAACCTGGACGCATGACGAACTCGAAGATCGTTCTGGTCACCGGCGCGTCCAGCGGTATCGGCGAGGCGGTCGCCACCCGGCTCGCCGGCGAGGGCCACCACGTGGTCGCAGGCGCCCGCCGCGAGGACCGGCTCGCTGCGCTCGTGGAACGGGGTGCAGGCCGCATCAGCGCCCGCAGGCTCGATGTGACCGACCGCGTCGACGTCGCCGCGTTCGTCGAGGACGCCGTGGCCGTGCACGGCCGCATCGACGTCGTCGTCGACAACGCCGGTGTCATGCCCCTCTCGCGGCTCGACGCCGGCCTCGTCGACGAGTGGGACCGCATGATCGACGTCAACGTCCGCGGCCTGCTCCACGGCATCGCCGCAGCGTTGCCCGTGTTCCAGCGCCAGGGCGGTGGCCACTTCGTGACGGTCGCCTCGATCGGCGCGCACGAGGTGGTGCCCACGGCGGCGGTCTACTCCGGCACCAAGTTCGCCGCGTGGGCGATCACCGAGGGCCTGCGGTTGGAGGTCGACCCCAGCATCCGGGTGACGACGGTGTCGCCCGGCGTGGTCGAGTCGGAGCTCGCCGACTCCATCTCCGACCCGACGGCGGCCCGGGCGATGAGGAGCTACCGCGCCGAGGCGATCCCACCGGACGCCATCGCGCGCGCGGTGTCGTACGCGATCGGCGAGCCGCCGGACGTCGACGTCAACGAGATCATCGTGCGGCCGTCCCGGCAGCGGTGACGCACCAGTGGGTCACGACGCCGCCGCGCCGTTCAGGATCTGCGGCACCGGCGGCGGCACGGCGAGCGCCCGTGCCGAACGGCGACCCGAGAACCGGGCGAAGCCCGGCACGGAGGAGAGCACGCGCAGCGCCAGTGGCGGGCGGGGGTCGCCGGAGCGCAGGCGCTCCGCCGCGCTGCGCTCCACCTGCACCTGGAACCGCTGCTCCCGGTCGACCGACGGCCGCCGCACCCGTTCCACCTGCCCGGCCGCCGCGTCGAGCATCGCGTGGTCGGGCCGGGCGGCGGTGAGGGGTCCGACGAGCCGGTTGGCGGCCTCGGCGGCGTCGAGGATCGCGAGGTTGATGCCGTTGCCGCCGACCGGCGAGATCACGTGCGCGGCGTCGCCGATGAGCAGCAGTCCCGGCTCGGTCCAGCGGTCGAGACTGGTGATGCGGACCGGCAGCAACGAGAGGTCGTTGACGTCGGTGAGCACGTCGATGCGGTCGCCCAGCCACGGCACCAGCCTGCGCAGCACCGCCGCCAGCGGCTCGACGCCGCCCGCCCGGACCTCGGGGAACGTGCCGGCGGGAATCGTGAAGCCGATCTGCCAGTCGGTGCCCTGCCCGAGCACCGCGAGGTTCTGACCCGGCTCGCAGCGCAGCTCGAGGCCGGACATCGGAGGGTCGCCGGCGCGCCGCGGCACGGCGAACCAGCAGATGTCGAGGCTCGCCCCGAGCTCCGTGGCCCGGACGGACGACAGCGCGCGGACCTTGGAGCTGCGCCCGTCGGCTCCGACGACGAGGTCGGCCCCCAGCTCGTGGCGCCTCCCGTCATGCCGGTACTCCACCCCCGCCACGCGCCCGGACTCGTCGCGCAGCAGCGCCGAGACCCGCGCGCCCATCCGCACGTCGGCGCCGGGGAAGCGCTGCGTCTGCGCCACCATGAACGGCAGGAACTCCGCCTGCGGCACCAGCGCGTAGTAGGGGTGGGTGCGGCTGGCGTCGCGGTAGTCGGCGAGCGTGTAGGCGCGGTCGGGAGTGCGCCACACGAACGCGTCGGCCACCGCGTGCCCCACGGTGGCGAGCATGGGCGCGGCGAGGCCCAGCACGTCGAGGTGGTCGAGGATCGACGGCGCGATGCTGTCGCCGCGGAACCGGCGGTCGAAGTCTCCGCGGGACTCGAGCAACGTCACCTCGGCCCCGCCGCGGGCGAGCAGGTAGGTCAGCACCACCCCCGCCGGGCCGCCGCCGACCACGACACACCGTGCTCTCTCGTTCATGCGGCTCCCGTCGCTTTCGTCCGTTCCGACGGTAGGCGACGCCGGCGGCCGGGGCGCGGCGACGGGGACGACGCGCCCTTCGGATCAGCGCAGCAGCCGCACCGTCACGCCTGCGTCGACGGACTTCCATGCCCGGTCGGCGGTGACCGCCTCCACGGAGAGCCGGTGGGCGAGGGCGAGGCACGCGCGATCACCGAGGGACAGGCCAGTCTCGCGACCGGCGTCCCACAGCTCCGCGGTGCGCCGGGCGTCGTCCGGTGTGAAGGGCTCGACCCGCAGGCCGAGTTCCTGCAGCGCAGCCACCGTGGCCGACGCAGGATGGAGGCCACGCTGTGCGAGCTTCGCCAGCACCTCGGACCAGTTGACCGCCGACACCACGGCGCCGTCGAGCACCTCCTCCACCGCATCCGCCCCGGGCTCGCGGTACAGGAGCGCGAGGATCGCCGAGGCGTCGAGTACAGCGGTCACCGGGAGGACTCACCGGCCTCGCGGCGGCCAGCGGCGCGCCGCTCGGCGATCAGCTCGTCCACCGCGCTACCGGTCGCCCCCGCCGCCTCTGTCTCACGGGCGACGACGTCCTGGATGCGCGCGAGGAGGTGGCGCCGTTCTTCGAGCACGAGCCGTCCGCCCTCCACGTAGGCGACGAGCCGCGACCCCGGCGCCAGTCCGAGCTCCTGACGTATCTGCGCCGGTATCGTCACGCGCCCTTGCTCGTTGACAGATACCTCGCTCTGCGTCACGCCCGGAGTTCACGTGTCATCTCATCTCCGGGGGCGAATGGGACGCGGCCGGTGTGGAACGGGCGACAGTTCGTTCGACGTGCCTGAAGCGCCACCTCCGGCGGGGCAGAGTGTGTGCGTGGGTCACGATGCGAACGCCGAGCGAGCTACGAGCACCTCCGTCGTCATCGTGGGCGCCGGGGTGGCCGGCCTGACCATCGGCCGCCTGCTGCGCACCGCCGGGGTGGACTGCGTCGTCCTGGAGACCGAGAGCAGGCAGTTCATCGAGCAGCGGCCCCGGGCGGGCTTCATCGAGGAGTGGGTGGTCCGGGCGCTGGAGCGGCACGGCCTCGCCGACGGCCTGCTCGCCCACGCCACCCCGCAGAGCGAGTGTGAGTTCCGGATGGACGGCGCCCGGTACGTCTTCCGGTACGGCGAACTGAGCGGGCACCACCATTTCGTCTATCCGCAGCAGCTGCTGGTCACCGACCTGGTACGGGCATACGCAGACGACGCCGGCGGCCCCGTCCACTTCGGCGTCACGGACGTCGCGCTGCACGGGCTCGACACGGCGCAGCCCTCCGTCTCCTTCACCGCGTCCGAGACCGGGGAACGGCACGTCATCACCTGCGACTTCATCGCAGGGTGCGACGGCGCGCGCGGCGTGTCCCGTCACGCCGTTCCGGAGGGCGCGATGCGTGTCATCCGGCACGACTTCGGCGTCGGCTGGATGGCCATCCTCGCCGAGGCTCCCCCGTCGAGCTCGCACGCCCTCTTCGGTCTGCACCCGCACGGGCTGGGCGCGTTCATGCACCGCAGCCCCGACATCAGCCGGTACTACCTGGAGGTCCCGGCCGGCGACAGCCCGGACAACTGGCCGCACGAGCGGGTCTGGAGCGAGCTGCGGGAACGGCTCGAGGTACCCGGTGCCGAGCCGCTGGTCGAGGGCGAGCTGCTGGAGAAGCGCGTGCTCGACATGCACAACTACGTCGTCGAGCCCATGTCCTACGGTCGGCTCCACCTGGCCGGGGACTCCGCTCACCTGCTGGCACCGGTCGGGGCCAAGGGCATGAACGCGGCGCTGCACGACGCGTTCCTGCTGACCGATGCCCTGCTGGCGCACTACGAGCAGGGCGATGACAGCCGCCTCGCCGGCTACTCCGACGACGCACTGCGGCGCGTCTGGCAGTACCAGGAGTTCAACCAGTGGCTGGCGGAGATCATGCACGGCCCGTCGTCCGGCGACCCCTTCCGGGCGCAGGTCGCCGCAGCCCGGCTGCGCCGGATGGTGGACTCGGCGACCAACGGCGCGTCGGTCGCCGGCCTCTACATCGGGATCGATGCGGACCACTGAGTCCCCGGCACGGCACGCGAAGCTCGTCCACCATGTTCAGGAGGAACCCCGAATGGCCTCGAAGGAAGCGTACGAACGCGGGCTGCAGCTCCTGCGTGAGACCAACGGTGAGAACGGACTGAAGGTCCTCGACGTCCTCGCCGACGTCTCACCCGAGCTCGGCAACCAGGTCGTCGGCTGGGCGTTCGGGGAGATATCCGCCCGCCCGAACCTGTCGCGCCGCGACCGGCAGCTCCTCAACCTCGGGATGCTCACGGCGCTCGGCACCGAACCCCAGCTCGAGCTGAACATCAACTCCGCGCTGAACATCGGCCTCACCCCTGAGGAGATCGTCGAGGCCTTTCTGCACGCGCTCGTCTACTGCGGCCTGCCGCGGGCCCTCAACGCCACCCTCGCTGCCAAGAAGGTGTTCGCCGAACGCGGTCTGCTGCCCGTCGTCCCCGGCGAGACGACCACGTCCTGAGGCAGGTCCCGAGGGCACGTCACACCGTGCGGATCGTCGCCATCATCGCCATGTCCTCGTGCTCCAGGTTGTGGCAGTGGAACACGAACTTGCCGGCGTAGTGCTCGAACCGCACCGCGACGTCGACGATCTCCCCGGGCCGGATGTCCACCGTGTCCTTCCACCCGCCGTCGTAGGGCCCCGGGCCGAAGCTGCCCCGGCGCAGCACCTGGAACGCGTCGAGGTGCACGTGCACGGGGTGGTGCACGTCGCTGACGAACCGCCACACCTCGGTCCAGCCGAGCGGGACGTCGGCCAGCGAACGCTCCGGATCGAACGAGGTGCCGTTGATCGCCCACCCCCGGTGGTCACCGACCGCGCCCCGGGTGAACCGGAACGTCCGCCGGCTCGCGCCCGGCGGTGGCACGAGCGGCTCCACGTCGGCGAGCCGCTCGGGAACCCGGCTGTCGTCCTTCGCGGTGCGCACCACCCGGAACCGCATGATGTCGGTCGTCCGGCCCGTTCCCAGCGGGTTGACCATCGTGACCTCGGTGCCGACCGGCAGCGCCGTGAAGTCGACGACCACGTCGAACCGTTCGCCTGCGGCGAGGTCGAGCGCCTGGTGCGTCACCGGGGCGGCGAGCAGCCCCCCGTCGGACCCGATCTGGACGAGCGGCAGGTCCGACGCCCCCGGCACCTGCAGCACGAGCCGGTACCGGCGGGCGTTGGAGGAGTTGAGCAGCCGCAGCCGGTAGCGCGCGGCGTCGACCTCGTGCACCGGCCAGGGAGCCCCGTTCACCAGCACGACGTCGCCCAGTACACCCTCCATCCAGTCGTCCTCGACACCGGGCACGGAACGCATCCCCTGGTCCAGCCCCGGGTAGGCGAAGGAGCCGTCCGCGGCGAACGCCCGGTCGCAGATCATCAGCGGCAGCTCACGCTCGCCCCGGGGAAGGGGCAGCGCGTCCTCGACGTCGTCGCGCACCAGGTGGAACCCGGCGAGACCCCGGTAGGTCGCCGGACCGGTGAAGTCCATGCGGTGGTCGTGGTACCAGAGCGTCGCCGCGCGCTGGTCCATCGGGTAGCGGTACTCGCGCTCGCCCGCGGCGAGGTCGCCGAGCATCCCGTGGTGCGTCATCGGGTCGGCGGTGCTGCCCACGGGGAGCACCAGGTCCAGTGGCCAGCCGTCGCTCTCGGCGGGGGTGTGCCCGCCGTGCAGGTGCACCACGGTGGGCACGGGCAGCTCGTTGCGGTGCAGCACCACGACGGGGCGCCCCCGGCGGGTCTCGAACGTGGGGCCGGGGAAGATCCCGTCGTAGCCGAGCACGGGGGTGCGCGTTCCGGGCAGGATCTCCAGGTCGGCGACGCGCTGCGTCACGCGGTAGAGATCGGCCCCGCTCGGGTCCGTCCCGGTGGGACGCGTCACGGGCGGCACGGGTAGCGGCACCCGGAACGGGTCGGGCAAGGGCAGGGCACTGGCCAGCTGCTCCCCTGTCTGGCCGGGCGTCGAACCCAGCCCGCAACCGGCCAGCGCGACCCCGGCGCCGGCCGCGCCCACCAGCCCGAGGAAGCCGCGGCGCGACAGCCGGGTCATCGCCTGGTCCGCGGCCGGGCCGCCGACGGGCTCCACGCCCAGGCGGCCAGGAGCACCGAGACGACGACGATCGTGACTCCGAGCGGGATGTGCAGCTCCAGCTGCCGTTCGTAGCCCGCCGCGATCTGGAACCCGTCGGCGAGGAAGAGCAGCACCGCCACCGGCAGCACCCACAACCTGCCCCGGCCGCCGAGCACGTAGGCCAGTGCCACGCCGATCACCGCCATTCCGACGAGGGTCAGCAGCGACCCGATGAGGCCGTGCACGCCGATCGCGTCGACGTCGCCGGTGAGGAACAACCCGGCCAGTACGGGCTGGGCGACCGCCGCGAGCACGTGCACGGTGATCACCGCCCGGAGCGTCCACAACGAGATTCGAGGCCTGCGCACGACCGGCGCGGCCGGAGTGAGAGTGTCCACACCTGAAGAAGCTATAAGTAGAGTGCCTACATATGTATCCGGGATGTCCCTGATCCTCATCCTGATGCGCGCACAGCTCGGGTAGGTAGAATCCCTACTCGTGCGACCCGACGCCGTCCGCGGCCACCTCGACGGGCTGATCCTCGCCGTGCTCGAGGACGGACCCCGCCACGGTTACGCGATCATCGAAGCGCTGCAGACGCGCAGCGGCGGTGCCCTCGACCTGCCCACCGGCACCGTCTACCCGGCGCTGCGCAGGCTCGAGCGCGCGGCGTTGCTCTCCGGCACCTGGAGCACCGTCGCCGGCCGCGAGCGGCGCACGTACACACTCACCCGCTCCGGGCGCCACGCCCTAGCGGGCCAGCGCGCCGAGTGGAACGAGTTCAGCGCCGTGGTGGATGCGGTGCTGCGGCCCGCCGCCGGACGGCCGGCGGGAGGCCTGTCGTGACCGTCCAGGATCCGGTCGACCAGCACCTCGCCGAACTGGCGCGGGCGCTGCACGGCCCCGCCCGCGTCCGGCGGAGCATGCTGCGCGAGGCGCGCGACGGACTGCACGACGCCGTCGCCGCACACCGCACCTACGGGCTCCCTCCGCGGGAGGCGGCGGTGCGCGCCGTGCGCGAGTTCGGCGCCGTCCGCGAGATCGCCCCGCTGTACCAGCACGAGCTGGTGGCGCGGCAGAGCCGGTGGGCGGCACTGCTGCTCCTGGTGGCCTTCCCGGGGATGACGTTCGGCTGGGACCTGCTGTGGCGTAACGGCGTCGGCTGGGACACGAGCCCGCCCCCGACGCTCGTCGTGGCGCTGGCGCGCCTGCAGGACACCGCGAGCTTTCTGGTGGCAGCCGTCGCCGTCGTCCTGCTCGCGGTCACGTTCCTCCGAGCGGCCCCCACGCGGCAGGTCGCGGTGCTGGCGGGTCTCACCGGTGTGACCGGTGCGGTCGTCTGCGGCGGCACGGGTGTGCTGATGAACCTGGTCAACGGCCCGGCGACGGCAGCCATGCTCGTCACGAAGCCGTTCGCGCTTCCGGCGTTCATGGTGAGCGCGCTGGTGTGCGCACTCGTGGTGCGTTCAGCGGTGCGCACGCTGCGGGTGGCCGCAACCCGGGTCGTGGACTGAACGGATCAGACCAGTGACCGGACCCGCAGGTCGGGTAGAGCCCTGGCGAGCACGTCGAAGTCTCGGTCGCGGTGCAGGAGGACGGCGCCTGTCCGCATCGCGACGGCGGCGATGAGACAGTCGAGGAGCTTCCGCACCGTGCCGCCACCGGCTCTGACCGCGCGGTACGCCACCGCCGCGTGGCGATAGTCCAGGAGAGCATCGACCGACAGCAGAGCCAGCCCGCTGGTCAGCTTGTCAATCTCGGTGAACGCGCGCTCCGAGCCCGCGCCGGCGAGCAGTTCCATGACCACGGGTTCGGTGACGGCGATGTCGTGCGGACGCTCGCGCACCAACTCGCGGACCGCCACGTTCGCCGGTGACCCGGTGGCGCGAAAGTACTCGATCCACGCCGACGAGTCGATCAGCTCCACTCTCGACCCTCGATCTTCGACCTGCGCATCTCGTCGAGATCGCCCTCCCAGCCGATCCCTTCCAAGCCCTCCAGGAACTCCGGCGACAGTCGGGGACCGACGAGCCGCCGCAGCGCCAGGTCGACGACCTCCTTCTTCGTCCTGAGGCCGTAGCGACGCATCGCCTCGGCGACAAGCTCATCGTCGAGGTCGATGTTGGTGCGCGACATACACCAACCATACACCTCACTGAACCCGTTACTTCGACAGGGGATGTCAAGGATTCCTGTCATCGTGAGGACCATGACGCTGGAGAACAGGCCACTCACCGACCGCGTGGCCCTGGTTGCGGGGGCCACCCGAGGAGCGGGCCGGGGCATCGCGGTGGAGCTCGGCGCGGCCGGGGCCACCGTGTACGTCACCGGCCGGTCGACCCGCGGCAGGCGCAGCGAGTACAACCGGCCGGAGACGATCGAGGAGACCGCCGAGCTGGTCAGCGCGGCGGGGGGCACCGGCATCGCGGTGCCCACCGACCACCTCGTGTCCGAGCAGGTCGCGGCGCTCGTGACCCGCATCGACGCCGAGCAGGGCCGCCTCGACGTGCTGGTGAACGACATCTTCGGCGGTGACTTCCTGGCGGACTGGGACAAGCCGGTGTGGGAGCACTCCCTCGACGACGGGCTGCGGCTGCTCCGCCTCGCCGTCGACACCCACCTCGTCACCGCGCACCACGCGTTCCCGCTGCTGATCCGCAAGCCCGGCGGCCTGGTCGTCGAGGTCACCGACGGCACCGCCGCGTACAACGCCGAGAACTACCGCATCAACGTGTTCTACGACCTCGCCAAGATCACGCCGATCCGGTTGGCGCGAAGCTGGGCCCACGAGCTCGGCAGCCACGGCGCCACGGCGGTGGCGGTGACACCGGGATGGCTGCGCTCGGAGCTCATGCTCGATGTCTACGGCGTCACCGAGGAGAGCTGGCGCGACGCCTGCGCGAAGCAACCGCACTTCGCCATCTCCGAGACACCACACTTCATCGGCCGCGCGGTGGCGGCGCTGGCCGCCGACCCGCAACGGGAACGCTGGCAGGGCTCCTCGCTCTCGTCGGGCGGCCTGGCCCGCGAGTACGGGTTCACCGATCTCGACGGCTCCGCACCCGACGCCTGGCGCTACGTCGTGGAGGTGCAGGACGCGGGCAAGCCGGCCGACACCACCGGCTACCGCTGACCGGGGCCGACCGACGCAGCCCGGTCAGCCCAGGACGACGGGGTCGCCCTCGCGCACCACACCACCATCGAGCACCTCGGCGTAGACGCCTGCGCACGGCAGCACCCCGAAACCGGGCACATCCACCCGGTTCTCGGTGAGCAGGGTGCGCACGGCGTGCACGGCACGTGGCAACGACCCGTGTTCGAGGGTGGGCACCGAGCAGCGCGGGGTGGGCAGCGTGCCACGGAGCCGGACCTCGCCGATCGTGATGTCCCGGCCGACCCAGTCGTTCTCGGCGAAGGGCACCCCCTGCTGGCCGACGACGACGACGTTGGGCCGGTAGCGCACCGCCTCGGTGCCGATGTGGTCGAGCGTGGCGGTGGTGATCAGGTGCACCGGGGCGTAGTCGACGAACGAGGAGCCGCTGGTGCCCTGCGCGATCTCCAGCGTCTGGTACGGCACGTCGGCCTCCACCCCGCCGGCCAGCACGTCCTCCGGGTCCGGCCGTTCCACCGTGGCGCCGGCAGGCCGCGTGCCCGCCAGCACGACGGTCCGCCCGAGAACCGCCGACAACAGCTCGTCGACGCCGTCGTCCGTGGCGCCGACCGAACGGCCGTCGGGGAGCACGATGCGCACGCCCGTGCCGTCGTGCACGGCACTGAACCGGAGCAACGACCGCCATAGCCGTGGGTGTTTCGCCGTGGCCACCCGGCCGGTGACCGTGTCGAGCAGGGCGAGCGTGCGGTCGCCCTCGACCCCTCCCACCGTGAGCACGGCCTCGGTGAGCGCCTCGCCGAGCATCGACTTGACCGGGTACCGGCGCAGCGCCCCGACCGCCCCCACGGCGCCGGCGCCCGGCACGGTCACCCCAGGCCGTTCTGGGTGAGCCAGTTCTTCGCCACCGTCTCGGCCGACGGCTTCGTGTCGCCCGCAGCCTCCGCGTTGAGAGCGGTGAGGTTCTCGGTGGTGAGCTTGGCGGAGACGCCGTTGAGCACCTGCGTGACCGTGTCGTTGACCTTCGCCTTGTTGATCAGCGGCACCACGTTCTGCGCGGCGAAGTTGTCCTTCGGGTCGGTGAGCACCACGAAGTCGTTGGCCGGGATCGACGCGTCGGTGGTGAAGATGTCGGCGGCCTGCACGTCGCCGTTCTTCAGCGCCGAGACGGTGAGCGGGCCACCCGCGTCGAGGGACCGGTACTCCTTGAAATTGCACCCGTAGGTCTCGGCGATGCCGGGGATGCCGTCCGGGCGGGTCTGGAACTCCGGCGGCCCGCCGAACGTCAGCTGCCCGCAGTTCGGAGCGAGATCGGCGAGGCTCGTGGCGTTCAGGCGGGTGGCGGTCTCCCTCGTGACGACCACGGCGTCCTTGTCCTCGGCCGCGGACTTGTCGAGCACCGTGAGGCTCCCCGGCAGCGCCGACTTCAGCGCCGTGTACACGGCGTCCGGCGCGGTCTCCGTGGCCTGCTTGTTCAGGAACTGCAGGAGCACGCCCGTGTACTCCGGGATCAGGTCGATGGAACCGTCCTGCAGGCCCGGGAAGTACGTCTCACGGCTGCCGATGTTGAGCTTCTTCTCCACGTTGATGCCCTTGGCCTGGAGGGCCTGCGCGTAGATCTCGGCGAGGATCTGGTTCTCGGTGAAGTTGGCCGACCCCACGATGATCGTGTCGGAGGGCGCCGCGGCGCTACCGCCCGAGTTGAGCGGGTCGGAGCCGCCGCCACACGCCGCCAGGGCGAGGGCGGAGATGGCCGCCAGTGCGGCGGTGCGGGCGATCAGGGAGCGTCTCATCAGGTGGTCCTCCGGCTGGGAACGGGTTCAGGCCGCCTGCGAGGCGGGTCGGGGGTCGGGCACGGCCCGCAGCCTGCGGCCCCGGGCAGGAGCCGCCTGGAGGCCGGGCGAGACGAGCACCTTCTGGAGCGCGGCGAGCAGCAGGTCGCACGCGATGGCGAGCGCGGCGACGAGTATCGAACCGCCGATCATCTGCGGGAAGTCGCGCACGGCGAGGCCGTCGACGATGAACCGGCCGAGCCCGCCGAGTGCGACGTAGGCGGCGATCGTGGCGGTGGAGATCACCTGCAGCACCGAGCTGCGGATGCCGCCGACGACGAGGGGCAACGCGTTGGGCAGCTCCACCCGGAACAGCACGTCGCGCCCGCGCATGCCCATGCCGCGCGCCGCGTCGACCACCGCGCTGTCGACGTTGCGCACCCCGGCGTAGGTGCCGGCGAGAATCGGGGGGACGGCGAGGATGACCAGCGCGATCAGTGGCCCGATCAGGCCGATCCCGATCGCTCCGACCAGCAGCACGAGCAGGCCCAGCGTGGGCAGCGCGCGCAGGCCGTTGGCCAGCCCCACCACCAGGAAGCCACCACGGCCGGTGTGCCCGATCCAGGCGCCGAGCGGCACCGCCAGCACCAGCGCGATCGCCATGGTGATGGCCGTGTAGCCGATGTGCTCCATCAGGCGCTGGAACACGCCGCCCTGTTCGGTCCAGTTGGTGGGGTCGAAGAGCCATCCGAAGTAGTTCATGCCGCGCTCCTCGCCGTGGACACGGGCCGGCTCCACGGGGTGAGCAGGCGCCCGATGCCCACCAGCGCGCCGTCGACGACCAGCGCCATCACGAGCACCAGCACGATCCCGGCGATGATCTCCTGCGGGATGCTCCGCTGGAACCCGTCGGTGAACATCTTGCCGAGCCCGCCGAACCCGATCACCGAGCCGACCGTGACCAGGCTGATCGAGGACACCGCGGCCACCCTGATGCCGGCCACCACGACCGGCACCGCAAGGGGCAGCTCGACCGCCAGGAAGCGGCGCACCGGCCGGTAACCCATGGCCGTGGCCGCGTTGACCACCACGGCAGGCACGGCCGAGAGCGCGTCGGCGACCGTGCGGACCAGCAGGGCGACCGTGTAGACCGTGAGCGCCACGATCACGTTGATCGGGTCGAGGATCTGCGTGCCGAGCAGCGGCGGGAGGATCACGAACAGCGCGAGCGACGGCACGGTGTAGAGCAGGCCGGCCACGTTGATCGTGAACGTGCGCCCGATGCCCGTGCGGTTGGCCAGCCAGCCCAGCGGGAGCGAGAGAACGACCCCGAGCACGACAGGGACGAGCGCGAACACCAGGTGTTCCAGGGTCAGGTCCCAGATCAGCTCGAGATTGCCCAGTACCCACGTCATCGGCGCGCGCCTCTCATGCCGCCGCCGGATCGGGCCGGGCGTCCTCGAGTGCGCGCAACACGTCGTCGGCGCGCACCGAGCCGGCCACGCTCCCATTGCCGTCGACGGCCACCCCCTGGCCGGACGGCGACGAGAGCGCGGCGTCGAGCGCGCTGCGCAGCGACCCCGACTCCACCTCGTAGAGCGAACCGCCGGGGATGAGGTGCTCGTGCTCGACGGCGAGGCCGCCGTCGCGCCCGGACCCGTGGATCCAGCCCAGCGGCTGCCGCGCGCCGTCGACGACCAGGACCCACCCCGCCCCGTCGGGAAGCGAGTCGCCGAGCGTGACCGTGGGCAGCTCGCCCAGCGGCAGCGCGGCCGAGGACAGGAAGCCCAGCCCGCGGTAGCCGCGGTCACGCCCGACGAAGCCGTCGACGAAGTCGTCGGCCGGGCGGGCGAGCAGCCTGCCGGGCTCGTCGTACTGCGCGAGCAGCCCGCCGGTGCGGAACACCGCCACCTTGTCGCCGAGCTTGACCGCCTCGTCGATGTCGTGGGTGACGAAGAGGATGGTCTTGCCCAGATCGGCCTGCAGCCGCAGCAGCTCGTCCTGCAGGTTCTCCCGCACCACCGGGTCGACCGCGCTGAACGGCTCGTCCATCAGCAGGATCGGCGGGTCGGCCGCCAGCGCCCTGGCCACGCCGACCCGCTGCTGCTGCCCGCCCGAGAGCTGCCCGGGGTAGCGCCGGGACATCTCCGGAGCCAGGCCGACGACCTCCATCAGCTCGGCGGCACGCTGCCGGGCCTTCGCCTTGGACCACCCCAGCAGCAGCGGCACCGTGGCGATGTTGTCGAGGATCGTGCGGTGCGGGAAGAGCCCCGCCTGCTGGATGACGTAACCGATGCCACGGCGCAGGTCGGCGGCGTCGGCTGCCATGATGTCGTGTCCGTCGATCGTGATCGTGCCCTCAGTGATCTCGATCATCCGGTTGACCATCCGCAACGACGTGGTCTTGCCACATCCCGACGGACCGACGAAGACCGTGATCTTCCCGGCGTCCAGCGTGAGGTCGAGGTTGTCGACTGCGATGGTGCCGTCGGGGAAGCGCTTGGTCACGCCCCGGAACTCGATCATCCGGGAGACCTCCGTGTTCACCGACGACCTCTTGCCGGTCGCCGCGTCACACGAGGCTATCCCGCTCCACCGACAGCCGCGACAGATCGTGCCCCGACCGAGATCGACCAGGCGCTCCTAGGTGGCCGGGGTGGCGGGGGTGGCCGATGCCGGTGTGGGGATCCGGCCCTGCAGCAGCACGTCACGAAGCCGCACGGCAGGCAGCGGCCGGGAGAAGAGCCATCCCGGGTAGGCGTCGACGCCGATGCCGCGCAGCACGTGGAACTGGTCGGCGGTCTCGACACCCTCGGCCACGGTGGTGCGGCCCATCGCCCTCGCCATGTCGACGACCGCGCGGGCCACCGCGAAGTCGGCGGGACAGTCGGCGATGCCGGTGACGAACGACCGGTCGACCTTGACGATCTGCGCGGGGAGCTCCTTCAGCCTCGCGAGGGAGGAGTACCCCGTGCCGAAGTCGTCGACGGCGAACCGCAGCCCACGCTCCACCAGCTCGGCCATCGCGGCCAGCGCGTGCGGCGGCAGCGCGACGAGGCTGGTCTCCACCAGCTCCAGGACCAGCCGGTTCCAGGCCAGCCCGGCGTCGATCAGCGTGTCGCTCACCACGGTGAGGAAGTCGACCTCGCTGGGCAGCAGTCCCGCCAGGTTGATCGCGACGGCCGGCTTGCGGCCGCGGTGCTCCGGCCAGCCCGCCGCCTCGCGCGCGGCCGTCCGCAGCACCCACAGGTCCAGCTCGCGCAGCAGGCCGCTGCGCTGCGCGACCGGCAGGAAGTCGGCGGGCGAGATGAGCCCCCGGTCCGGGTGCGGCCAGCGGACCAGCGCCTCGGCGGAGAGCACCGTGCCGTCCGGGCCGACAACCGGCTGGTACTCGAGCACGAGCGAGTCACCCGCGATGGCCTCGCGCAGCTCGGCCTCGAGATCCAGGGCCTGGGTCGCGGAGCTCATGATGCCGTCGGTGGCCATCCCGATGGCGCCGCGGCTCTGGCGCCGCTTCGCGTCGTGCATCGCGGCCTCCGCGAAGCGGAGCAGGTCGGCGGCGCGCGCCTCGCCCGTCGGGAGTGACGTGGCGAGCCCGACCGACGCGGTGAGCTGCACCGGCCTGCCGTGCACCGTGATCGTGGTGGTCAGCAGGTCGGCGACCACCTTGGCGAGTAGATCCGGACCTCCCACCTCGGTGTGGTCGGAGCAGATCACCACGAACTCGTCACCCGAGAGCCTGCCGGCGGTGCAGCTCACCGGGAGCTCCCGCTGCAGCCGCCCCGCCAGGGTGAGCAGCAGGTCGTCGCCGGCCTCGTAGCCGAGTGAGGAGTTGACCCTGGCGAAGTCGTCGAGGTCGCCGCACACCACCGCCACCCGGTACCGGGACGCCCCGGTGAGGAGCCGGTCCACCAGCTCGAGGCAGGCCGCCCGGTTGGGCAGGCGGGTCAGCTCGTCCACCGTGCCCGCGCTCCGCAGCACCTCGGCGGCCCGCCGCCGGTCGGAGATGTCGGTGCACGCGACCAGCCAGAACCAGCCACCGTCGTCGGCGGAGGTGACGGACACCGCCATCTCGCACCACACGGTGGTGCCGTCACCGCGCCGCAGTGGCGCGGCACCGACCCGGTAGGCGTGGCCGGCACCGGGCGGTACCGGTCGCAGCCAGCCGGGAAGCACCGGGCCGCCGTCCGCCGCGGGCACCTCGGCGGGCCAGGTGTCCGGGATCAGCAGCTCGTCGACCGACAACGCGGCCGCCTGGATCCCGCGCAGCCGCTCCAGCGAGGTGTCGAGCAGCCGGCACAGGCCCGGGTTCGCGTCGACCACCCGGCCCGACGGGTCCACCAGCGCGACACCGGACGGGACGATGGACATCAGGTCGGCGAAGCGCTGACCCGACAGCTCGACCCGCCGGCGCGCCAGCCGTTCCGCGCTCACGTCGTGGACGACCCCGACCAGCCGCACCGGGGTGCCGTCATCGGAGCACTCCACCTCGGCCCGGCAGCTGAGCATCCGGTTACCGGGCAACGGCAGGTCCAGGTGATGGTCCCCGGCGCGCGCCCCCGAACGCAGGCTCTGGCACAGCAGGGCCACCTGCTGGCCCTCGACCGGCGCCGACCCGGCGCCGTCGGGGTCCACGCCGAGCGAGCGGTAGAGCTCCTGCAGCGTCTCGCTGCGGTGCAGGGTGGACGTGGCCAGGTCGAACGTCCAGGTGCCCACCCGCGCCAACCTCTCCAGCTCCGCGGTCCAGCCCGGGTCCACCACGCGGCTCGCGAGAGCCGAGCAGTCGTCCAGCTCGACCAGCACGACGGCCGACAGACCGGCGCCCGGCAGCTCCCAGCGGACCACCCGCACCCGCACCCGGCTGCCGTCCACGCGGACCAGCCGGGCGTCGGCGTCCGGGCCGACGACGAGCTGCGACAACGTCAGCCCGAACAGACCGCCGCCCGGCTCGTGCCCTCCCCGCATGGCGTCGGCGGGATGGACGGCCGGACCGTCCGTGTCCCGGCCGGACAGCCGCAGCAACGCGGAGTTGACGCGCAGGATGTGCTCGGCGCTGTCACAGACGAGCGCGGGAGCGGCCGGCAACGGCACGATCTCCGGCCCCGCGGTGGCGTGCGGAAGCAGGCTGCTGCCGAACACGGCGTCCCGCAGGGCCGGGAGCACGTGGGACGCGCTCCGGCCGGCGGCGGGCTCGCCGAGCTCGGCCAGCTGGACGGCGCGCGGGTCGGCGGTGGACCCCGGCGCACGGTCCCCCGCACCCGCATCCCCGCTCCGCTCCCCCTCCGAGCGCTGCGGGACGGCGGCCGTGGCGCGCGCCGCGCGGGCGAGGAACATCGCCGCCCGCGGGTGCATCTCACGGCCGAAGACCGCGTGGCGCGAGCGGAGCAGATCCGCCCGAGCCGCGGCTTCGGTGATCAGCCGGTCGGCCTCGTTCGGCCCAGCCGCCTGCCCACCCGCCGAACCCTCACCTGATTGGTGCCCGAGCTCATCCACGTGGCCCCCTGCGGTCATGGCGTCTATCTCACCGGGTCAACGACGCCGAATCGCGCTCGATCTGGACGACCGCCCAAACGGCCTACCTAACGTTGAGGACGAGAACCCGCTGGTCAGCACCGTGTGTCACCGGTGCATCCATGTGGGGGTGGCGCGGTAAGGATGGGTTACCCGGCTGCCGCCGCTGTCACTGCTCGTCAGTTCTGACCGGAACGGCCGTACGGCTCAGGGGCGCGGGTTGCTGCGCAGCCGTCCGGGCCGCGGCCACAGCCGCCAGCCCACCACGGCGAGCACCTCGGCCTCCCCCAGCCCGCGCGAGTCGGTGGAGCCGTAGGGGTTGTCGCCGAGCACCCACCACCCGGTGCCCGCACGGCGCACCGCCCGCTTCACCGACAGCTGCCCGGGACGCGCGGCCCACCGCACCAGCACCACGTCCCCCGGACGGGCGGCGGCGCCGAACCGGGCGAGCACCACATCGGCGTCACGCAACGTCGGCGACATCGACGGACCCCGTACGGCGACCCTCCGCCAGCGCACGCGCACCCCCTCGCCGCTCTGCTGCGGCAGAACTCCCAGAGTAGTGTCGGACGTGCCAGAACGATCACCAACCAGGGAGGACCCATGCGGCTGCTGTCCCGCATTCTCCGCCCGCGGCTGGAGGCCACCGCGCACTGCGACCTCCCCTGCGGCGTGTATGACCCGGCTCAGGCCCGCATCGAGGCCGAGTCGGTCAAGGCCATCCAGGAGAAGTACCAGAGCAACGAGGACCCCGAGTTCCGCACCCGGGCCATCCTGATCAAGGAGCAGCGCGCGGATCTCGTCAAGCACCACCTGTGGGTGCTGTGGACCGACTACTTCAAGCCGCCGCACTTCGAGAAGTACCCGGAGCTGCACGAGCTGTTCAACAAGGCCACCAAGAAGGCCGGCGGCGGGGCCGACGGCGCCAAGTCCTCCATGGACCCGGCCACCGGCCAGGACCTGCTCGACCTCATCGCCCAGATCGACAAGATCTTCTGGGAGACCAAGTCGGCTGCCTGATCCAGGCGCTGAACGGCGCTGACCAGCGGGAGCACTCTTCCGCAGGTCAGCGCCGTTTTCGTTGTCGGGCGACCTTCGACGGCCCACGTTCGCAGATATCCATCAAGTGAGATTGATGCATCAATCCTGTTGGATGTATGGTCCGATTCATGGTCTTCCCGGGTCGAGCCACCGACCCACCGGCGTTCGCGCGGCTGGCCGCCCACCCGCTGCGCTGGCGACTGCTGGCAGAGCTCGCCGACAGCGACTATCGGGTCCGCGAGCTGGTTGCACGGGTCGACCAGCCGCAGAACCTGGTCTCCTACCACCTGCGGCTGCTGCGCGACGGCGGCCTGGTCACCTCCACGCGCAGCAGCTTCGACGGCCGGGACAGCTACTACCACCTGGACCTGGACCGCTGCGCGGACGCGCTGACCGACAGCGGCGCCGCGCTGCACCCGGCGCTGCGCCGAACCACCGCACCGATCTCTCCGGTTGAACCGCGACGGTCCCGACGTATCGCCGTGCTGTTCGTGTGCACCGGCAACAGCGCCCGCTCGCCGATCGCCGAAGCTCTGCTGCGCCACCACACTGCTGACCACGTCACCGTGACCAGCGCCGGGAGCCGGCCCAAGGGTGAGTTGCATCCCGACACCGTCCGGGTGCTGCGCGAGACGTTCGGCATCGATGTCTCCCGTCAGCGCCCTCAGCACCTGGACACCCTCGCCGGCCGCAGTTTCAACCATGTGATCACCTTGTGCGACCGGGCTCGTGAGGCCTGCCCGGAGTTCCCCCACCACCCGCGGCGGGCGCACTGGAGCATCCCCGACCCAGCCACGGCCGACGGTGGCGATCAAGCCGGCTACCCAGCTTTCCAGCGCATCGCAGGAGAGATCGACACCCGCGTCAGACACCTGCTGCCTGTCCTGACCGCCACCGACCGTTCGGAGGTTCAGCAATGACCGCACCCGAGCAGTACGCCAGCGTCCGATACATCGTCACCGACGTCCAGGCGGCCATCGACTTCTACACCACCCATCTCGGCTTCACGCTGAACACCAGCGCTGCACCCGCATTTGCCGACGTGGTCCGTGGCCCGCTCAGGCTGCTGCTGTCCGGACCCGCCAGCTCCGGCGCCCGCGCCACCCCCGACGACGCCGCAACCGCGGGCCGCAACCGCATCCACCTCATCGTCGACGACCTGGATGCCGAGATCGACAGGCTCCGCAGCGCAAGCCTGCCCCTGCGCAGCGACCTGGTCACCGGCCCCGGCGGGCGCCAGATCCTGCTCGCCGACCCCGACGGCAACCTGATCGAGCTGTTCCAACCCGCGCACCGGCCCGGCGCACCCACATCGGCCACACCCTGACCGAGGAGATGCTGCATGGCCGACGACTTACACCTTGCCCGGCGATTGGGCACCGCCGACGCAGTGATGATCGGGCTCGGCTCGATGATCGGCGCGGGGGTGTTCTCGGCGTTCGCGCCGGCTGCTGCCGCGGCAGGGGCAGGCGTGCTGGTCGGTCTACTGCTCGCCGCCGTCGTCGCCTACTGCAACGCCACCGCCTCAGCACAGCTGGCGGCGCAGTATCCGACGTCGGGAGGCACGTACGTCTACGGGCGTGAGCGGCTGGGCCCGTGGTGGGGGTTCTTCGCCGGCTGGGGGTTCGTGGTCGGCAAGACCGCAAGCTGTGCCGCGATGGCGTTGACCTTTGCCGCCTACGTGGTGCCCGTCGCCTGGCAGCGCCCCGTTGCGGTGGCCGCGGTGGTGAGTCTGGCAGCAGTGAACTATCGCGGCGTGACGCGCACCGCGCGACTCACGCGCATTCTCGTCATTATCGTCCTGTCCGTCCTCGTGTTGCTGTTGGTGGCGGGCTGGGTCGCCGGAAAGCCGGATCCGGTGCGACTCTCCTTGACCTCCGAGCACATCGGTGTCTATGGAGTGCTGCAATCAGCAGGTTTGCTGTTCTTCGCCTTCGCCGGCTATGCCCGCATCGCCACCATGGGCGAGGAGGTCCGCGATCCCGAGCGCACGATCCCCCGGGCGATCCTGCTCGCGCTCGGGATTGCCGTCGCCGTCTACGCCGCGGTTGGAGTGACGGTTCTGGCGGTCCTGGGTACCGACCGACTCGCGGGGTCCAGCGCCCCGCTGGTCGAGGTCGCCAGGTCCACTGGCTGGGGCTGGACCGTCCCCATCGTCGCCGTCGGCGGCGCGGCCGCGTCGCTCGGGGCCCTCCTCGCGCTCATCGCCGGGATCGGCCGCACCACACTGGCCATGGCGCGCGAAGCAGATCTGCCGCGCTGGCTGGCCGCCGTGCATCCGGTGCATCAGGTACCGCACCGCGCGGAGATCGTCGTCGCGGCCATCGTGTCGCTGCTCGTCCTGACCGTCGACCTGCGTGCAGCGATCGGATTTTCGTCATTCGGCGTCTTGCTCTACTACCTCACCGCGAATATCGCCGCGTACACCCAGGAGCGCCAGCAGCGGCGCTTCCCGAAGGCTCTGCAGATCCTCGGGGCGATCGGCTGCGTCGTACTCGTCGCGGCGCTCCCGTGGCAAGCCGTCCTCGGCGGAGTGGCCGTGTTCGCACTCGGCGCCGTCTACAAGGCGGCAAGGGCACTACGAGCCCGACATTGACCGAGGGGTCACGGCAGCAGCTCGTCGGCGCTGCGGGGTTCTGTGCGCTGCTGCTCGTTGAGCTTGTGGCGAAGGATCGAGGAGTGGCGGTAGACCTTCTTGCGTGCGCGCATGATGTTGCCGAGGGGCGCGTGCTCGGCCGTCACCCGCCACGGCGTGAAGGAGAGCGCATCCATCTTCTCGAGGTTGCCGTCACCTGAGATGTCCTGCTGTGGGATCCGCAGCGTGGCCACCGTGATGAACGGAGAGAGCCGCTCGGGCCACTCCACGGTGACGTCCTCGACCGGCATCCGCTCCAGATCGGTACACAGCTGGACCTGGATGTCGAAGGCATACGGGCGTTCCGACAGCTCCGCCACCAAGGCCGGCCGGAAGACCTCCGCCGCCGACGTCGGGTCGATGCGGCGCCGGACCACGGCGTCGGCGAAGGAGGGGTCGGGGGCGATGCGGACCTTGGCCATGTAGTCGCCGTGCCGGACCGCGCCCATGGTCCAGTAGGTCGACAGCAGCACGTTCATCGGTGATATCTGGGACAGCCGGAGGAATGCCAGGAACTCGTCCCATGCCCAGTCCTCCGGGTCGAGCGTCCCCTTCCCGGTCACGAAGTCACGGAAGAAGCGATGGGCTCCGGGCCGGCCCTGGGCGAAGTAGCTCGGCGCTTCGAGGAAGAGGTCCTGGATGAACAGGTAGTGGTCGACCGTGTTGCAGAAGAAGATCGGTCCGTTGATGTTGGTGTAGTCGAAGGTGCGGGTGTCGGGCTCGTCCGCCAGCAGAGTCGGGCCGTCGATGTCGAAGATCTTCAGCGCCAGCCCGGTCGCGCTGCCGAGCCGCGCGTCCGCTCCGGCGTGGGGGGAACCGTTGGAGAACCGGATCAGTGCGTCATGTCGTCCCGGGGTGGCGTAGATGCCCTGCGCGTACTCGTCGGGGAGCCCACCCAGGATCTCGACCTCCCCCCGGACGAGGCCATACCCCTTGGCATGGGCGTCGCGGACGGCCCGGCCGGTGGCGCCGGCCGCGACGGACTCGGCGATGTAGCGCTCTGTCTTCTCGATGACCGTCTGCAGGTCCTCGTCGAACCGGGGTTCAACGGTCTCGACGTCCGCCGTGTAGGGAACGAACTGTGGTGCCATGTCCTCGACCGGTCCTCTCTGCGGTTTCCGCGGACGCCGTGGTGTCGACCTGGCGGTGCGGGACGGTCGTTCGGAGCCTCATCGGGCGCTCACGCCTGCCCGGAGGCCGCCGGCTGATCCGTCCCCGGGATGACCTTGGCGCGTTTACCGAACTCTCCTGCCGTCGGGAACAGGACGACCATTCCCACGAGTCCCGCTGCGGCCACATAGACCAGTACGTTCGGCTGGCCGGCGAAGTTGCTCGTCGCGATGATGAAGGCGGCCGACAGGTTCCGCTGGCCCGTACCCAGTGCCAGTACCTGCTTCGTGCTCGTGCGCGGACCACCGAGTACGTACCCCGCCAGGACCGCGATCACGATGAACAGCAGCGTGGCGATGATGGCTCCGGTGCCGAACAGGGCGATCACATTCCTGAAGTTCAGCGCCAGCATCAGCACCAGAAGCAGCACCAGGCTGATCGTCGAGATCTGCGCCATTGCCGGCTGCATAGCCTGCGCGATGCCCTCGTATCGAGCCTTGATGAGCAGCCCGACGACCAGCGGCACCAGCATCGTCACAATCAGGGACAACGCGATTTCCAGGGCACTGACCTCGATTCCCGGCAGCAGCAGCGGCAGTACGAGCGGCAGGTAGACGATCGTCACCAGCATCAGAATCGTCATCAGTCCCACGGCGAACGCGATGTCCGCCTTGGCGATCTGGGCGAGTTTGGGCAAGAACGGTGCGCCGGCTGCGGTGCCGATCAGCAACAACCCGATCTGCACGTCCTGGTCGAGCGGGATGACCCTGGAGAGGCCGAACGCGACCGCGGGGACGACGACGAAGTTCACGGCCAGGGACAGGGCCACCAACCGCGCATTCCGGAGCGGCGCAACGATCTGGGAGACGGTGAGACTCAGGCCCATGCCCAGCATGCTCGTCACCACGAAGGCGAGGGTGAACAGGCTCTGCAGTGTCTGCAACACGCTCATGGCGATCTCCCATCACGGTGCCACCCGCCGGCCATGGCCGTCAGGTGTCCAGCTCGGAGAGCCAGCGCAGCGCACGCAGACCCGGCAGGAAGCAGTACTCGCCACCCCGCGTCACCACGAAGCTCGGCATGTCCTGCAGGCGCCGCCGGATCGGCCGCTGCGGGATGGTGACGCTGCCCGTCCCGTCGTGGTGCCCGGCCACCGGGTCCTTCTCGCCCGAGTACCCGATGAAGTTCCCGTCGTTGACCCATTCCGACTTGATGAACTCGAACTGCCGGTCCAGGTGGGCGCCGATGAAGACTCCGATGAGGCCTCGATCGGCGCCGTCGTCCTCGAGCACGCCCTCCGGCAACGGCGGGCCGTAGGTGGTGCCGCGACGGATGATGTGGTGCAGCCGCGCCGCCCCGATGATGTCGGCATCGCGCGGGTTGACCCGTCGGATGTGCGCCCCGGCGGGACATCGGAAACCGCGATCGTCGTTCTCCCGGTAGAGGAAGTCGTTGTTGCGGCGCGGATCGTTGCCCAGTTCCGCATCGTCGTGGTCGGGGGACAGGGTCAACGGTGCCCCGCTCGGCCAGCGCCCGATCATCTTCGCCGCCAGCAGTGCCTCCTCCTCCGGACTCGATGTGTTCTTGGTCAGGTACTGACGCCAGGCCGCCACCTTGGTGTGGATCTTGCGGACGGCCAGGTACGTGCCGTTGCGTCCCAGCACGTCGGGCTGCGGCATGGGCGGCAGGTTCCCGGTCTCATCGGGATAGCCGAGGATGAACTCGCCGGCCTTGAGCGGGGCCTCCTGCGGATTGGTGCCGAGCACTCCGCTGCCCTCGATGCCCGGATGGCTGATCCCGTCGCGAAAGCCGAGCGTGGTGCGCCCGGTCGGGAGCTGGCGGATGTCCTGCTGCCAGATCACCTCGACACCGGACGTCTCCTGGTAGGCGGTACGGACCCGCTCCAACGCCTTCTCCAGACGGGCCGCATCGGGCGAGAGCGCACTCACCACGAGGTGAACATCGGACGTGCCGAAGGGTGGCTCCCACCGGGCGGGATCGCTCTCGCCGACGTCACCGATCAGTTCGGCTCGGGCCGCCATCCCCTGCCGGAACGGAAGCGGGAAGCTGTCGAGCGAGTCCCGGGGCACCCCGAGGGCGCGTAGACCCTGGTGGGTGACGGCCACGGAGGCCCAGGCATCGTGATCGGGATCGGCGCCGGCGAGGCCACCGTCGACCGCGGGAAGCAGCCGCCGCAGCATGGCGCGGCCGTCCCGCCGGTCGTCGACGCGGAGGACGAAGAACTTCCCCACGTACGGCGACGGCCGGGGGCGCAGCGCTCCGCTCTGGATGTCGTCGATCTCCAGGCTCACGCTCGGTACGTCGGTTGCCTCCGCGCTCATGACTGTCGTTTCTCCCCAGGTACGTCACATCGATCCACTCAGGGTGGGTTCGGCGAGGTCAGCCCGCGGCTTGGTCGAGCAGTTTCTGGAAGGCCGGCGAGGCCAGCAGCTCCTTGTTGGCCGGATTTTCGAGCGCCGCCTGGAACTCCGAGCTGTCGAGCACCGCCTGGAACGCCTCGTTCACTCTCTGGTCTTTCCAGATCTGCTTGACGGTGAGGTCGGGATAGGAGCTGACGAAGACGAGCGCAGGCTCCTGCTGGGCGACGAACCACTCCTTCACGTTGGGATCCTTGACGCCGGGGAACCCTTCCGTGTGGGAGAAGACCCGGTCGAACCTCTCCCCCACCACCGTCGTCGCGAAGTCGTCGATGTAGGTGTCCCAGGACCCGTCGAAGACACTGGCGAACAGCAACTGCGTGTCGTTGTCGAAGATCACGTGCCGCGCGTCGTGCAACGTGCCGATCTGTCTCAGCGCGGCCCGGTCGCCCGTCCCCATTGCGTCCATGAGTTCGTCGAGCACCTCACGCAGTTCATCCGCGTGGCCCGGCTTGATCCTGCAGAAGACGGTGAACTCGCCCGCCACCCCGTCCGTCCGGCCCGGTCGCTCCGGCTGAGCAGACTGGGTCGCTCCTCCCATGGCCGCCATGAAATCCCTCCGCAACATCTCGTGACCTTTGCCGAAGTCACGAGATGTTGCCCGTGCCGACCGACCCCCACGCCACCTGATAGAGGTGATTCCCGGGGTGAGCGCCGGTAAGCCGCGGGGGGCCGGCCTGCGCCGGGTGCTCACCTACGCGTGCGCGATCTCATCGATCTGGCAACGCCCGACAGCGGTGGCGCGGGGGATCATCGCCGAAAGGCGGACGGGTTGGCGAGGTACCGGTCGAGGTCCGGATCCTCGTGCTCTTCTCTGAACTGGTCCTCGATCGCCCATTGGTCACCGAGTTCGGCGCGCAGCTGGTCGAGTGCGCGCCGCACGGCGGCATTGAAGGCCTGGCACTCCGGCTCGCGCCAAGGCCCCGGGTCGGGCGGGTAGTCCCAGTTCAATGATCTGTCGTACCACTCGATCAACCGGGTCAGCTCATCCCGAAGGGCCGCGCTGATCGGTAGCACCTCCAGGCAGGCCGGATGCCCCCAGTACTCCTGGTCCTGCACCTCTGTCGGCCACAAAACAGCCCCGGACCCCGGATCGAACAAGAATCGAGCCCGCGGCATGGCCGGAAGCCTGGCACAGGGTGAAGGCGAAGCGTCCCGAGCCCTAGGACGGATGCGAGTCGCTCGACTGCCGAGCCCGCGAGGTTCCAGCAGAACGCCGTGCTTGCCAGGCGGTCAGTCGCTCACGGGCTGCTAGGTGGCCACCGGGACCAGACGACCGGCAAGCCCTTCTCAGGGAACCCCCGGCGACCTGACGACGCTTCACGCTCCGATCTCCCGTGAGATGGCGTCCCACATCCAGCCCGGTCTTCTCGTCTTCTGAGACCGACGTGCTTCTACGCGTGCGTGATTGCGTTCGTGAGCGCGCCCGGGTGCTGGGCGCCCGCGCCGATCAACCGCATCGCCGAGCTCAGGCGGTGCTCCCCCCGTTCCACAGCGCGGGCGGCGCCCTCCGCGCGCACCTGGGCCAGCTCACCCGGGTCGGCGAGCAGCTCGACCGTCCGCTCTCGGATCGGGCGGAGCGTCTCGATCACCGCGTCGGCCACGGCCTCCTTCAGCGCGCCGTAGGACGTGAACTCGCCGGCCAGATCCGCCGGCCGGCCACCGCGGCAGCCGGCCAGGATCTCCAGCAGGTTGGCCACTCCGGGGCGCTCCTCCGGCGCGTACGCGACGCCGGTCGACCCGTCCGTCACCGCCCGCCGCACCTTGCGCCGGATCAGGTCGGGCTCGTCCAGCACGAACACCACCCCGGCGGCGTCCCGCGCCGACTTCGACATCTTGCGCTCCGGGTCGGCCAGGTCGCGCACCCGCGCCCCGGTCGGTGGCAGCACCGCCCGTGGCACGGTGAACACCTCGCCGTAGGTGCTGTTGAACCGCCGGGCCAGCGCCCGCGCCAGCTCGACGTGCTGGTTCTGGTCCTCGCCCACCGGAACCTCATCCGCGCCCGGCAGCAGGATGTCCGCGGCCATCAGCACCGGATACGTCAGCAGGCTCAGCCGCACGCCGGGCTGTCCGCTGCCCTTCTCCTTGAACTGGATCATCCGCGCTGCCTCGCCGTAGCTGCAGGTGCACTCCAGGATCCAGGTCAGCGCACCCAGCTCGCGCGCCAGATCCGACTGCACGAACACCCGCTCGGCCGGAATCCCGGACGCCAACAGCACGGCCAGCATCTCGCTGGTCCGCGCCCGCAGCCTGCCCGGGTTGTGGGTGGTCGTCATCGCGTGCAGGTCGGACACGAAGTACAGGTCGTCCGGGCCGCCGTCGGACACCCAGCGCTGGATCGCGCCCAGGTGGTTGCCGAGCTGGGCGTGGCCGGACGGGGTGATCCCGGAGAGTCGCATCGTGTGTTTTCCTCGGGTCGGCGGCCACCCCGCGACGGCCCCGGACACGACGAAGGCCGCCTGCGCGGGCGGCCTGGGAGGGTGTGCTGGGTGTCAGCGCACGTCGGAGGAGCCGCCTGCCGGCGGCCACCAGAACTTCACGATCGTGCGCACTCCGCCAGCCTAGCAGCGCCTTCCCACGGGCCGTGATCATTTCGAGAGTCGTGCGTGCGCCCCTGCGAGGGCGATCAGGCGGATCTCGCGGCGCTGTCGTCGATTCTGTCGGGGGCCGCGGATAGAGTCGAACGTATGTTCGATATCGACACTCACCGGGTGGTGCCGCCATCCGCGCCACTGGCGTGGACCGAGGTCGCTCCCGACGGTATGGCGGTGCTGATCCTCGATCAGGCCGGACCACCCGTGGACGGGTTCGAGGCGCTGGAGCGGATCGGGGCCTGGGAGAAGGTCATCGCCTGGGCACAGGCCCGCCAGTACGCAGAGATCACCCAGTTCGTCGCCGCAGCCGAGACCAACCCCGCCGCGGGTCTGACCGCGGTGCAGGCGGTGGAGTCCGCGCAGGCCGAGGTCGGGATGATGCTGCGCCTCTCGCCCGGCGGCACCGCCTGGCGGGTCGGAGAGGCCCGGCAGCTGGTGGAGCAGTTCCCAGCCACCTTCGCTGCCCTGCAGACCGGGTCGATCACCTTGCCGAAGGCGCGGATCATCGCCGAGGCCTGTACCGACCTGCACCCCGACGCCGCCGCTGCGGTGGAACAGAAAGTGCTCGCGCGGGCGCCGCAGCAGACCACCGGACAGCTGCGGGCCGCGCTGCGGCGGGCGGTACTACGCGCCGACAGCGAGGCCGCCGCCCGGCGGCGGGAACGCAAGCGGCGCGAGCGGGCCGTGGTGCTCTACCCGGAACGCGACGGGATGGCCACCCTGTCGGCCACATTGCCGGCGGCGGAGGCGGTCGGGGTGTTCGCGGTGCTGGATCAGCACGCCCGCGGCTGCGGCAGCGCCGATGAACGCCCGATGGCGGCCCGGCGGGCGGATGCGCTGGTCGACCTGGTGCTACGCGACACCGGGTTCTGCAGCACGGCCGCGCAGCAGACCGCCGCCAGTAGTCCCTCGGCCACCACTGCCCAGACCGGTCCGGAGGAAGGCACCGCTACCGCTGCCCGCTCTGCGGCCCCTCGGTCGACCACAACCGGCACCGCCAGTGCCGGCGTCGGGAACGCTGACCCGGGGAGCGCCGGCCGACTTCTAGGCACGACCGAGCCTGATCCCACCGGTCCTCCAGCAGGGATCGGACCAGCCGCACCCGGCTCCGACCGGCTCCCCGGGCTCGCGCCCCCGGGCGGTGTCCCCACCGTCACCAACAAAGTCTCGATACAGATCCGGGTCACCGTCCCCCTCGACACCCTCCGCGGCGTCTCCGACGAACCCGGTGAGCTCGCCGGCTACGGCCCCATCCCCGCCGACCACGCCCGCCAGTTGGCCGCCGACCCCGACAGCATCTGGCACCGCCTGGTCACCGACCCTCTCAGCGGCGCACTGCTCGACTACGGCACCACCCGCTACCGCCCACCACCGCACCTGACCGAACACGTCATCGCGCGGCACCAGTACTGCCAAGGGCCGGGCTGCCGGGTACCCGCGAACCGCTGCGACCTCGACCACAACATCCCCTTCGACCCCGTCGCGGGCGACGGGCCCACCTCCGCGGCCAACCTCGGCCCCAAATGCCGACCCCATCACCGGTTGAAGGGCATGCCGGGCTGGAGCGTCAGCCAGTACCCCGACGGCACGATCCTCTGGACCACACCCAGCGGCCACACCTACCGCGTCGACCCACCCCCACTCACC
>NZ_JAAXKY010000004.1 GCF_012911925.1 Pseudonocardia xinjiangensis | reverse complement strand
CCCCACCACCGCGCAGGCCGAGCTCGCCGCACTGCGCCGCCGTGCACTGACCCTCCTGACCCGCCCCGCCCTCTGATACGCGCTACGGCAGGTATTCCTCGATCGCGTCGGCGCCGCCTGCGGCACCACCTCCGCGACGAGCCTCCGCACGCATCTCCGCGAGGCCGGCTGCGACGTCCGGGCTCCGCACGACCTCGTCGACGGCGCGGCGCAGGGTGTCAGCGGTCAGATCCTCGGGATCGAGCCGTCGCCCGAGTCCGAGCTCGACGATGCGGGCGGCGTTGACGACCTGCTCCGGCATCCGCGGGAAGGCGACCATCGGGACGCCGTAGTAGATCGCCTCCATCGTCGAGTTCATCCCGGCATGGGTCACGAACCCCGCGGCGTCCCGCAGTACCGCCGGCTGCGGGAACCAGGGCCGCACCTGCATCGTCGCGGGCAAGGGGCCGAGGTCGGCGGGGTCGAGACCGCCGATGGTCATCGCGACCTGGTATCGGCCGTCGTCGAAGGCGTCCCGGCAGGCCCGGTAGAACGCGGGATGGTCGGTGAAGATCGATCCGAGCGAGATGAACAGCACCGGCAGGTCCGGGTGAGGCGGCGACCACGGCTCGGCGTTCTCCCGGTCGCCCAGCACGGGCCCCAGGAACCGGAAGCGGGCGTCGAACGTCTCCCCGGCCGGCTGGAACGCACGCGGGACGAACACCAGGTTGAGGTCCTCGGTGACGTCCATCGTCGCGGCGACGTCGAGGGCGACGCCGTGCTCGGCGGCGAAGGCGGCCACATCCTCGGCGAGCGCGGCCATCTCCGGCTGACTCGCGGTGCCGCCGGTGAGGGCGTCGCCGACGCCGGTCCAGCTCTCGTTCTCGGCGAGGTTGGGCACGGTCCGCACCGCCGGGATGCCCAGCCGGCGGGCCACCAGCCGGGCCGGCCAGTTGGTGGCGTCGTACACCACGCCGTCCGGGCGGTGCTCGCGGCAGTGCTCGAGGAGAACGGGATAGGTCGCGGCCAGTGCGGCGAAGAAGTGGCGGAACCACAGCGCCACGATCTGCGGTCCGACCTGCGCAGGCGGGGAGAACGGGGGCAGGCCGGGCAACCGCACCCACTCGGCCCCCGCAGCTTTGACGGCCTCGCGGAACTCGGGTCCGCAGGCGTAGTGCACCCGATGCCCTCGCCGTACGAGCTCGGCCACCAACGGCAGTGTGGGAGTGACGTGCCCGTGGCCCGCCAGGCCGACGAACAACACGCGCCGAGTCACCGCGCGACCGTAGGAGAACACCACCTCCGTCGACCACGGGTTATCACCCTCCGAGCTGCCCGGCCCCGGCGAGATCGACCTGATGGGGGTGAGACGCGAACGCCGCCCCGCTCACGTCGACCTCGCCCGTACGGCAGAGCGGCGCACGTCCGGACCCGGCGACTCGCACATCAGAACCGGGCGACTCGCGGGCGGGAACCGGGCGACTCGCGGGTTCGACTCGGGCGACTCGCGGGGTGAGGTGGGCGCGTGCCGACGCCGGCGCCGCGGGTGCGGCGCCGGCGTTCGACTGAGGCTGGGTGGGTCTCAGGCGGCCCGGGTGGCGTCGACGTAGGCGCCCTCGATGGCGTGCAGCAGGATCGAGAGGGCGATGTCGACGACCTCGGCGGTGACGTTGAGCGGCGGCAGCATCCGGACCACGCAGTGGTCACGGCCCCCCAGCTCCACGATCAGGCCGCTGCGCAGGGCCCGGGCCTGGACGTCCTCGGCCAGCTCGGCGACGGTTCGGCCGTCGCCGGGCGCGGTGAGCTCGATGCCCCACATCAGGCCCTTGCCGCGCACCTCCAGCACACCCGGGTGCGAGGCGAGCCCGGACAGCCGGGCGGCGATCTGCTCGCCGCGGGCCTGCACGTTCCCGAGGATGTCGTCGCGCCGGACGATCTCGACGGTCCGGGTCCCCGCGGCGAAGGCCAGCTGGTTGCCGCGGAACGTACCGCTGTGCGCGCCCGGTGCCCAGGTGTCGAGCTCCTCGGCGTACAGCACGATCGCGACCGGCAGGCCCATCCCGGAGAGCGCCTTGGACGCGACGATCACGTCGGGCTCGATGTCGTACTGCTCGAACGCGAACCAGGTGCCGGTGCGGCCGCAGCCGGTCTGCACCTCGTCGACGATCAGCGGGATGCCGAGCTCGCGGGTGAGCTGACGGACGCGCTGGACGAACTCCTTGCGGGCCGGGATCACGCCACCCTCACCCTGCACCATCTCCATGATCACCGCGGCGGGCAGCTCGAGGCCGCCGTTGGGGTCACGCAGTGCGCGCTCGAGGAAGCTGACGCAGTTGGTCTGGCAGGTCTCCGGGTCGAGCGCCAGCGGGCAGCGGCTGCACGAGGAGAACGGGAAGAAGCTCACGCCCGGCATGCCGTTGGTGATGGGGCGCTTCTGGGACACGTTGCCGGTCATCGCCATCGCGGCGTGGCTGCTGCCGTGGAAGCCGCCCTGGAAGGAGACGACCCCGCCGCGGCCGGTTGCGGTCTTGCAGAGCTTCAGCGCGGCGTCGACGGCGTTGGCGCCGGTCGGCCCGCAGAACTGGATCTTCATCCGGTCCCGCATGCCCGCGGGGAGCATCGACAGCTGCGCCTCGGTGAACGCGTCCTTCGCCGGCGAGGGCATGTCGAGGCCGTGGGTGAAGATGCCCATCTGCTCGGTGGCCGCGGCGACCAGCTCGGGGTGGTTGTGCCCCAGCGAGAGCACACCGGCGCCGGAGAGGAAGTCGATGAAGACGTTGCCGTCGAGGTCGCGGATGTGGCTGCCGGCCGCCTCGGCGACAGCGAACGGGAAGTGCCGCGGGTAGACGCGGGCGTTCGACTCACGCTGCTCCTGGCGGGCCAGCAGCTCGGACGAGCGTGGGCCCGGCAGGGCGGTCGTCACGCGCGGCCGGGCCGCGAAGCCGCCGGCCGCCTGCTCGGCGGGTGCGACGACGGACAGCCGGGAGGTGGGAGTGGCGGGCATGGCGTTCTCCTGTGCGGTGAGCGGCGCCCGGACAGGCGCGGGAAGGGGGCGCGCGGTGGGCGCCGGCGGGCTGGGCAGTGAGTAGAAGCGGGTGACGACGGGCCCGGCGGCCCTGGCGGGGGCGGCCACCGCAATCGGCGTGGCCGGAACCGACGCAACAGCCGGCACGGGCTCGGCGACCGGAACGGGCGCCGAAGCAGGAGCCGAAGCCGAAGCCGAAGCAGGAGCAGGAGCAGGAGCAGGAGCCGAGTTCACAGCACGCCCCTCGGTGGCCGGGTTGCCCTGCCAGTGGGAGTGGGGGGCCGTCTCGGTGCCCTTCATCAGGAAGGCGTCGGCGTCGAGCACGGAGCCCGGCCCCATCGTGACTCCGTAGTGGACGAACGCACCGACCCCGACGGTGGCGCCTGCGCCGATCACGGTGTGGTCGGACTTGAACGTGCCGTCCTCGAGCGAGTGGCACTGGATGACGCTCCCGGCGTTGAGGGTGACGCCGTCGCCGACGGTGACGAGTGACTTCTCGGGCATGGCGCAGCCGTCGTCGAAGACGCCGCGGCCGATGCGGACCCCCATCAGCTTCCACATCACGGGCTTGAACGGGGTGCCGTTGAAGATCGCCACGAGAGAGCCCATGAGCTTCCAGACCCGCTCGTGCCACCAGAAGTACGGCTCGTAGATCGAGCAGAACCGCGGCTGCAGCTTGCGGAAGCCCGTGGCGGCGTGCTCGACCAGTGCCGTGTAGACGAGGCTGAAGAGCAGGGTGGCGACCAGGGACCCGACGATCACGAGCTCGCCGAAGCGGGGGAAGAGGTCGACCGCGGCCCGCCCGATGAGGGTCGTCGCGAAGAACTGGAACCAGCCGACCACCAGGAAGATCGCGATGGTGGCGAGGTTGTGCCGGTTCTTCGCGGCCAGGCGGCGCCGGAACTCGTCGCCGCTCTTCAGGTGGTCGAAGCGGCTGTCCCGGTCCACGGAGCGCGGGATCTCGAAGCTCGGCGAGCCGAGCAGTCCGACGTCGGAGCGGATCGGGCCGTCGATCGGGACCATGGCCTTCGTCCCGATGAGGACGTTGTCGCCGATCCGGGCGCCGGCCGGGTAGGCGATGGCGTTGCCGAGGAAGCTGCGCGAGCCCAGCGATGCCTCGGACAGCCGGAACGACGTGCTGGATACGTCGGCGTTGATGATCGAGATGCCGTCGGAGACGAGGGTGCCGGAGCCGATGGTCACGAGGTAGGGCGTGTCGTGCTTCTGGGCCACGCCGAAGTTCGAGCCGGTCTGCTGGACGTCGCGCATCCGGTAGCCGAGCGCGCGCAGGAACCCGATGATGTAGGAGCTGTCACCGAAGAGGTTCATGAAGTACGCGGCGTTGGTGGTGCGCGTGATCGTGCGGAGGATCCCGTAGCGCAACCCGTAGAGCGGGTAGACGGTGTCGGCGCGCAGCGCCAGGCTCAGCACCCGCGGCACGGTGGTCACGAACAGCAGCCCGCCGAGGATGAGCCCGAAGAAGGCTGCTGCCGACAAGGCCGCGTGGGTGAGCCAGAACGATCCGGTGCCCGTCGGTACGGCGTCCCACTCCATCATCTTCTGCACCGCGACGCTGCCGATGGTGAACCCGAGCGGGACGAGCAGCAGCAGGTTGACCAGCTGCCACGCCGAGTAGACGAACCGGCGGACGGCGCCGCAGCGGGCCGGCGGGACGGAGGCGTGGTCGGTGCCGGCCGGCTCGGCGGGGGAACCGTGCCAGCGCTCGCCCGCGGGGACGTGCTGGCCGGTCTGCAGTGACGAGGCGTGGCCGAGCCGGCCACCGTCGCCGATCGAGGTGCCGATGTCGAGGACGGTCTGCTCACCGACGAGCACGCCGGCGCCCAGGGTGACCGGTCCGGTCTCGATGCGGCCGGCGACCGCCCGGTAGCCGCTCCACGTCGAGTCCTTGCGGATGACGGTGCCGTCGCCGATGGTCAGCAGGTCGGTGCAGACGGGGACGCTGCGGGAGAACACCACCACACCGCGGCGGATCTTCGCGCCGAGCGCACGCAGGTAGAGCAGGTAGAGCGGGGACCCCGCGAACAGCACCATCGGGTTGGCCCGGATCAGCGTCCTGACGAACCAGAAGCGCAGGTGGCGCAGGCTCCACACAGGGAACTCCTGGGCCGTCCACCGCCCGATGAGCAGCCACTTCGCCACGATCGGCAGCAGGCTGAACCCGAGGAAGGTCGCGCCGCCGAAGACGACTGCGCGCGTGTAGGTCTCGAGCCACCCGGCGCCGGCGGTGACCCACGAGAAGCCCTGCTCGACCACCACGGCGGTGAGGTAGGCGGACGCGAGGAACAGCAGCAGCTGCGCCGCCCCGACCGCCACGAGGCGGGGCCGCCCGAACCGTGGGACGTCGACGGGCTCCACCGGCGCGGCGGGCTGCAACGGGGCGGACCCGCCGAACGCCGCGGCCAGCTGCCGGACCGTAGGGCACTGGTAGATCTCGCGCATCGACAGTGACGGCAGCGCGGTCTGCTTCCGGACCCGAGCGGAGAACTGGGCCATCAGCAGGGAGTTGGCGCCGAGATCGTCGAAGAAGTGGCTGTCGACGGACACCTGCTCGACCCCGAGGGTCGCGGCGAGGGCGTCGACGAGGACCTGCTCGGTGTCGGTGGCCGCGGCGACGTGCTCGCCCGCCGAGGCGCCGGCCCGGCCGGCGGTGGGGGCGGGCAGGGCGCGGCGGTCGACCTTGTCCTGCGGCGTCATCGGGATGACGGGCAGGTGCTCGAGGTAGGCGGGCACCATGTAGGACGGCAGCCGCTCGCGCAGGTGCGCGGTGATCGTCTCGGCGTCGAGGGCGGTGACGCCGGTGCGCAGGCTGTAGTAACCCACCAGCTCGACGGTGCCGGGCGCCGGCTCGAACGTGTCGACGACGGCGGCGGCGATGCCCGGCACCTGCAGCAGCACCGACTCGATCTCGGTGAGCTCGATGCGGTAACCGCGGATCTTGACCTGCAGGTCGATGCGGCCGAGGTACTCGATCTCGCCGTCGTCGTTGACCCGGCCCAGGTCACCGGTGCGGTAGATGCGCCCCGAAGGGTTGCCGGCGATGCCGAGGAAGTCGGGGATGAACGCCTTCGCCGTCAGGTCGTCGCGGTTGAGGTAGCCGGTGGCCAGGCCGATGCCCGCGATGCCGATCTCGCCGGTCTCGCCGTGGGGCAGGGCGCGGTGCGGGTTGTCGGGGTCGAGGATGACGGTGGTGTAGGTGGGCAGGGGCTGCCCGATGGTGACCGGCCGGTCGGGGTGCAGGGTCGTCCAGGTGGCGGTCACGGTGGCCTCGGTCGGGCCGTAGACGTTCAGGAACCGCCGCCCCGGCTTGTGCCAGCGCGCGATCAGGTCCTGCGGGCACGCCTCCCCCGACACCAGCAGGAAACGCAGCAGCGGCAGGTCCTCCTCCAGCGTCGCCAGCAGCGTCGGCACCACACACATCGCCGTGACCCGCCGCTCGGTCAGGAACTCGTGCAGATCCAGCCCCAGCAGGCTCGAACCCGCCGGCTTGGGCACCAACGTCGCGCCCGCCACCCACGGCACCCAGATCTCCTCCACCGAGAAGTCGAACGCGATGGTCATGCCCTGGTAGACGCGGTCCTGCGTCCGGATGCCGTAGACCTCCGCGGCCACCCGCACGAAGTTGCAGATGCTCGCGTGCTCGATCGCCACGCCCTTGGGCCGGCCGGTGGTGCCCGAGGTGTAGATCAGGTAGGCCAGATCCTCCACGGCGTCGCCGCGCTCGGCGTCGGACAGCCGGGCCGGGTGCAGGCGGGCGATGTCGCCGGCCGCCTCGTCGAGGTAGACCAGGCCGGGCGCGAAGTCCTCGAGCCCCTCGACGCGATCCCGAACGTGCGACAACGACAGCACCATCCGCACACCGGCATCGGAAAGGATGTAGGCGATGCGATCGGGCGGGAACGCCACATCCAACGGCACGTACGCAGCATTGATCTTCAACACCGCCAGCATCCCGATATAGGAATGCACCGCCTGGTCGAACAACAACCCGATCCGGTCACCCGGCCGCGCCCCGTTCGCCAGCAGGTACCGGGCGAGGCGGTTGGCCCGCTCATCGAGCTCGGTGAAGGTCAGGGTGGTCTCACCGGCGTCGACGGCCAGGTGGCCGGCGCGGCCGTAGGTGCGCATCCAGTCGCACCGCTCCTCGAACACGTGGTCCAGTCGCTCGCCGCGGCGGGCTCGCGAGCCCTGGGCGTGGTCGGAGGCCACGAGCACGGCCGGACCGTCCTGGTGCGACGGGGGAAGGTGTGCGGGCTCCTGCAGCGTGGTCACGGTGACTCCTCGGATCCAGCTGATGTACGTGCTGGTCAGGAGCCTGTCAGCGGTCGTGGTGGTGATCGATGGTGTGCGCCCCCGAGGCACTCGTGGGCTCCCCCGGACCGAGGTCGGGTTCACCCCAGGTGAGTGGCGCGGAGGGGCTAGCGCGCGTCCGGGCCGGACGACGAGCCCACCGAGGCGAGCGCATCCCGCAGCGCCGCGCGCGAGGTGATGCCGAGCTTCGGGAAGACCCGGTAGAGATGCGCTCCCACGGTGCGGTGCGAGAGGTACAGGCGCTGCCCGATCTCCTTGTTGGTCAGGCCCGAGGCGGCCAGCACCGCGATCTCGCGTTCCTGCGGCGTGAGCATGCCGAGGTCGGGGGTGGGCGTCCGGTTGTGGCCCGTGGCCCGCAGTTCGTGGGCCGCCCGGGCGGCCCACGGCCGGGCCCCCAGGCGCTCGAACGCCTCCCGCGCCGCGGAGAGCTGGACCCGCGACGCCGCCGCGGCCCGGGACCGCCGGAGGTGCTCGCCGTAGGCGAGCCGGACCCGGGCGAGCTCGAACGGCCACCGCTCGGCCTCGGGGAGGGCGAGCGCCTGCTCGAACAGCCCGGCGGCGCGGTCGTCGTCGGCGGCGATGGCCGCCGATCCGGCCGTCACCAGTGCCAGTCGCGGCGAGAGCGCACCGATGCGGGCTTCCCGCATCGCCGTGACGTGCGCGGTCGCCTCGGGCCGTCGATCGGTGCGCGTCGCGGCTTCGACGAGGTCCAGCATCACCCACAGAGCGTTCGGCGCGTGCGAGGCGAACGTTCCCGGCGCGCTGATCGCGGCCGCCTGCTGGTAGGCCTCCTCGAAGTCGTTGCGCGCGACCGCGGCCAGCGCGCGGGCGTGGTGGGCGAACGCCAGCGCACCCGCGGCGCCCCGCGGCGTCGCCCACCCGACGATCTCGTCGGACGCGGCCCGGCTGGCGTCCTGGTGGCCGCGGACGGCAGCGGCCAGCGCCGTGAAGTACTGCAGCTGCCAGCGGAAGTAGCGGAACCGATGGGCGTCACACAGCTCGAGGGCCTCGTCGGCCAGCTCCGCCATCTCCCTCCAGCGGCCCGCGCCGAAGTCGTCGTGGCACAGCTGCACGATGGCGAGGATCGCCTGGGTGACCGCTCCGCCGTCCCGGCCGTCGCCGAGCACCCGCCACGCGCTCTCCCGGCAGACCGCCAGCCCGTCCACGTAGAGGGCGGAGAGCCCCGTGCGGACGATCTTGACGGGGTCGACCTCGCCGCCCAGGTCACCGCAGACGGCGACGATCTCGTCGAGCACGGGCAGTGCCGTGCGCACCGGGTCCGGGACGGTCTTCTCGTACAGGGCGAGGACCGTGGGGGCGCGCGGCCGGAGCCGGGCCACCGCATCGTGGACGGGCTGCCACTTCTCCGGGCTCCCGCTCAGCCACGACAGGAACGACAGCGACCAGATCGCCTCGATGAGCTCCTCGTCGGTGGCGTCGGTCCGCTCGGGGTGGCAGGCGATGGCCGCCTCCAGCAGGCCGTGGGCGGTGTCGATGTCGCTGCCCCGGTCCATCAGCAGGTACCCGGCGGCGGTCGCCACGGCGTACAGCGACGCGCTGTGCTCCGGGAGTGCGTTGGTGAGCAGCTCCGACGCGCCGTCCACTCCCCCGACGGTCAGCGCGCTGAGGTAGGCGGCCTCGGCCAGCCGCCTGCTCCGTTCGGTGCGCAGTGGGCTGAGGTCGGCGGCACGGGTCAGCCTGGCGACGGCGCCTCCCGGATCCCCTCGCCCGAAGAGCCGGTGCGCGGCCTCCTCCAGCAGACCGGCCACCTCCTCGTCGGGCTCGACGGTCGCCTCGCCCAGATGCCACGCGCGCCGTTCGGGCTGGTCCGCCAGCACCTGGGCGAGCGCCAGGTGCGCCCGGCGCCGCTCGTCGGTGGTGGAGAGCTCCATGACCGCGGAGCGGGTGAGCGGGTGGCGGAAGGTGAGAGCGGCGCCGCTCCCGCCCACCTGCACCAGACCCACCCGTTCCGCCGGTGCGAGATCCCCGGGCGCTCCGCGCGCGGAGGTGGCCGCCGCCTGCACGACACGCAGGTCGCCGGTGCCGTCCAACGTCGCGAGCAGCAGCAGCTGCCGGGTCGGCTCGGGGAGCTCGGAGATCCGCGACGCGTACAGTGACTGGAGGCGCCGGCTCAGCGGCAGCACCTCGGGCAGCGCGCGCAGGGCCGAGCGTTGCGGGTGGCTCAGTGCCGCGGGCAGCTCCAGGAGCGCGAGCGGGTTGCCCTGCGACTCTGCCAGCAGGCGCCCCCGGACGCCCCGGTCCAGCGCCGGGAACCGTTCGCTGACCAGCCCGAGCGCCGCGTCGTCGTCCAGCGGCTGCAGCTCGAGCTCGGGGAGGCCCGAGCGTTCGAAGAAGCTGTCGGTGCCCGGACGGGACGCCGCCAGGAACCCGATGCGGTGTCCGGCCAGCCGCCGTGCCACGAAGCCGAGCACCGCGGCGCTGGTCCGGTCGAGCCAGTGCACGTCGTCGATCACGATGAGCACCGGGCGGTCGGCAGCGACCCGGCACAGGAGCGCGAGCGTCGCGGCCGACACCACCATGCGGTCCGGGGCCGGTCCGCTCCCGAGGCCCAACGCCACCGACAGCGCCTCGCGATGCGGCGCGCTCAGCCGGTCGGTCTCGCCCAGGAGCGGGAGCACCGTCTGGTTCAGACCGGAGAACCCGAGGTCGGCCTCGAACTCCACACCGGCGGAACGGAGCACCAGGCTGCCCGCCGACGACGCCTCGTCTTCCGCGACGTCGAGCAGCATCGTCTTGCCCACGCCCGGCTCGCCGACGATCAGCAGCGCGGCGCCCTCGACGGCCGCCGACGCGAGGAAGGACCGGATGAGCCGGAGCTCCTGGCCGCGCCCGGCAAGCCCGCCCGCCACACCCCGCGGGTGCGAGAAGCGATCACGTGACATGTCGCCCCCACTGCGCAGAACAGGAGCCATGGGAAGATCGGCAGATATGCCTGATACTACTCACAGTTCGACGCCCGACCACTCTGGATTCGCGGCGAAATCCATACCGCGCATTGACGGGAACCGGTACCGCCCTCCGCACGAATTCCCCTGGGGCCACCCAGCAGAGGCCGCCGATCAGGCAGCGTGAACACGCTCGGCGTGGTGGGACCGGTCATGGCTCGCACACTATTCACACTCAGTGACGGGTCCTACACATTTCCGTATTCGTCGGCCGCGGTATTCCCGGGCTCGGTGCCGGCGCCGTTCTCCCCGTGCGGGGAGTCCGATAATCGCACGGTCGGCGGGCCTACCGGTGGCTGCTTCTCCCGCGTACCTCCGGCGGGCTCATCGCCGGACCGGGCGCAGGGCGTGCGCCCGGTCGCGGGAGGCGGTGGCGACCGACGCCCGGGGCACCGCCGTCAGGCGGCGTCGGCCGGTGAGTGCAGGTCGGAGACGGTGGCGCTGCCGGCGGCCGGGATGAAGGTCTGGTGCAGCAGCCGCACCGCGTCGTCGACCCGCGACGACGACACAGCAACCGTGATCCGGCCAGGGGTCGTGGTGACCAGCCGTGGGGGGATGCCTCCCGCCTCGAGGGCGGCAAGTGCGCGAACGGGGATGTCGGGCTTGCGGGCCATGCCGAGGCTCACCACCGAGACCGAACCGAGATCCTCGTCGACCTTCGCAGCCAGATCGACGGCGTCGAGCGCGGCGGTGACCTCGACGGGGTCGGCACCCGGAGCGGTGAACTGGACCCCGGAGGTGGTCGGCACGATGGCGCCCACCGTGATGGCCCGCTCGGCGAGAGCCGCCGCGACCACCCCGGCACCTGCCCCGTCGACGGCGAAGAGGCTCTCCTCCCGCCGGTGCGCGATCCCGGCGACCTCGGCCGTTCCCTCGAAACCGGCCGCCTCGCGCCGGATCCAGGTGCCTTCCTCGGTGCTGAAGCTCGACCGCAGGTGGATGTCCACGCCGTGGGCCAGCGCCAGCTCCACCGACCGCGGCTGGAGCACCGCGGCGCCCGCCTCGGCCATCTCGAGCATCTCCTCGTGCCGGATCGACGACAGCCTGCGGGCGTCGGGGACCACCCGGGGGTCGGCGGTGAACACGGCCGGGACGTCGGTGAAGATCTCGCACTCGCCGGCGTCGAGCGCCGCCGCGACGGCGACCGCCGATGCGTCCGAGCCCCCTCGGCCCAGCGTCGTCACGTCACCGTCGGGCGCAATCCCCTGGAAGCCCGTGACCAGCACGATCGCCCCGTCGGCCAGTGCTTCGTGGATGCGGTGCGGCTCGATGCCGACGAGCCGGGCGTTGCCGTGGCGGGCGTCGGTGCCGATCCCGGCCTGCGGTCCCGTGAGCGACACCGCGTGGGAGCCGAGCTCGGCCACCGCGATCGACGCCAGCGCGCAGGAGATCGACTCGCCGACCGACAGCAGGGCGTCGAGCTCCCGCAGAGGCGGCCTCGACGACATCGCATACGCCTGGTCGACGAGCTTGTCGGTGGACTTCCCCATCGCCGATAGGACCGCCACGACCCCGCGGCCGGAGCGCTGTGCGGCGACCATGCGTTCGGCCACCGCGCGCAGGCGGTCGTGGTCTGCGACGGACGTCCCGCCGAACTTCCACACGAGCGGCGCCGCCGGCGCGGCGGTTGCCCGCCGGCCCCCCTCGATGGCCACCTCAATCGTGTTGCGCGTGCTCATCCGAACTTCCTCCCCTGGTCGTGCCGTGTCCCCACCCCGTGCGGGAGCACGTGGCCGTGCTGTGTTCGAGGAGGAGCCTGCTGGAACGAGACCAGCAGATCGATGGTGTGCTCCCCCGACCGCCGGGTGTCGTCCCCCGTCCGGCGGTCGGGTGGGTTCTCAGAGCACATGAGGATCCTGCCCTGATGCCGGCCCGCACTCGTCGAGCCGCCACAGCTCGCTCCGGTAGGGCAGCAGCTCGGCCCGCGATCCGTCGTCGTAGACGTTCTCCCAGGTACGGCGCCGGTCGTGGCCGTCCAGCTCGGAAAGCCGGGTCCCTGCACGTTCACCGAACATCGTTCACCTCGTCTCCGCACACGGCGGGCCAGCGGCCCGGCGTGGTCGCACCGACGAGAGTCCATCGGAGCGGCGCATCGTCACCATGGGGCCTCCCCGCGTGGTGCGGGGTGGAACTCCCCCTCGTTGGTTAGTACGCGCCTACTGTCGTTACGGTTCGGTACTACTGCATGAGCGCTCAATCACTCTCGAACCGGGAACACGCGGGCGAGCTTCGCGAGGATCCCGAACACCACCTGCTTCGGGCGCTGCTGCTCGCCGTGTACGGCGTTGAGCACGACGAGGGCGCCGGTCAACGCGGGGACGACCCACTGGCACACCGCCAGCTGCTGCTGGGTCCTCGCGACGTCGGACGGGGTGTCGGTGGCGGGATCCGTGGCGCCCTCGATCGGCGTGCCCTCCGCCCGCTCGAGCTTCCTGCCCAGCAGCCGGCTGTAGGCGGTCACCGCGAGCGCGGCACCGGTCACGGCGGACTTGGCGGTCGTGGAGGCCCCGACGCCCTGCTGCGCGGCCACCCGGCCCTTGTTGCCCAGGAGGAGCCCGGTCGCCCCCACGAGATGGAGGATGATCGCGACGAGGTTGACCGGGGTCCAGCGCGCCCATCCGGCGTTGGCCACCCGGAGGCGCTGCTTCTCGTCGGGGACGTCGGCGGCAGCCCCGTTGACGGCGACGGCACCGGCCAGTGAGCCACCGAACCAGGCGGCCAGCCCGAGGTCGTGCAGGCTTCGAACCACGGTGTTGCGCTGTGACATGTCAGGTTGCCCCTTCCACTGCCGACGCCGCGCGTCGGCGTCGCAAGCGAGGACATACCCGGGAAGTGGCTGATCACGCAGGGTCTCCCCGACCGTGTCACAGCCGAGTGCGGTGTCGGCCTCGTCGTCGTCCATGCCGTCGGGGTCGGGATCGGCTGTCGGGCCCGCCGCCGGGGCCACGCGTTCGTACTCGATGCCGTAGTGGTGGTAGAGCAGCTCCTCCTCCTGCGGGGACAGGTGGCTGTCCTCGCAGATGTAGGGCGCGTCCTTCACCGTCGCCTTGTCGTAGGCCACGGTGACCCGCTCGTCGCCGAACTCGGCGTCCTCCACCGGGACGAAGCTCTCGCAGGTCCCGAAGAGCCCGGTCTGGACGGTGACCCAGGTGGGCCGGCCGGTGTCGTCGTCGACGTAGACCTGACCGACCGTCCCGATCCTCTCCCCTGCCCGGTCGTACGCCGTCGATCCGACCAGGTCGCGCAGCTCGTTCCCGGACGTCATCGGCTGAGCTCCCCGTTCGGCTGTGGCGAGTGCTGCCGACGGTCTACCCACCTACGCCGGAGAACATGGTGCGTGGGGGACGAATGCCCACCATCGGTGCGGACGAACGCCGGACGGCCGGCGCGATCAGGTCTCCCGGGCCGCCCGGTGACCCGCGATCGCGACGCCGCCGGTGATCACCGACGACAGCATCAGCGCGGGTGTGATGTTCCACTGCAGCAGGCCGGCACCGGCGGCGGCCCCCAGCAGGATCAGCGCAACCACGACGAGGTGGGGACGCCAGAGCGCCTTCCTGCCGGGCAGGAAGTCCGCGGCCAGCGCGGTGATCGTCGAGACCACCACGACCGAGGTGACGTCCTCGACCGCGACGCACCCGGCGGTGGCTCCCTGCATGCCCATGGCCATGGCCAGTACCGAGGTGACGACCGACCCGACGGGGTCGGCGGGGTGCGCCCCGAGCCGGGGCAGCACCAGCGCCAGCACCAGCACGACGCCTGCGACGGTCCCGAGGAGCGCGGACGTGCGCGTCGACCAGCCCCCACGTGCCGCGCGCAGCACCCACGCGGCCAGCGCGGCACCCACGAGGTACCCGGCGGGCGCCAGCGCGAGCCGGGCGACCGGCAGGTCCTCGCTGCCCAGCAGGGCCATCCCGAGCATCACGACGTTCCCCGTCATGTTGGCGGTGAACACGCGGTCGAGGTCCAGGTAACCGACGGCGTCGACGACACCGGTGGAGAAGGTGAGCGCCAGTATCAGGACCAGGTGGGCGCGCCGGTGGTCCAAGTGGACGTCGGTGCCGTCAGCGGAAGAAGTGCGTCGTCGGCCGGGGCTGCGGCTCACCGTCCAGGACGACGTCGACCTTCTCGTTGTAGAACGCCACCAGGCCCGCGATGGGCAGCAGCGCCGCGGTCGGGAAGTCGTAGGCCCACGCCAGGTCCGGGTGCAGCTGGTCGCCGACGCGCACCGACCAGTACTCGCTGGTCCGGCCCTTGTACGGGCACGGGGTGATTGTGTCGCTCGGCTCCAGGTGCTCGAAGTGCACAGCGGTGCGGTCGAGGTAGTAGCGGGTGGGCAGGCCGGTCTCGAACACCATCACCGGCGCCGACGACTCGGCCAGCACCACACCGTCGAGCTCCACCCGCACGGTGCGGGTGGAGCGCAGCGCGTCCACCCTGGTGTAGGGGTTGCGGGGGTGGACGAAGACCTGCTCGTCCTCCTCGAACCAGGAGTCCATCGCGGCCCAGTCGAACCGCACCGTCCCGGCGAGCCCCTCCACGGCCTCGTCGGTGTACACCCGGGCCGAGCCCGGCCGCTCGGTGTCGCCGACCCGGAGCCCGTGCAGCCGCGTGACGCCGCGGCTCACGCGCTGGACGTGCTGCTCGTCGACGAGCACGTCCGGGTCCACGTCCGACAGCGGGATGTAGTACTGGGGGTAGAACGGCCACTCCCAGACGTAGAGAGCGTGCACGGTGTCGAGCACGACCCGGCCGGCGAGCACGGCGCGCACCCTCCGGGGCACGGGCTCGACGCCCTCGGGCGGGGTCATCGACTGCGGGTAGTCGCGCATGCTGTCCATGCTTACCCCTGTTCGCGGGAGAGGCGGCGCCAGATCCAGCTGGCCGGAACATGCCGGCCGGTCACGACGTACTGCAGCGCCCCGTCGACGACCAGGGTCGTGTCGAGCGCGCGGCGCGCCGCGGGCCGCCCGGCGAGCAGCAGCTCGTCGCGCGTGGCGAGCACCGTGTCGTCGTCCGGCGTCATCAGGCACTCGTCGTCCCGGAGGATCATCAGGACGACCACGTCCAGCCGCACCTCGCGGACGTCGGGATCGCGCAGGAGATCACCCAGCCGCGCATCGCCACCCGCGAGCCACGTGGTGAGGGCGGGCGCCTCGTCGTGGGTGAGCCGGATCTTCCACAGCGACTCCAGGTGCCGGCTGCACAGCTCGGTCATCCGGTCGACGAGCTCGGCCGCCCAGGGGTCGCCCCGATGCGGCACCTCCTTCAGGAAGCGCCACAGCAACGGCGTGCTGAGCTGCGCGAACACCTCGTGGGCCACCACCTCGGTCGGCACGAGGAGCGAGTCGACGTCCATCACGGCGAACAACGGCCCGCTGGACGGGCGGTTCTGCCGCGCCGCCACGAACAGGGCCGGGTTGACCCGCCGGGCGGCGGCGATGAGCGACAGGTTGCTCGTGTCGTTGTCCGTGCCCGCGACGAAACCGACCGCCTCCGCCACGCCTGCCCCTTCCAGCACCGCGGGCTCGAACCCGTGGCCGGAGACGAGGGTGGCCTCCTCCTCCGCAGCCGCCGGCCGGTCGGCGACGGGATCGATGATGGTCACGTCCAGGCCCTCCGCCTGCAGGTCCTCGACGATCTCGCGGCCCAGCCTGCCGTACCCGCACACCACCCAGCGGCCCTCTGCCGGCGGCCTGGCCCGGGGCGGCAGCTCGGCCCCCGGCCCGCTCTCCAGCCACGTGATCAGCTGGTAGGTGGCGGGCGCGCGCAGCGCGATCCGCAGGTGGTCGCCGAACCGGTCGAAGGGGTTGACGACCGTCGGCGTGCCGAAGGCGTGCATCCGCTCGGCGATCAGGGTGGAGACCGTGCGCGCGATGACCGGCAGGTCCGGCCGCAGCAGGGCCGCGGTCATGGTGACGGCCAGGTTCGCCTCGTCGTCGTTGGTGAGGGCCAGCACCGCCTCGCAGTGCGGGTTGCCGAGCCCCGCCACGCCGAGATGACCCGGATCGCGGGCGTCGGCCACGAGACCCGGCACGTCGGCGTGGTACGGGTCGAGGTCGAGACCGTCGATGCGTTCGCTCTCGGAGTCGATCACGACGAACCGCCTGCCGAGCGCGTCGAACGAGCGTCCGAGCAGCTCACCGGTGCGCCCGTACCCCACGATCAGCAGGAACGGCTCGCGCAGCCGCGACACCTTCCGCGTGAAGTGCTGCAGGGCGAGCGCCTGGCGGAACGCGCGGTCCTGCACGAGCGCGAGCAGCGAGCCGATCGCGTAGGCCCATCCGATGACGGTCAGGTAGATCGTGGCGGTCACCCACAGCCGCTGGGCATCGGTGAACGTGTAGGGCAGCTCGCCGAAACCGATCGTCGATGCGGTGTAGCTCATGAAGTAGAAGGCGTCGAAGAACGACATCCGGTACGCCAGTCCCTCGGCCGTGCGGCCGGGCACGAGGGTCAGGCCGAGCACGCTCACCGCGAAGATCGTGATCAGGATGATGAGCGGCACGCGCATCCGGCGCAGGATCAGGAAGATCGTGGCCGAGGCCTGCACCGCCGACGCCATCGGGATGCGCCTGCGCAACCGGCCCGTCCGCTGCTCGTCCTGGCCGAAGAGGCGCCACCAGAACGAGAGCAGTGGGTTGCCCACCAGTGCACCCCCTACCGGCGGTGGTACGAGACGGTCTCGACGACGAGCAGCACCACCGACACGACGTTCGCGAACAGCGCGCCGCCCGACAGCGACACGACGCTGGCCATGGCGGAGGGGGTGAGCCCTTCGGTCGAGATGTGGGCCGCGTAGGTCCAGGCGAGCGCCGCGGCGATGAGCTGCAGGTCGGCCACCAGGCTCGTGGCCAGGTGCACGGCGCCGATCTGCGTGCGGTCGCCGAACTTGAGGACCGTCGCGATCAGGCTGACGACGACCGCCGCGAACAGCTCGTAGATGTTGTGCAACGCGGGGTTGGCGATGTCGCCGATGAAGAAGCCGAAGTTCAGGGTGGCGGCCAGCAGCACGAAGAAGCCGAAGACCACCTTCTCGAGGTTCATCAGCAGCACCCCCGGTCAGCACGGGCGCGGCCGCGCCGCGGGTCACGCTACGCGAGGCGTCCTCGCATGTCGGATGAACAGGCCATCATGTCCCTGATCGGGCGGATCGAGACACGGAGGACGAATGAGCAGACCGGACACCAGCGACATGGCGGAGATCAACCGCCGGACGATCGAGCAGTTCCGGGCGGGTGGCGAGATCCCCGGTATGCAGCGGGACCGCCTCGTCCTGGTCACCACCACGGGACGGCGCACCGGGCAGCGGCGCACCACGCCGATGATGTTCCATCCCGACGGCGACCGGCTGCTCCTCATCGCGTCCAACATGGGGGCACCGCGCCATCCCGAGTGGTACCGCAACCTCGAGGCCGATCCCCACGTCACCGTGGAGGTCGGCGCCGAGACCTACGAGGCCACGGCCGTCCCCGCCACGGGTGCCGAGCGCGAACGCCTCTGGTCCACGCTGAAGGAGGCCTATCCCTTCTTCGCCGACCACGAGGCCGCCACCGACCGGGTCATCCCGGTCGTCGTGGTGACGAGGGCGTGAGCCTCACCAGGTGACGGGCAGCGACCTCACCCCGTAGACGACGTTGTAGGAGCGGAACTCGACCTCGGCGGTGGGATCGGCGAGGGCGAGCGCCGGGAAGCGCCGCAGGAGCGCGGGGAGGGCGATGCGCAGCTCGGCGCGGGCCAGCGGCGCCCCCAGGCAGTGGTGGACGCCGTGCCCGAACGCCACGTGGCGGGTGACGGCGCGGGTGACGTCGAGGCGGTCCAGGTCCTGGCCGAGCTCGGGGTCGCGGTTGGCGACCGGCAGCGACAGCACCAGCAGGTCGCCCGCCGCGATCCGCTCACCGGCGAGCTCCACGTCCTCGTTCGCGAACCGCGGCACGCCGCTGTGCACCACCGAGAGGAAGCGCAGCAGCTCCTCCACCGCTGCCTCGACGCCCTCGGGCCGGTCGCGCACCAGCCGGAGCTGCTCGGGGTCGCGCAGGAGGGCGAGGACACCGAGGCCGATGGTGTTGGCGGTGGTCTCGTGGCCGGCGATGAGGAGCAGGCTCGCGATGCCGGTGAGCTCGCCGGGGGTGAGCGCGTCACCGTGCTCGCGCACGAGCATGCCGAGCAGGTCGTCCCCCGGCTCGACGCGCGCCCGCGCCACCAGCTCGGCCATGAACGCCCGCGACTCCACCCGGGCCTGCGCGCGCACCTCCAGGTCGAGCGACACGTCGAGCTGCCGGCGCGCCCGCCCCTGGAACTCCGCACGGTCGGCGTAGGGAACGCCGAGCAGCTCGCAGATCACCAGCGACGGCACGGGCAGCGCGAACGACTCCACCAGGTCGGCGGGGGGCCCGGCCGCCTCCATCGCCGCCAGATGGTCCTCGACGATCTCGGTGATCCTCGGCTCCAGCCGCCGGATCCGCCGCACGGTGAACTCCGGGCTCAGGAGCTTCCGCAGCCGGGTGTGCTCGGGCGGGTCGCTGAGAAGCAGCGATCCCTCGGTGTCGGCCCCGGCGAGCCCGGGGAACCCGGGCGGGCGCCTGCCGTTGCTGAAGCGCACCGCGTCGGCCAGCACCTCGCGGACGTCGGCGTAGCGGGTGACGACCCACGCCGAGAACCCGAACAACGTCTCGACCCGGGTGAGACCCGCGGTGGCCTGCACCTGCGCGAGCTCCGCCGGCGGGTCGAAACCGTCACGCCGCATGTGGATCGGCATCGGACGTGCCTGCGTCATGGCGGGGTCCCTTCGATCGGCGCGGCGCCGGGCGGCGTCGGCTCGTGCCCTCTCGGTACCCGACCCGACCCACCCGGCGCCACCGTCGGTCGCCGACCGACCTCAGACTTCTCTCAGCGCCGTGACACCCTGCCTCACGGTGCCGTCCGGTCCAGCCAGGTCGTCGCCCACCACATGTCCCGCAGGATGAACCGGTCGATGCCCTTCACGTCCTTCTTCGTGATCGTGGACAGGTAGCTGCGGGTGAAGAAGGCGAGCGGCAGGTCCTTGCCGACCTGGAGCTCGACCTGCTGGTAGTCCTTCGTCCGCTGGGCCGGGTCGCTGGTCTCGGCGGCGTCGGTCAGCCACTGGTCGACCTGCGGGTTGGAGTACTTGCCGTAGTTGCCGGTGCCGCTCGTGGACAGGATCCGCGCCACGGCGGGGTCGGGGTAGTCGAAGGGGCCGACCCAGCTCGTGAGCTGGAAGTCGTTGCCCTGCAGCACCGACGAGGAGAACTGCGCCAGGTCGTAGGTCTTGACGTCGACCTTGATCCCGATCGCCGCCATCTGGGCCTGGATGAACTCGGCGAAGGCCTGCCGCGCGGTGGTCGTCTTGAACGTGAAGTCCGGGTTCCCGCCGGAGGCGCGGTAGGCGTCGACGAGCTGCTTGGCCTTCGCCTGGTCGAACGTCGGCCACTCGTCGGAGGCGGCTTGGGTGTGGAAGGGGCTGTCCTCGATGAACAGGCTCTTCGCCGGGATCATCTGGTTGTTGTACTGGCTGGCGGACAGCGCCCGGAGATCGATCGCCCGGATGATCGCCTCGCGCATGTTCCGGTCGTTGAAGGGCGCCTTGGTCAGGTTGAAGTACATGTACTCGCCCGCGCTGCCCGGCCCGTAGTAGACGTTGAGGTTCGGGTTGGCCAGGCCACGCACGAGCTCCTGGTTGTACCCGCCGAAGATCATGTCGACGTCCCCGTTCTGGATCGAGGAGTAGCGCGTCTCCGTGTCGGGGAGCGGGCGGAACTCGATGCCGTCCAGGTAGGGCAGGCCGGGCTGCCAGTAGCCGGGGTTGCGGGCCAGCACCAGCTTGGAGTCCCGCGTCCAGCTGACGAAGGTGAACGGGCCGGCGCCGACCGGGTGGCTCGCGATCTGGTCGCCGTACTTCTGCAAGGCCGCCGGGGAGATGATCATCCCGAGCGTGCCGCCGAAGAACGCTCCCCCGAAGTTGAGGGCGAAGTCCCCCATCGGCTGCTTCAGCGTGAAGACCACGGTCAGCGGGTCCGGGGCGGTCATCGAGGCGATCAGTGCCGCCGCCGGGTGCGCGGGCGAGCTGGCCTTGTCGATGTGCCGCTGGACGTTGATCATCACGGCCTGGGCGTCGAAAGGCGTGCCGTCGGAGAACTTGACGCCCGAGCGCAGGCCCATCGTCCAGGTCCGGCCGTTGTCGGAGGTGTCCATCGACTTGGCCAGGAACGGCTCGACGGTGCCGTCGGGCTTGGCCTTCAGCAGCGAGTCGTAGATCGCCGAGGCAGCCGGGTTCTGGTTCTGGACCGTGGGATCGAAGCCGATGATCTCGCGGTCCTCGCCGACCAGCAGCGTGCCGCCCTTCTTGGGCGTGCCCTCCGTGGCGAAGTTCCCGCCGTAGGCGTTGACCGCCTGGATCGTGGTGCCGGGAGCACCCTGCTTGACCTCACCGCATGCTGCCGCCACCAGGGCGACGGAAAGTGCTACGGCTATCGCCGCGAATGTCCGGGAAGAACGGGATCGCAACCGCATGGCTCGTCAACTCCTCATCGAGTTTTCCGCCACCGATCGACGGGACGTCGCACTGCGACCTCACGCTCCACGGGAGGGGGGCGCGGCTCTGCAGGCCGGTCACCGGGGGCGTCTGGAGCATAGGCACCACGATGATCCATTGGCAACCAGATTGTTAACGATCCTGGTGACAAAACGGGCGAGACCCGGCTGCCGGCCCTGAACGGGACGAACAGCCGGATCTCGCGGCGATCAGGTGGCGGGGTCGAAGAGGTCGGTGCGCTTCTTGGCCAGCGGGATCAGGCCACCCGCCCGCAGCATCTCCAGCAGGAACGCGTCCGGGGGCGCGACGGTGCGCTCCTGGCCGGTCGCCTCGTTGCGGAACGTGCCCGCGGCCACGTCGACCGCGAGGACGTCGCCGTCGGAGACCAGTTCCGAGACGCCGGGCAGCTCGAGCACCGGCAGCCCGACCTCGAACGCGTTGCGGTAGAAGGTGCGCGCGAACGTGTCGGCGACGACGCAGCCGATGCCGGTGGCCTTGAGCGCCTTCACCGCGATCGCCCGCCCGGACGACTGCCCGAAGTGCTTGCCGGCCACCACGATGTCGCCCGGCTGAACCTCCAGCGGGAAGCGGGGGTTCAGGTCCTCGAGCACGTGCGCCACGATCACCGACATCGGCTCGACGACGTACTTCGTCTTCACCAGCCGGTCGGTCGGGATGTTGTCCCCGAACGTCCAGCACCGGCCGCGGGCCTGCAGCACGGGCCCCTCGACGGTGGTCATGCGAGCTCCCCTGCGTCGGTGATCGTGCCGGTGACGGCCGATGCCGCCACGGTCCGGGCCGCTGCCAGGTACATGTTCGCCTCGGCGCTGCCGTTGCGGCCGGGGAAGTTGCGGGCGTGGGTCGAGATCATCGACTCGCCCGCGGCCATCGCCCCCATGTTGTAGGCCTGGTTGGAGCCCGTGCTCGGCGGGAACCACGTGGCCCCGGCCTCGTGCAGCGCGAGCACCAGCCCTTCCCGGACGGCCTCGGTGAAGACCTCCCGGCTCGACGGCACCACGTTGAACCGGACGTCCGGGTGCACCCGGCGGCCCTGGAGCACCTCCGCGGCGGCCCGGAAGTCCTCCAGGCGCCCGCCCGCGTGCCCGCCCAGCTCGGCGTACTGCACCGGCGTGCCGGCCAGCGCCGAGACGTCGGCGAGGTTGCCGACCGTGGGCGGGCACGCCACCTGGGGTGCCACCCCGCCGACGTCGAACCGCAGCACGCGGGCGGCCTCGCCGCCGTCGCTGTGCGCCGGCCGGTCGGCGGCCCCGGGTGGGAGGGAGCGGACGAACTCCTCGGTCACCTCGTCGGGCTCCACGAAGCTGCACTTGGCGCCGAGGTCGACGCACAGCAGCGGGAAGAGCCACCGGTCCCAGAACGGCAGCTCCTTGACGTACGGGCCGGCGAACTCGACGGCCGCGTAGATCAGGCCGCCCTCGCCGATCTGCCCGACGAGCCACAGCGCGACGTCCCGCGCGGTGGTGCCCGGCGGCGGGGTGCCGACGAGCTCCACCCGCACCGTCTCGGGCACCCGGAACCAGGCCTTCCCGTAGGGCAGCACGGTGCCGGCGTGGGAGTCGTTGCCCAGCGCCGCGGCGAACGCGCCGAGGGCGCCGTGCACCGGCGTGTGGCTGTCCGACCCGACGACGATCGCACCCGGCCGGACCAGCCCGCGGCGCACCACGGTGTGGTGGATGTTGCCGTTGCCGCAGTCGAACAGCTGGATGCCGTTGCGCCGCGCCCACTCGCGGTTCGCCTTGAGCATGTCCGCGGCGTCCTCGGTGGGCGGGGAGTAGTGGTGGTCGAACACCATCGCCACCCGCTCGGGATGGCGCACGGGGCCGCCCACCTGCTTGTCGAACACGCGGCTGGTGAGCCAGCCGCTCAGGTCGTGCATGATCAGCAGGTCGACCTCGGCCACCACCACGTCGCCCGGCTCGACCGACTGCCGTCCGCTCGCCCGGGCGAGGATCTTCTCCACCATGTTCATGCCAGCAGCTCCTGCGGGTTGCTGATGACCCCACGGATCGCCGACGCCGCCGCGGTGGCCGGGCTGCCCAGGTAGATGCTGCTCTGGTAGCTGCCCATCCGGCCCTGGAAGTTGCGGTTCGCCGTGGAGAAGGTGACCTCCCCGTCGGCCATCGCGCCGCCGCTGCCGGCACACGCCCCGCAGCCGGGGTTCGTGATGAGCGCACCGGCCTGGAGCAACGTCGAGACGATCCCGTCGGACGCGGCCTTCGCCATGATCATGCTCGACGCCGGGGTGACGATCAGCCGCACGCCGGGCGCCACGGTGTTGCCGGCGAGCACCTCCGCCGCGATCGCGAGGTCGTCGTACTTGGCGTTGGCGCACGAGCCGATGAACACCTGGTCCACCTTCGTGCCCGCGACCTCGTCCACCCCCACCACGTTGTCCACGGTGTGCGGCACCGCCACCTGCGGCACGAGCGACCGGCCGTCCACCCGCTCGACCTGCCGGTACTGCGCATCGGGGTCGGGCAGCAGCACCTCGTACGAGCCGCGGTCGGCTCCTGCCTCGTCGAGGTAGGCGAGCGCGGTGTCGTCCGGGGGGACGAAGGCGTTCTTCGCCCCCATCTCCATCGCGAGGTTGCACAGCGTCATCCGCTCCGACACCGACATCTGCTCGACGTAGCTGCCGTGGAACTCCACCGAGCAGTACGTGGCGCCGTCGGCCCCGACATCACCGATCAGGCGCAGCATCACGTCCTTGGGATACGTGCCGCGTGCGAGCGGCCCGTCGACCTCCACCTTGATCGACTCCGGCACCTTCATCCAGAGCTTGCCGGTGACCCAGGTGGCGGTGATCTCGCTGAAGCCCACGCCGGTGCCGAGCGCGCCCAGCGCACCGTAGATCGTGGAGTGCGAGTCGGTGCCGATGATCAGCTCACCCGGCTTGATCAGCCCGCGCTCCATCAGCACGACGTGCGCGATGCCCGCGTTGACGTCGAAGAACTTGCGCACGCCCATCCGATCGGCGAACTCCCGGCACAGCGCGTGGTAGCCCGCCGTCTTCGCGTTGTCCGCCGGGGAGATGTGGTCCATCACCATGGCGATCCGGTCGACGTCGTACAGCTCGTCGACGCCCATCCGCTCCAGCGTGCGGATGCAGCGCCAGCTGGCCGTGTGGCTCATGTACAGGTCGGGGAAGGCGTCGACGATCTGGCCGGGAACCAGGTCCTTCTCCCCCGACGCCCGTTCCAGGGCCTTCTGTGCGAACGACTTACCCACGTTGTCCTGCTTTCGCCTGCTGCATGAGGTGCGGGATGAGCCCGCCCGCCTCGAGGATCACGCGCAGGCCCGGCGGGTACGGGGCGAAGCCGAAGCTCTGCCCGCCCACCGTGACCGTGCCCGCGCCGTAGTCGACCAGCACCTCGGCACCGTCCTCGACGGCGTCCACGGCGTCGGGGCACTCCACGGCCACCAGCCCGGTGTTGATCGCGTTGCGGAAGAACACCCGCGAGAACGACCGCGCGACGACCGCGCTGATCCCGGCCCCGATGAGGCACGTCGAGGCCTGCTCGCGGGCGCTGCCGCAGCCGAAGTTGCGCCCGGCCACCACCACGTCGCTCGCCCGCAGCCGCTGCTGCAGCTCCGGCCCGAGCGGCTCGAAGGCGTGCTCGGCGAGCTCCGCCGGGTCGATGCTGACCAGGTAGCGGCCCGGGATGATCACGTCGGTGTTGACGTCGTCACCGAAGACGATCGCCGTCCCGCCGACGACTCCCTTGGCAAGCTCGCGCCGTGCCGATGGTTCGTTCACAAGCTCACTCACGGGGACGTCTCCTCGAGGAACCAGTCGGTGGGCACCTCGTGGCCGAGGCCGCGCTCCTCGGCCAGCGCGAGCGCCCTGGCACAGACCGCCGCGAACTGCAGGCCCATGCCGGTGTTGTTGGCGAAGATCGTGGTCTCGTCGGGCCGGGTGCGACCCGGTGCGGTGCCGGCCAGCAGGTCACCCAGCTCGTGGATGTCGTCCCAGCTCATCCGGCCGCGGTCGACCGGGCCGAGGATGTCGTACTGCTTGTCGTGGTGCACCTGCTCGCGGGAGAGCACGACGATGCGGTCGGCGCGGTCGAACGTGGCGTCGTCCAGCTCGCGGCGGGTGGCGGTGCCGTCCGGCGAGGTGATCGCCGTGACGTGGCTGCCCGGCTCCAGCCAGGCCCCCTCGAAGCAGGGGTCCATGGCCGCGGTCGCGCAGGTGACGATCCGGCAGCCCTCGACGGCGCCGCGCGGCTCGTCGACCGCCACGATCCGCCGCCCGGTGCGCTCGCTCCAGGTGGCCGCGAACTTCTCCCGGTTGCCGGGGGTGGGGCTGTAGACCCGCACCTCCTCGATCTCCGGGCGCACCATCAGCAGGCACTCCAGGTGCGACTCGGCCTGCCAGCCGGACCCGAACATCCCCGCGACGGTGACGTCCTCGCTCGCCAGCTCGCGGATGCCGAGCGCCGAGGTGGCCCCCACCCGCATCTTCTGCACCACGCTGTCGTGCAGGATCGCCAGCGGCTCCAGCGTGGTCATGCTGTAGAGCGTCACGAGCCCGACGTAGCGCCCGCCCGGCGCGGCCGGGATCAGGCGGCGGCGCTGCACCCCGTTGGCGAGCGTCTCGACGCCCGCGATGTCGGAGGTGATCCGCAGGGCCCACACGCCGCTGCCGACCGTGCCGCCCTCCTGCGACTTGAACCGGAACCGGAAGCCGGGATGGCGCGGATCCTCCACCGGGAAGTAGGTGTGGTTGCGCGGGCGGTTCGCGCCCTTGCCCTGCGCCAGCTCGACGTAGGCGGACTCCAGCGCGGAGAGGCACTCCCCGGGCGTGAGCACCTGCTCGATGTCGGCGTTCGACAGAATCCTCATGCGTGCTGCTCCTCGGCATCGAGGTCTTCCGCGCCGGTCACACCGACGCGGACGGTGTCGGCGACGGCCACGCGGCCGCCGTCGGGGAAGAGGACCTCCACCCCGACCACCACCACGGCACCCGGCGCCAGCTCCTCGTCGGGGCTCGCGTAGTCGCCGCCGGTGGACAGGTCGGCCTGGTGCACGACCGTGGCGTGCAGGACGGCCCCGGAGGGGAGGCCGGTGGTGAACGCGTTCTCCGCGGCTGCGGCGGGCGCGGCGGCCCGCACCCCGGGCGCGACGGCACCGCGGGCGGCGGCCAGCGCGTTCTGCACCGCGGCCGCCCAGGACGGCAGCGCCACTCCCGCATGCGGGGCGACGAGGCGCGCGACGCGCAGCCAGCCGAACCGGTACTGCCCGGTCACCTCCACGGCCGACACCCCGTCCGGGCCGTGCACCACCTCGACCATCAGGTCGGTGTAGCCGGCGCCGCGCAGGGCCTGCTCGAGGATCGCGATGCGCTCGCCGTCCGGCAGGTCGGGCGCGGTCCCCGCGTCCAGGGCGGTCCGCAGCGCGGCGGCGGCGCGGCCGAGCAGGTCGAGCTCCGCCGTCGACGGGACGAGCCGCTGCTCACGCACGAGCCCGCCCAGCGGGCGCACCTCCCAGCCGGGAGCGGCGGCCCGCACCTCTTCGACGGCGGTGGCCGGCCACAGCGCGGCGTCGACGAGCCCGATCACGCCCTGTTCCCGGTTCTCCACCAGGCCCTGCACGAGTGCGGTGAACCCCTTGCCGCTGCGCAGGTCGGTCAGCGTCGACGAGCGCCGCATCCACCCGTGCACCCGCGGCGACAGCTTCATCAGGAACGCGGGCTCGCCCTCGGCGGGCACCGCGAGGATGCCCTCGTTCCAGTAGATGCACAGGTTGGTGAGGTAGCCGAGATCGTCGGAGCGGTGGACGTCGGCGTAGACGAGCCCGAGCGTCACCCCCTCGTCGGTCAGCCGTTGCTGGAGCCGCGCCACGCGCCCGGGACGCTCCTGCTCCGGCACCTCCGCCGAATCCAGCACGACGAGTCCACGTTTCATGCCGCCACCCCCTGCGGGGTCTCGAAGAGCACCCGCTCCGTCTCGATCAGCACCTCGTAGCCGGTGGCGGTGACCACCACCGGGTCGCCCAGCACGTGGTAGCCGGCAATCGGTGTGTAGGTGTTCGGGTGGACGATGAACACGGCGCGCTCCGGCAGCACCGTGTGGTTGCCCTCGATGATCGGCGTCTCGTCCAGGTGCAGCCCGTGCCCGTGGCCCCGCACGCGCGTGTACCTGGCCGTGCAGTACTCGCCGTAGCCGTACTTGCGGAAGACGTCGTTCTCCGCCACCGCCACCTCGTGCGCGGTGATCCCCGGCCGCACGACCGACAGCCCGGCCTCGACGGCCTCGTTGAACAGGTCGAACGAGCGGCGCTGGGCGTCGCTCGCCCGGCCGACCACCGCCGAGCGGCAGATCTGCAGCCAGTAGCCGTTCATCTGCGGGGTGAGCTCGGTGCGCACCATGTCGCCCTCTTCGAGCAGGCGCGGGCCCGGCGGCGTCATCCCCATCACCTCGTCGCCACCCGAGGCGATCAGCATGAAGTTGTCCTCGGCCCCGAGGCGCTTCAGCTCCGCCTCGACCTCCGCGACGATGCGGTACTCGGGCAGGCCCGGCTCCAGCACGTCGACGAACTTCTGCCAGCCCGCCGCGCAGACGGCGGCCGAGCGGCGCATCTGCGCGAGCTCCCAGTCGCTCTTGACCATCCGCGCGTCGTCGAGCAGGCCGGTGGCCGACACCACCTCCGCGCCGGGGGCTCCCGCGGCGATCGCGTCGGCGATCGCCTGCGGCAACAGCTCCAGGTGAGCCACCCCGATCCGGGAGGGGGCGAGGTCGCGCAGGCGCTCGACCAGCACCGTGGACGCGGGGAAGTCCAGGCGCACCACGTCGGTGACCCAGCCGCGCTGCGCGATCACGCCCAGGTCGGCCGGGCGCACGGAGAACGCCGACGGCTCCCCCGCCGCCGGCACCAGCACCAGTGCGGCGCTGCCGGTGACCCGGGCGTCGGTCAGGTAGCGGATGTTCTCCCGGCGCCACCCCGGGCCGTACGCGAGCAGCAGGTCAAGGCCGTTCTCGGCCATCGCCGCGCGCACTCTCGAATAGCGCAGCTCCTGCTCTGCGTCGTCTGCTCCGTTCACGTCGTTTCCTTTCAGCATCATCCGGCCGCCGCTTCCTCCATCTGGATGAAGTCCTTGGTGACCTGCTTCTCGATCTCGAAGAGGCGGTCGTCCTCCGGCACCCGCGGGTACGGGACGTCGATCGCGATGTCCATGTGCGTGGTGCACGGACGCGCGGTGACGACCAGCATCCGCGTGGACAGGAAGACCGCCTCCCGGATGTTGTGGGTGACGAACAGGACCGTGCGCCCGGTGGCGCGCCAGATCTCGGTGAACTCCCGGCGCAGCTTGCGGGCGGTGATCTCGTCGAGCGCGGAGAACGGCTCGTCGGCCAGCAGCAGGTCGGGTTCGATCGCCAGGCCCCGCGCGAGCGCCACCCGCTGCTGCATGCCACCGGACAGGCGCAGCGGGAAGTAGTCGCCGAACTCGCCGAGGCCGACGAGATCGAGGTAGCGCTGCACCCGCTCGTCGGCCTCGTCCCGCGACACGTTCAGCTCGTCGAGCGGGAGGCGGACGTTGTCGCGGACCGTGCGCCACGGCAGCAGCCGCGGCTCCTGGAACACGACGCCGATGCGGACCGCCGAGCGCGATCGGGCGCTCACCACGTGGTTGTTGATGACGATCCGGCCGGACGTCACGTCGTCGAGGCCGTTGATCATGTTGAGCAGCGTGGACTTCCCGCAGCCCGACGGGCCGAGGATGGACAGCAGCGACCCGTGCTCCACCGCCACGTTCAGCCCGTCGATGACGGTGAGGGGCGGCTCCCCGCGGCGCGGGAACTGCTTGCGGACGTTGTCGATCACGAGGTAGGGCTGGTCGCCGTCGCTCTGGGACACCTTCTCGGACACCGTGGCTCCCTGGTCAGTTCTGCATCGACGGGCGCCAGCGCGTGAGCCAGTACTCCGTCGGCTTGAGGATCACGAACTCGATGAGCAGCAGGACGATCGTGAACAAGATCGTCCAGGCGAGGACCTGGGTCATGTTGAACAGGCCGAACCAGTAGCTGAGCTGGTAGCCGACGCCGCTGGACAGGCCGATCAGCTCGACGACGGTGGCGATCTTCCAGGACAGGCCGAGCGCGTAGCGCAGAGCGGCGAGCAGGTAGGGGATCACCTGCGGTACCACCAGCTTGCGCAGGATCGCCGAGCGCGAGAAGTGGAAGGCCTGCCCCATGCGCACCAGCGACAGGTCGATGGCCTTCACGCCCTGCCACATGTTGATCGCCACCGCCGGGACCGCCGTGACCCCGATCGCGACGATCGCCGCGGCGTCGTTCAGCCCGAACCAGAGGATCGCGAGGATGCCGTACACGACCGACGGCACGGTGAACGCGACGAGCACCCAGGAGTCGAGGAACTCCTCGCCGAACTTCGACAGGCCCATCACCAGGCCGATGACCAGCCCGAGCACGACGGCGATGAGCATGCCGGCGACCACCCGGTAGACGGTGGTCCAGAGATGGAAGTAGGTCTCGGAGTCGCCCAGGTTCGACACCAGCGTGCCGAACACCCTGATCGGCCCGGGCAGCACGCTCTCGTCGAAGAACAGGGACGCGATGAACCAGACCGCCACGAGCGAGACCAGGGAGAGTGCCCGCAGCCAGACTCCGCGCCACGAGCGGCGTGGCGTCGGGACGAGGTCGGTCTCGCTGGCCACCGGCACGACCGGGACCGTGCCCGGCCCACCCGCGAGCGGGACGTCACGGTTGCTCTCCACGGTGCTCATGAGGTGGCCGTCCGCAGGTCGGTCCGGAACAGCCCGGCGGGCACGGCCGGCACGAAGTCGTCCGCACCGAGCACCGGGATGAGCTGCTCGATGAGCTTCGCCTCGGCGTCGGCCTGCTCCTGGTTCCAGTCGGCGATGTAGCGCGACGCCACGCGCTCGTGCAGCATCTCCGGGGCCCGCGGGTCGGTGAGCTCGATCTTCTTCGCGTAGACGCTCCAGACGTCCGGATCGGTCTGGATGAACGCGACCGTGTCGTCGAGGGCCGCGCTGAACGCGTTCAGCACGCCGCAGTGCGACTCGGCGTAGTCGTCGGTGGTGGCCGCGAGGACGTGGCCGGGGAGCGCACCGAACGCGGCCTGGTAGTCCTGCGAGATGTCGCTCAGCGTGCGGTACTTGCCCGAGAGCAGTGCCTGCACCGTTGCGGTGGTGCCGATCAGGGCGGCGTCGATGTTGCCGGCGTCGAGCAGGCCGAGCATCGCGGCGTCGGGGGCCTCGATGATGTCGACGTCCTTGCCGAGGTCGTCGATCCCGTACTTCTCCTTCGCCACGATCGACGTGATCGCGAACGTGGCGCTGGACCGGCCTCCGAACGCCCCGAGCTTGCGTCCGCGCAGGTCGGAGAAGTTCTGCACGTCGGAGTCGTTGCGCGTGACCACGACGTTCGACGGGCTGGTCAGAACGTCGAAGATCATCGCGCCGCGCCCCTGCTGGCGGGCCACCGCCATCGCGGTGAGGCCGCCGAACCCGACGTCGACCGTGTGCTGACCGATCGCGGCGTGCAGGGCGGACGGGTTCTGGAACGAGTTCACGGTCAGGTCGAGGTTGTGCTTCTCGGCGAAGCCCTGCTCCTGCATCACGAAGGTGACGAGGTCCTGCGCGCCCGGGTTGACCCCCAGCGTCAGCGGTTGCTTCGTGCCCAGCGGAGCGCAGCTCGCCGCCTCCGCCGACTCGGCGTCACCACCGCCGCCGCCGCCACAGGCGGCCAGGGCGAGACTCGCGACACCGAGCAGTACCACCTGCCAGCGCCACCGCCACGAACACGTCATTGTGATCTCCTCTCGCGCCTGTCACTGCGGTGCCTGGTAGGTCAGAGCTCCGGCCCTCGGACGGCCGGGGCCGCCTGCGCACCGGTCCCGATCGGCTCCTGGAAGATGTCCGTGGCGGCGTCGAAGACCGCCGCCAGCGACTCGTGCAGGAGCTCGTGGCGGTCGTCGGGAACGGCATGGAGCAGCCGGTCCCCCACCGCGGCCAGCGCCGTGTCCGCCGCCTCCTTGGCGGCGAGCCCGTCCGGCGTGAGGCTCAGCAGCAGCGACCGCCTGTTCTGCGGGTTCTCCTGCCGCTTCATCAAGCCGCGCCGGACGAGCACCTCGACGCTCTCCGACACCGTCGGGACGGTGAGGTTCCCGAAGGCGGCCAGTGCCGCCATCGAGGTGTGCCCCTCCGAGACCCTCCGGAGCATGCGGTGCTGCCGGAAGGTCAGCGGCGTGTCGAGCTGGCCGAGCACCCGGCCGTAGAGCCGGGTGAGACGAGCCGACACCGAGACGAGAAGCACGGCGAGGTCCTCGTCGTTGCGTTCACCGTTCGGTCCTCGGCTCATCCGATCTCCTGTCTAAGGGTCCCTAACAGTTAGGTACCCATAGTGAGCTGGATCGTCCGCGTGGTCAAGAGCCGGCCTGCACCTCGGAGCGGTCCAACCGGTGCCGGATGAGCCGGGCATGGCGAAACCATGGACCCCACCCAGCGCCCTGCTGCCGGCAGTTCTCGAGAGCTCCGCGTCCTGACGCGGTGGTCGTCGTCGCTGCCGGGGCGCTACTCCTCGCGGTCCGGGCTTCCCGCGGCGGACTCGGAGACGATCTCCAGCAGCTTGCGCAGCCTGGCGGGAGCCTCCGTGGTCACCACCGGCGTGTAGACCACCAGGTTCAGATCGGGATGGTCGGACGGCGTCAGGCGGTGCTGTTCGAGATGCAGGTCGCCGACGAGGGGGTGGCGGAACAGCCGCTCCCGCGAGATGAACCCTTCGATGTCGTGGCTCTCCCAGCCCACCCGGAACGGTTCGCTCACCTCGCGCAGTCGCGTCACCAGCGCGGAGAAGGACGCCTCGCCCAGCCGCAGACCTGCCCCGGCCCGGAACTGCGCGAGCAGCCGCCTGCTGGAGAACTCCCAGTCCGGCATCAGCTCGCGCAGGTACGGGTCGGTGAACACCAGCCACAACAGGTTCCGGTCGGCGGCCGGCACGGCGCCCAGATCCCGGTAGAGCGCCGTGTAGGCCGGGGTCCAACCGGTGAGCGCCCAGTCCGGGGCGAGGACGTACGCCGGATAGTCCGAGAGCGCCCGGAGCAGCTGCTGCACACCTGCGGGGGCCGTCCCGGGGATCGGCCGGGCCGGGCGCGGGGCGGAGTACCCGGCCAGCGACAGGATGTAGCTGTGCTCGGTGGCGGACAGGCGCAGGGTCCGCGCCAGCGCGTCCAGCACCTGCCGGGACGGCCGGATCTCGCGGCCCTGTTCGAGCCACGTGTACCAGGTGGCGCTCACACCGGACAGGTAGGAGATCTCCTCGCGGCGCAGGCCGTGCGCGATCCGCCCCTTCACCACGGGCAGGCCCACGTCGGCGCGCACGAGCTGCCGACGCCGGGCCCTCAGGAACTCACCCAGTTCCCGGCGCCGGTGGGTCTCACCGTCCATGCCGCTGCTCCGAGCCGCCGCTCTCCGGAGCACGCTGCCGGACGGCGTCGGCCGGCGTGGCCGGGCCGCTCCGCGTCACCACTCCCCACCGAGCCCGCCGGGCTTCAGCGGCGCGACGCCTCGATCACGAGGTGCGGATAGCCGCCGGATCTCCGACCGGGTCACCCCACCGGACCGGTCGGACAGTCCGCGAGCGTTGCGGTCCCCTGACCACTCGACGTCCGACGGTCGGGGGACGAGGGGCGCGCCACACCGCTGTCGCTCGTTCACATTTTCAAGCTAACCGCCGTCGGCAGGATGATCAGTGAGAGTCGTGGGGGCGAGCTCGGCAGGCTCGCGGTCCTCGGCGCGCGATGCGGCGGGCACCGCCACCGCCCCGACCAGCACACCGTGGTCCGCAGCACCGGAGTGGATCTTCTGGCGCACCGTCGCCATCGACACCCCCGCCGCCCCGTCTCCGTGACCGCGCCTGCCCGCGCTGTGGCCACCGCCTCGTCCGGCTGTGCCACTGGTCGGCACCGAGCCCCGGACCCGGCCGAACGCGCCGGGGTACGGCGAGCCGCTACGGTGCTTGCGTGACCGACAGTGACCACACTGCTTCCGAACCGTCGGCGCCCGGATCGCCGGCGCCGGGCGACCTGCTGACGCTGCACGCCTCCCGCAGGGGATCGGCGGCCGTGGTGACGGTGGTGGGCGAGCTGGACCTGCAGACCGCGCGCGAGCTGATGGCCGTGGTCGACGACACCCTGCAGTGGCCGGACCTGACCGCGCTGGTGATCGACCTGACCGGGGTGGGCTTCCTCGGCTCCTCCGGGCTCGGCACGCTCGCCGAGATCGCCAGCCGCACGACCACGACCCCCGGGCCCGGGTACTCCACGCAGGCCCCGACCCCCCGGCCGGCCCTGCGCCTCGTGGCACCTCCCGACAACCTCGCCGTGATCCGTCCGTGGGAGACGATGAACCTGCAGCAGATCCTGCCGCTGCTCCCGGACGTCGACACCGCACTCGCCGACCTCTGACCGGAAGGCCCAGCAGCAGCCCGCCCACGTGCCCCGCTGCACCTGCGTCGATCTTGCTCGGCTCCCCGGCGATGCGGCTCGACGCGCTGGCCGGCCTACTGCTGCAGGCCGGCCGGCGGGCCGAGCCGGGGAACGGACGCTCAGGCCCGAGCCGCCGCGACGACCTCGCGGACCCGCTCGCTGTCACGCTCGGCCGCCTCGCTCTCGGCGGCGGTGGCCGGTTCCAGCCGCACCGGGACGTCCTTGTGGTGCGGGGTCCCGGCGATGGGGTCCCGGTCGGTGGCGTCGGTGATCAGGTTGATCCTCGGGCCGTTGACCACCCGGCCGCCGTGGGTGTCGGGCACGGACATGCCGAACCCGTGCGGCAGCGCCACCTGCATCGGACGCATGCTCTCGTCCACCTCGGCACGCACCACGATCCGCCCGGTGCGGGTGACCACCGCCACCCAGTCGCCCGCGTCCGCGCCGATCGAGGCCAGATCGGCCGAGCGCGCCCGCAGGGCGCCGTCCATGTCGGTCTTGCGCCAGGCGGGCGGGCGCAGGATCTGGTTGGCGTTGTGCGACCGGCGCTGGCCACTGATCAGGGAGAACGGGTACTGCGGGTCCGGGCGTTCGGTGGCCGGGTCGAGGCGGTCGAGCCACTCCAGCATCTCCGGCACGGCCAGCTGCACCCGGTCGTTCCTCACCAGCTCCCAGACCTCGTCGTACTCGTGCGTGCTGAAGGGAGTGCCGCTGGGCGAGGAGAGGATGCGGTCGAACAGCTGCTCACCCAGTTCGGGCGCGGTCGAGTCCGAGCCGAGCGCCCGCTGCACCGCGGTGGTCAACAGCTTCGCCGTCCGGTGGCAGCCCGCCCAGAGCGGGGCCAGCGCCGCGGCACCGTCGGGCAGGGTCTCGCCGAGCGTGCGGTAGAGCAGCACCGGGGCGATCTCCGCCAGCCCTGGATGGGTCGCCATCACCTCACCGGCGCGCCGCAGCAGCTTCGCCCGGTCGCTGCGGGCGGTCTCGACGAGCTCGGCCAGCGTCGCGGCGTCCGGCAGCACCCCCAGCTCGTCGAACAGCCGCGCGTACATCTCGGCCTCGACCAGCGTGCCCGGCAGCGGCTCGAACAGCGGCCGGCGGATCTGGAAGTAGTTGGTGGGCCACTCGAAGTCGAAGAGGGTGAACTCCCACTTCTCGTGCTGTGCCGCCGCCGGCAGGACGTAGTCGGCCAGCGCGGCGGTCTCGGTGTAGGCCACGTCGACCACCACCGACAGCTCGCAGGCCTCGACAGCCTCCTCGACGAGCCGCGTGTCGGCGTAGGTGTTGGCCGGGTTCGACGACTCCACCCACAGCGCCCGCACCCGGTTCGGATGGTCGGTGAGCACCTCCTCCGCCATCGAGTTCGTCGGCAGCAGGCCGCCGATGTACTCGAAGCCGGTGATCTCCGAGTACTGCCCGGGCGAGTTGCCCCACAGCGGCAACAGCCACGTGTGCAGGTTGTTCGTGCCCTCCCGGCCGAAGTTCCCGGTGACGAGGTACAGCAGCTTCTCGAGATAGCTGTTGAGCGTGGAGTGGCGCCCCTGCTGGATGCCGAGCTCCACCCGGACGGTCATCGCCCGCGCAGCGAGGATCATGTCGACGGCTCGCTCGACGTCGGCCCGCTCCACCTCGGCGTGGGCGATCCACTCGTCCACCGGGACCCGGCCGAGCACGGCCGCCACGTCGGGGAAGCCCTCGGTGCGGGTGGCGAGGAACTCCGCGTCCTGGCCGCCCCGCTCGATGATCATCGCGAGGATCGCCGACAGCAGGTAGGCGTCGGTGCCCGGCCGCACCGCCAGGTGCAGCTCCGCCGCCTCCGCGGTCTCGGTGCGGCGCGGGTCGATCACGATCATCTTCCGGTCCGGGTCGTTCTTGATCGTGTTGATCGTGCTGCGGGCGTTGGTGAACCCGTGAGCGAGCCAGGGGTTGCAGCCGATCACGAGCAGCAGGTCGCACTCCTCGACACCCTCAGCCGTGTGGCAGGTCTGGTCGCCGAACATCCGGCCGTTGACCCAGAAGTCCCCGGTCTTCTCCTGCGACAGCGCGTTGAAGTACCGGGTGCCGCCCATCCAGCTCAGCAGCGACTTGCCGTAGCCGCCGCCGGAGTGGTTGCCCTGGCCGCCCCCGCCGATGTACGCGAACGACCCGGGCCGGCCCGCCGCGCGGTCGGCGTCGCGCACCGCGGTGAGCCGCTCGGCGATCTCCCGTAGCGCGGTGTCCCAGTCGATCGGCTCGTGGGTGCCGTCGGGCCGGCGTCGCAGCGGCGTGGTCAACCGGTCGTTGTGGTTGCCGAGGAAGGTCAGTCGCTGCGCCTTCTGGCACAGGTACCCCTCCGACCGGGGGTTGGCCTTGTCGCCGCGCACGCGGGTGATCGACCTGCCCTCGATCTGCACCTCCAGCCCGCAGTTGACGTAGCAGAGGCTGCATGCGGTCTTGTGCCACTCGGCGGCCATGTCTTCTCCTGAGGTCGGTCAGGCCCGGTCGAGGGCCTGAACCAGGTCGAGGGCCCGGCCGAGCGTGGTGAGCCGGGCATCGAGGGTGTCCCCTGCGGGGTAGAGCCGGACGGTGTCGACGCCCGCGTCGCGCCAGACGCTCAGCCGGGTGGCGACCATGGGCTCGGTGCCGATCAACGTGGTGCCGAGCACCATCTCGTCGGTGACAAGCGCCGCGGCGCCGTCCCGGTCGCCTGCCTGCCAGCGCTCCCGCACCGCGGCGGCGACCTCGGCCCAGCCCTGCCGGCTGTAGGCGTTGTTGTAGAAGTTGGTGCTCGCCGAGCCCATGCCGCCGAGGCTGAACGCGAGCTTCTTCTTCCGCGGGACGACCATCCGCCGCAGCTCGTCCTCGTCCTCGGCGAAGGCGACCTCGGCACCCTGGCACACGTCGAGGTCCGCGCGGGACCGCCCGGAGGCGGCCAGGCCGGCGTCGAGGTGGGTGAAGTAGGCGGCCGAGCCCTCGGGGACGAAGCTGGTGCCGAGCCAGCCGTCGGCGACCTCTCCGGTCAGCTGCAGCAGTTTCGGCGACATCGCGGCCACGTAGATCGGGATGTCGGGGCCGGGGCCGATCGAGAGCCGCATCGGCCGGCCCTCCCCACCGGGCAGCGGGATCTGGAACCGCGTGCCCGAGTAGGAGATCTTCTCGCCTGCGAACGCCAGCCGGATGATCTCGACGGTCTCACGCATCCGGGCGTGTGCAGCGGCGAAGGGCACTCCGTGCAGGCCTTCGATCACCTGGGGACCGGACGGACCGAGGCCGAGCAGGAACCGCCCCTCCGACATCTCGGCCAGCGTCAGCGCCGCCTGCGCGATCGCGACCGGTGTGCGGGTGCCGAGCTGGACGACACCCGAGCCGAGCAGCATCCGGTCGGTCCGCGCGGCGAGGTAGCCCAGCGCGGACGGCGCGTCGGATCCCCACGCCTCGGCGACCCAGCAGATGTCCAGCCCGAGCGACTCGGCCTCGAGCGCGAAGTCGAGCGTCTCCCGCCAACCGTGCTCCTGGCCGGCCTCGATGGTGGTGGCGGTGCGCATCCGGCTCAGCCTTCGACCCGCTGCTTGATCGCGGCGAGCGTCCCGATGATCGAGCTCTCGAACTCGCGCATGCGGACGAAGACGATCTTCTGCTCCTTGTCGGGCATCTCGTCGATCGCGACGCTCAACCCGGAGCGGCCCGGTCCCATCTGCATCCACTGGCGCAGCCGGGTACCGCCGTCGGCGGGCTCGAGGGTGAACCGCCAGACCGCCGTCGGGAACTCCGGATCCTCCACCGCCCACGCGAAGACCCGCGGCTCCTCGCACTCGATGACATGGGAGGTGGTGGCCCACTCCCCGAAGGCGGGGTGTTTGCTGCGGCCGACGAACCGGTTGCCCACGGCCGGGGCGGTGGCGCCGTCACACCACTCGACCGAGCGGAGCTCGGTGCTCATCTCCGGCATCTGCCCGACGTCTGCGACGAGCGACCACACACGTTCCGGTGGCGCGTCGATCCAGGTCTCGGCCTCAGCCGTCGGCTTGTCGGCGTACCGGGCCCCGGTCCACTCCATGACGCGCGCGCTCCCTCATCCTCGCCCCCTGCTACCAGTAGAGTTGCGTAGATGAACTGACCTGTCAAACGTCGCGGGCTCAGCCCGTTCCGGTCGCGTCCGGCTCCTCGGTGGGGTGGACACCGAACCGGCGCTGCACCTCCGGGTGCCGGGCGAGCCGGGGCGGGTAGCCGGGACCCATCCGCATGGACGTGTCCTCGGCCGTCAACGGCTCCCGGCAGTGGGCACAGACGACCTCACCGTGGGTGTCGGCGCCACAGCGCTCGTGGTGGAACGCGATCGGTGGCCCGTCGTCCCCGGCCAGCCAGCGGTCGCCCCAGCGGCTCATCGCCGCGAGGACCCCGAAGAAGTCACGCCCCTTCTCGGTGAGCACGTAGTCGTGACGGACGGGGTCGGCCTGGTAGGGCCGCTTCTCCAGCAGCCCCTCGTCGACGAGCCTGCGCAGCCGGTCCGCCAGCGTGTTGCGGGCGATGCCCAGCCCCTTCTGGAACTCGTCGAACCGCTGGATGCCGTAGAAGGCCTCGCGCAGCACGAGAGGGGTCCACCAGTCGCCCAGCAGGTCCATGGTGCGCGCGACCGAGCACGGCCACTGCGCGAACGATGTGCGCCTCATAGGCGAATCCTACGGTCCTGGGGAGAAACCCAGCAGGTCAACCGGCGCCGGCTTACAGCCGCCACACCCAGTTGGCCCGCTCGTAGCGCACGCTGAAACCCGCCCTGCGCATGTTGTGCAACGACTGGTTGTGCTCACCGGGGCCCTCGGCTCCCTTCCGCCACCGAATCGCGCCGTCGCGATTCCCATGTCGTCGAGAGTGCGCCGCGGGGCCCCGGACTCGAGGCGATACATGCATTCCGCTTCGATCTTCTCGAGCAGCGCGGAAATCGGCTGTCTGCGAGGGCACCTGATCATCATAGGCAGGCCGCGCAGAGCAGCCCACATCCGATCCGGATATCGGAGACCGGGAACAGAGTTCCGAATCCCGCTGTTCATTCCGTTTCCGGCGACCCGGCGGGCAGGGCGGCGAGCGCGTCCCGGAGCGCGGCACGGGAGCTGATACCGAGCTTCGGGAAAGCGCGGTACAGGTGGGCTCCCACCGTGCGATGGGAGAGAAACAACTGCTGCCCGATCTCCTTGTTGGACAGGCCGGCGGCCGCCAGCACGGCGATCTCCCGTTCCTGCGGAGTGAGGACGCCGGGACCGGCGGAGTGCGTGGTGCCGGAGCCGGTGGCTCGGAGCTCGTTGCTCGCCCGCTCCGCCCATGGCCTGGCACCCAGCCGCTCGAACGTCTCCATCGCCGCGGTGAGCTGCGCGCGGGCCCGGACCGGAGCCCGCGCCCGGCGCAGGTGCTCCCCGAACGCGAGGCGCACCCTGGCCACGTCGAACGGCCACCGCTCGACGCCGGGCACGGCGAGGGCCTGCTCGAACAACGCGGCGGCACCGTCCTCGGCTGCGGCGAGTGCCTCCGACCCGGCAACCAGCAGCGCCAGCCGGGGCGACAGCTCCGCGATCTCCGCGTCCCGCATCGCCGCCACGTGCGCGGCCGCCTCGGCCCGCCGATCGGTGCGGACCGCCGCCTCGACCAGGTCCATCATCACCCGCAGAGCGACCGGCACGTGCGAGGCGAACTCGCCCGCCGGGCTGATCGCGACCGCGTGCCGGTAGGCCTCCTCGTAGTCACCGCGTGCGAGTGCCGCCAGGCCCTGGGCGTGGCGGGCGTAGTGCTCCACGCCCTTCGCCCCCCGCGGGGTGGCCCACCGCAAGAGCTCGTCGACCCGCGCCCGGCAGGCCTCCTGGTCGCCGCGCGCCGCGGCCACGAGCGCCAGGTAGTAGTGGTACTGCCAGGCGTAGTGCCAGTACCCGTGCTGCTCGCCGGTCTCCAGTCCCTCGGCGGACAGCTGGCCGATCTCGTCCCACCGGCCCGTGAAGAAGTCGTCGAGGCACAGGTGCACCAGCGCGGCGACCGCCAGCGGGACCGACCCGCCGTCCGACGACCGGGACACCACCCGCCACAGCGCGTCCCGGCAGCCCCCCAGCCTGTCCAGGTAGACCGCGCCGTAACTGATCCGCAGGATCCGGACCGGGTCGACCTCGTTGCGCAGGCCGCTGATCGCGGCGGTGAGCTTCGGGAGGACCGGAGCCGCCGTGCGCACCGGGTCGACGTATGCCGCGTTGGTCAGCGCCAGGTCCGGCGGCACTCGCGGGCCCAGCTCGGCGACGGCGGCGTGGAAGGGCTCCCACATCGCCGCGTCACCGCCGAACCAGCACAGCAGCCCCAGGGTCCAGATCGCTTCGATGAGCGCGCCGCTGTCGGGGTCGGTGCGGGTCTCGATCGCCCTGGTCAGCAGTCGGTGCGCCGTCTCGATGTCGTTGTCACCGTTGCTCAGGAGGTAGGCGGCGGTGGCGGCGGCGTAGAGGGAGCCGCCCCCGTGCGCCGGGTCGGCCCGCCGGGCGTCCCCGAGCAGCTGCGACGCGCCCTCCATGTCACCGGTCTCCAGAGCGATGAAGGCGGCCTCGGCCAGCCGCCTGCTCCGGTCCGATCGCAGCGGGCTGAGGTGGGCCGCCCGGGTCAGCGCGGCGACGGCGCCCGCCGGGTCGCCCCGCCCGAGTATGCGGTCGGCGGCGTCGTCGAGGAGGCCGGCCACCCTCTCGTCGGGCTCGATCGTCGCCTCCCCGAGGTGCCATGCGCGGTGCTCGGGTCGCTGCGCCATCTGGGCCAGTGTCAGGTGGGCCTGCCTGCGCTGGTCGGCTGTGGACAGTTCCACCACCGCCGAGCGGGTCAGGGGGTGGCGGAAGGTCAGCCGGCCCGTGCTCTCCTCCACCTGCAGCAGCTGGGCGTGTTCCGCGGGCGCGAGCGGGTCGGAGTCACCGGGCTCCGTGGTGGCCGCCTTCAGGACCCTCAGGTCGGCGGAGCCGTCCAGCGCACCGAGCAGCAGCAGCTGCCTCGACGCGGCGGGGAGCTCCGAGATCCGGGAGATGAACAGGGCCTGCAGCCGCCGGCTCAGCGGCAGCACCAGCGGCAACGCGCTCAGCGCTGGTCGCTGGGGGCCGGTCAGCGCGACGGGGAGCTCCAGCAGCGCGAGGGGGTTGCCGCGGGCCTCGGTCAGCACCCGACGGCGCAGCTTCGTCCCCAGCGCGGGGAACCGGACAGCCACCAGCGCGAGCGCCGCGTCGTCGTCCAGCGGCTGCAACTCGTGCTCCGGGAGGCCCACCCCCTCGAAGAAGCTCTCCATCCCCGTCCGCGACGAGGCCAGGAAGCCCACCCGGCTGCCGGCGAGCCGGCGTGCGACGAACGCCAGTACCGCCGCGCTGGCCCGGTCCATCCAGTGCACGTCGTCGACAGCCACCAGTACCGACCGGTCGGCCGCGACCGTGCGCAGCAGGCCGAGCGTCGCGCTGGACACCACCAGCCGGTCCGAGGGCAGCCCCTCCCCCATCCCCAGCGCCACCGACAACGCCACCCGGTGCGCCTCCGGGAGCCGGGGGAACTCACCCAGCAACGGGAGCAGCACCTGGTTCAGGCCCGAGAAGCTGACATCCGCCTCGAACTCCGCGCCACCCGCACGCAGGACCAGCGTGCCCATCTCCGACGCCGCCTCGACCGCGGCGTCCATCAGCACCGACTTGCCCACACCCGCTTCCCCGACCAGGAGCAGGGCGTCCCCCCGCAGCGCCGCCGCGTCCAGGAACGACCGGACCCGCTCGACATCGTCGTCGCGCCCGACGAGGGCGGCGGCGATGCCCCGTCGACCAGAGTCGGGATCGCTCAACACGTACAGCCTCCAGAAGATGGCACTACCCACGCCAGTAGCCAGCAGCTCTGGACAGATCGACCGCATCCGGTCGCCGCACCGGCAGGCGGTGCGGGACCACGCTCGACACCGAGGGCCGGCGTGCCGGTCACAACTCTGTGACCCCGGCACTTCACCGTCCGGGACCCGGTGCTCCACGGCACCGGGTCAGCACGAACTCCTCGGCAGGAAAAAAACCCTAACCTGCGCCAATCGGTCTCAGCAAGGATGCGGACGGGGGTGTTCCGGTGGCCCGACCGGCCGATTTGCTGATCGACGTAATCTTTGCACAGCACGCCCGCACGGAGCGCCGCGAGTAATCGGACAAGCGTGTATCGGCCGGACAGGCGCACCATTCTCGGGCGCCCGGTCCACACCCTGCGGGCGAGGCCCGGGCCCACGGTGTGGGAAAGTCCACACGACCGCGACGCCCGGGCCCCGAATGGCGGAATCCGGCGGTATCAACCGCCGATCAGGTTGCCGATCTGCTGGTACACGGTGAGCACGGCCAGTACGCCGAAGAGCAGGAACGACCAGACCAGGGCAGCGATCCGGGGACCGCTGATGCGGATCTCCTTCGGCAGCATCTTGCGGTTGACCACGATCAGCAGCGCGGAGTAGATGAACATCATCGTGCCGCCCGTGCAGGCCGAGATGACGGCCAGCGTGATCGGCTGGGAGAAGCCGAGGGAGATGACGATGATCCCGACGACCACCAGGCCCCACACGAGACCGGCGTAGATCTTGCTCTCCGAGGCGTCGGGGAAGTACATGGTCTTCAGCACGTCGGCGGCCAGCCTGCTGGTGTAGTCGACGATGCCCAGTGCCGCGGAGAACAGCGCGACCGCACCGACGATCCAGAAGAAGTAGCCGAACCAGGTGCCGACGCGCTCCATCAGCACCCGCCCCTCCACCTGGAGGAACGAGATGTTGTTCTGCACCGCGTCGTTGCCGAAGACCGTGGCGTAGGCGAGCAGCGACATGAACACGATCGACACGAACGAGATCAGGACGAACGTGTACAGCTGCTCGCGGTTGGCGAAGCGCCACCACCCCCGCCAGTGCGTCATGTTCTGCTCGGTCGGCAGGAACACGTAGCCCACGCGTCCCCTGGCCTCCACCTCCTTGGTCAGCGGCGACACGATCTTCGGGACGTAGTGGCCCATGCCGAAGCCCTTGTCCCGGATCCAGTTGCTCTGCACCAGGTTCTGGCCACCGCCCGCCCCGGCGAACGCCAGCGCGCCCATCAGCACCGCGAAGCCGAGCTCGGCGGCGGGGAACCCGGGCCGGGTGACGATCTGCGGCGCATCCGCCCAAGCCGGCCCGATCGCCACGAACGCGCCGACGAGGATCAGCACCAGCACCGCGGCGACCTTGATCATCTGAGCGCGTTCGAGGGCGTTGTAGACGACCGGCGCCAGGGTGAGGATGAGCCCGACGACCACGAGGATCACCACGGCGATGACGGCGGCGCTCCCGCCGAACGCGTAGGAGATCAACGTGGCGGAGCTGGTGGCCCACGCCGGCCAGACGTTCGCGAAGTAGGCGAGGATCGCGAACACCAGGCCCCAGTGCTTCCACAGCCTGCTGAAGCCGGTGATCGCCGTCTCGCCGGTGGCGAGCGTGTACCGCTCGATCTCCATGTTCAGGAAGTACTGCGTGATGAGCCCCAGCAGGGCGGCCCAGACGAAGACCAGGCCGACCTGGGAGGCGATGTAGGGGAAGAGGATGAACTCCCCGCTCGCCAGCCCCACCCCGGCGGCGACGATGCCGGGCCCGACGTAGCGCCACTGCTTGGCGGGCGGGGCGGGCAGGTCCCGGACCTCGGGACGGGGCAGGTACCTGGTCGGGAACAGCTGCGACGGGTCGGTGGTGACCGCGTCGTTGCGGTCCGTCGTGGCCATCGATGAGCCTCCTTGCGGCGGGACGATTCCGGCGAACGTGATCCTCAGCGGTGAACCGTCTCCCCCGACGTGAGCAGAGTCAACTCGTGGGGTCGCGGACACGCCTCCCAGTCACCGGGCACCGTCACCGCGAACGCCCCGGTGACCGCGGCGGTGGACAGCCGCTCGTGGACGTCGCGCCCGGTCAGCCGGGAGGCGAGGTAGCCCGCGACGAACGCGTCACCCGCCCCCACGGCGTCGACTGCGGTCACCGGCACGGCGGGCACGTCGATCACCGCGCCCTCGATCCGCGCCGTGGCGCCGTGGCGGCCCCGCTTCACCACCACCTCGGACGGGCCGAGCTCCGCCAGAGCGGTGGCGAGCTCCGCGGGCGTCGCCGCATCCGGGTCGTCGACCCCGAGCGCGATCCGCGCCTCGTCGTCACCGGCGAACAGCATGTCCGCGCCCGCGGCGAGCTCCCGGAACACCACGCCCGCGGTGGCGGCGTCCCAGAGCCGGGAGCGGAAGTTCAGGTCGACCGAGACCGGGACACCCGCGGCCCGGGCGCGGCGCACCGCCTCGCGGACGGTCGCGGCGGGCCCGGGTCCGAGCGCGGGCGTGATCCCGGTCAGGTGCACGACGCCGGCGCCCTCGATCACACCCTCCGGGAGGTCCTCAGGACACAGGTGCGACCCGGCGCTGCCGTGGCGGTAGTAGGACACGTGCGACGAGCCGCCCGTACGGCGCTCGCGCAGCATCAGAGCGGTGGGCGCATCGTCGCGGCGCACCAGCGCCCGCACGCGTTCGGCCAGCAGGTGGCGCTCCACCAGGTCGCCGACCGGGTCGCGGCCGAGCCGCCCGATCCAGGTGGCCGGCACCCCGAGCCGGGCCACCCCGATGGCGACGTTGGACTCCGCGCCTCCCATGCTCAGCCGCATCCCGCGGGCGAGCGAGAGCGGCCCGACATCCTCGGCGACGAGCAGCCCGAGCGTCTCGCCCACCGTGACCAGCCCGGTCCCCTGCGCATCCCCGGCGCCGGTCACCGCCCCGCTCCCGCCACGGCGGCGCACACCGCGCGGACCCGCTCGGCCAGCGCCCCGAGATCACCGGTCGCCGTCATGGCGTCCCCGATCAGCGGCCCGCCCATGCCGAGGGCCGCGGCGCCCGCGTCCAGCCAGGCCGCCGCCTCCCCGGCCCCGATCCCTCCCGTGGGCACGATCGGGATGTGGGGCAGCGGCGCACGCAGCGCCGCCAGATAGCCGGGACCGAACGAGCCGGCGGGGAACAGCTTCACCGCACTCGCGCCGAGCGACCACGCACCGTGGATCTCGGTGGGCGTCAGCGCTCCGGGGTAGCTCGCGATGCCGTGGCGCGCGGCCGCCCCGATCACCGCGGGCACGACCGACGGCGACACCACGAAGCACGCGCCGGCGTCGACGGCGCGGTCGACCTCCGCGGCGGTGAGCACCGTGCCGACCCCGAGATCGACGACGTCGGCAACCCGCGCCGCGAGCCGCTCGACGACGTCGAGGGCGCCAGGAGTGGTCATCGTCAGCTCGATGCAGCGGATGCCGCCGTCCACCAGGACGTCGACGACCGCCTCGGCCCGTGCGGAGTCCCCTGCACGGAGGATGGCCACCACCCGGGTGGCCAGCAGCGCCGTGCTCATCGGGACACGGACCGGCTCGGACGGGACCGGGTCGGCGGTCATGGGCAGCAGTCCTCTCGTTCCTTCCCGAGCGCGCCACTGCGGCGGTCAGGCTGCGGCCCGGCCGACGATGATGATCGCCGCGCACCGGGGAGTGCATCATGCGCGAGAGGTTTCGCCCTCACAAGCCGTGCCCCACCACCGGAGCGCAGCGGCCCGGTCGCTCACCGTGAACGAGCCGTCGACGCAGGTCATGCGCGTCCGATCCCGGAGTCATTTGACGGATGTTCAGGTGCGGACACCCACCCACACTCGGACCTCCACCCCTCAGTGCGTCCCTGCGGAGGAGACCCGCGATGACGACCGCGCAGTCCGAGAGCCAGCGGCTCTACGACGAGATGATCGCCGTGCACACGGTCGTGCGCCGAGGAGCAGCCATGCTGAAGGCCGCCCTGGACCTGCCCCCGGCCACCGCCGTCGAGGTCGACACCTGCGTGGGGCTCGGGCGGTGGCTGGTCGGCTACATCCACCAGCATCAACGCAACGAGGCCGACATCCTGTGGCAGCCGCTGGCCGCCGCCTCCCCTGCCGACGAGTGCGAGCTCCACGACCTGACGCTTCAGCACATCCAGATCGACCGGGAGCTGGACCGGCTCGCCCGGCGCCTCGAGCGCCTCACGGAGCGCTGTACGACGCCGGGCCGGCCCGACCGGGAAGCCGTCGCCGCCGCATCGGCCGCTCTGGACGCCGCGAGCCGGACCCTCGTCGACCATCTCGACGAGGAGGAGGCGCTGCTGAAGGCGCTGTTCCCGTTGCTGGACGAACCGGTCATCCGCACCCTGCGCGCCGCCGCGGTGAGCAAAGCCCCCGGCACGCGTCCCGACCTGGTCCTCGGGCTCATGGGCGACCCGACCCCGACCGTCGGCTACGCGGCGATGTTCAGCAGCATCCCGTTCCGCACCCGCGCGCTGCGGCCGCTCCTGGTCGCTCGCTACCACAGCAGCAAGCGCCGCCTCGGCCTGGCTGCGTGACACCCCCGGTTCGCGAGGAACGAGCGGGACCGGCGTCCGCCGACCACATTGTGCCCGTTCATGTAGTCACATGACTGATGTCCGGATCGGGGGCCTGCCGGAAGACTCGGCCCCGACTGCCGCCCGCCACATCGCCGTGAGGCGGCCCCGAGAAGCACCGACGAGAGACAGGCGAGCAAGGCAGTGACCACGGCAAGTGACGAGATCATCTACCGCGTGAGGACCGGCGGCGAAGCCTGCGGGGTCTCCCGCGCGGCCGTCGTGACGGGTGGGTCCCTGTGGGCCCTCGCGGCTCTCCAGTACGCGGTGACGCACGTCGTCGCGGCGAACGCGTGGACCGTCCCGCGGTACGACTGGCTGCACAACGGCACGAGCAACCTCGCGAACACGCAGTGCGGGTTGTTCGCGGCGCCGAACGCCTCCCCCACATACGTGTGCTCCCCGCTGCACGACGTGGTGAACGCGTCGTTCGTGCTCACGGGCGTACTGGTGATCGTCGGGGCACTCCTGCTCCGGAGGTTCTGGCCGACGGGATGGCTCATCGACGCGGCCATGGTCCTCTGGATCCTCCTGGGCTTCGGCAAGATCCTCATCGGCTTCGCCCCGGAGAACACGGACATCGGCCTGCACCTGATGGGCTCGCTGAACGTCCCGCTCGGCAGCGTCGCCATCCTCTTGATGATCAGCCGGACCGACCGGTGGCTCGGCGTGGCCGGGTTGGTGCTGGGACTCCTGGGGCTGGCGGGCACCGTCCTCTCGACGGTCGGCGAGTACGCCGGTCCCGGCTTCTATCTCGGCCTCGGCCCGGGCGGCATGGACCGGGTCGCCGCGTACCCGGCCATTCTGTGGCTGTTCATGGCGGGCACCGCCACGATCGTCCGGACCGTCCGCCCCGGCAGGGAGACCTCCGGCGGCGCTGCGGGCCGGCTCCCGCTGGGACGCTGAGCGCAGCGGCTCCCGCCGGTGGACGTCCGGGTCCGACCGACTCGTTCCGAGGAGCAGTGATGGATCTCGTCAGGACGCGCCGGCGGCACCTCCCGGACCGCCCGACGATCAGCGCGCCCGCGCGGGCGCGGAAGCCGTCCGCCCACCGCGGGCGCGGGCTCTTCGCACAGCAGCCGGGCCTCGGGCTGGCCGGCCTGGTGCTCGTCGTCCCGGTGGCCGTCCTCGTCGCGGTGGGCGCGGGCGGGCCCGAACCCTCGGCACTGGTGCTCGGGCCGCTGGTCACGTTCGCGCTCCCGGCGGCGGCGATGATCGCCTTCTGGTGGGAGGACTGGCCGGGCTCGAGCCTGCGTCCCGGCTGGTCGGGGCTGCTCGACACCGGCCTCGTCATCATCGCCGCGATCCTGCTGGCCATGCTCGGCCAGCTCGTCGTGGGACACGTGGACCTGCGCGGACTCTTCGATCCCACGCCGGGACCGGGGCACCTCCCGACGTACCCGGCCACGCTGCCGCTGGCCGGTGCAGCCTTCGCCGCGATGCTCCAGCTGACGCTCGTCTGCGAGGGCTGGCCACTGCGACGGCTGGGACGGTTCACCGCCGGGGTCGCGGCCCTGGTGGTGTCGTGGGCCGTCGCGCTGGCCCTGTACGTCGTGGTCGTCCGCGTCGAGGCTCCGCCGGGCTCGGGCGTGACCGCCCACAGCGGCCCGCTCTCCGGCGCCGAGGTCGGGGCCGTGCTCGTCGTGATCGGGGCCTGGCAGGTGCTGCTCTTCGTCGCCTGGCGGGGCTGGCCGTTCGCGGAGTGGCATCATCGCTGGCAGCGGATCGTGGCGGGCAACGTCGCCGTGCTCGGCGGTGGCGTTCTGACCTTCGGGGTCGGCTACGGGCTCGCCGGCCTGCCCACGTCCACGATCACCGCGGTGGCCGGCTCGTTCATCGCCGCCGGACTCGTGATCGGCATGCTGTTCGAGGGCTGGATCCGGTCGAGAACCGGCTTGTTCCTGGCGATCCTGCTCCTCGCCGTGGCCCTCTACGCGCTGTTCACGATTCTGGCCGACAACCTGGCCTGGACCATGGCGACCCCCGAGCAATGGGTCGGACACGTCGTCCTCACCAGCATCGGCATCTCCGTGGTGCTGCACGTCGGGATCGCGCGGCGCTGGCCGTTCGGCACCACCGACGACGAGTCACAGACCCTCGAGAGGAAGGAAGCACCATGACCGCACCGAGGACGGCTGACAGGGTGGCGATCGTGACGGGTGGGTCACGTGGCATCGGCAGGCAGACTGCGGCGCGCCTGGCCGACGACGGGTTCGCCGTGGTCGTGAACTACGCCTCGAACAAGGTCGAGGCCGACGCGGCCGTCGAGGACCTCGAGCGGGCAGGCGCCCGAGCCATCGCATTCCAGGCCGACGTGGCCGACGAGGTGGCCGTGGCGAGCATGTTCGACCAGGCGGAGTCGACCTTCGGAGGGGTCGACGTCGTGGTGCACGCCGCTGGCATCATGCCGCTGGCCCCACTGGTGGACCTGGACCTGGACGTGCTGGACCGGGTGCTGCGGACCAACGTCCGTGGGACGTTCGTGGTGGACCAGCAGGCGGCCAGGCGGCTGCGGCCCGGCGGCGCGATCATCAACTTCTCGAGCTCGCTCACCCGGTTCTCCCGGCCCGGGTACACGGCATACGGCGCGAGCAAGGGCGCGGTCGAGGCCATCACCCTCATCCTGGCCAGGGAGCTGCGAGGACGCGACATCACCGTGAACACCGTGGCGCCGGGTCCGACGGCGACGGCGCTGTTCCTCGACGGCAAGAGCGACGAGCTGATCACCAGGATCGCGGGCGAGTCGCCGCTGGGGCGGCTGGGTCAGCCCGCCGACCTTGCCGAGATCGTCGCGTTCCTGGCCGGTCCCGGCCGATGGATCAACGGCCAGGTGCTCTACGCCAACGGTGGCGCGATCTGACCGTCGGCCCGCAGTGCCGCCGGGCCCGACCGTCCGGACGAGCGCTGCTAGCGCTCGTGCGCCTGGTCGTAGCCGAGGTCGCCGTCCGGGTCGAGCTCTGCACCAGGGGCGCGGAGGCCGCGGACCGGCAGAACCGTGCGGGCGGCGGGGATGTGGACCGCGGTCCGCACCTCGTGGAGCAGGTCGTAGCCGTAATCACCGGAGTACTCGTGATCGCCCGACATCGTCGTCTCCCTTGCCGCCGTACCCACCGCTTATCACTCTCCGTGATGGAGGTGCTCCTCACGGTGCGAAGAGATCATCACCCGAACAGACCGCCGCGGCAAGAGTGATGAACCCGGCGGACACCGATGATCCACAGTGTGGTATTGCGCAGATGCGACATACCGCCGACTGCGGTGACCACCCCCACCGGGCGACGCCGCGGGACCCCGGCGCGGCGAGTGGTAGAGATGAGCGCGTGGACCTGGAACTCACCGGAAAGCGCGCCGTGGTGACGGGCGGCAGTCGCGGCATCGGACTGGCGGTGGCCGATCAGCTCGCCGCGGAAGGGGCAGCGGTCACGCTGGTGGCCCGCGACAAGGACGTGCTCGAACAGGCTGCCGCGCGGGTGGGGCGGCACGGCACCACCGTGCTGGCGCGCCCCACCGACACGCGCGACGACGCGGCGGTCCGGGCCATGGTGGCGGAGGTCGTGGGCACGCTGGGCGGGGTCGACATCCTGGTGAACGCCGCCGCGGAGCCGGCCGGTGACCCCGTGCCGTCGCTCGCCGAACTGTCCGACGATGCGCTCCGGTCGGAGATGGAGACGAAGGTGCTCGGCTACCTGCGCTGCGCCCGCGCGGTGGCGCCGCACATGGTCGCCCAGGGCTTCGGCCGCATCATCAACGTCAGCGGGCTCAACGCCCGCCAGACCGGCTCGATCGTGGGGTCCGTCCGGAACGTGGCCGTGGCCGCGATGACGAAGAACCTCGCCGACGAGCTCGGGCCGAGCGGGATCACGGTCACCGCGGTCCACCCGGGGATGACCGTGACCGAGCGTCTTCCGCAGCTCTTCGCGGGTCTGGCCGAGCGCGACGGCGTCACCGAGCAGGATGTCGCCGCGCGCTTCACCGCCGCCACGAGCATCGGACGGCTGATCACCGCCGAGGAGGTGGCCGACGTCGTGACGTTCCTCGCCTCGCCCCGCAGCGTCGCGATCAGCGGCGACGCGATCGCCGTCGGAGGCGGCAGCCGCGGCAGCATCCACTACTGACGGGCGCCGCCGGGTCTCCTGGCCGCGGGGTCTCCTAGAAGGGCACCGTGATGCAGGCGGCGCGGTCCCCCGCCATCCCCGCCTTGCCGGGCTCGGTGGAGGTCGGCAGGGAGTGGATGACCACGGACGCGGGGCGGCGGTCGGCCGGGATCTCCCAGTCGACGGTCGAGGTGGACTCGCCGGCGCCCTGGGCGTCGGTGGTCAGGTCGAGCCAGATCTCGTTCTGGGGGTTGGCGTAGGCCGGGTCGACGCTGGGCGTGACCGGATCGGGCCTGAGCTGGAAGTGCGGTCCGGCGTCCGCTCCCGTGGCACCGCACGCCATCGTGTGCGCGTGCACGCCGTACCGCCGGTTCGGCTGGAGCCCGGTGACGTCCAGGCTGACCGAGGTCTTGCCGTCGTCCTCTGTCGTGTTCACGGCAGCGGTCGCGCCGACCGGGACGAGCGCCTGGTCATAGGTCACCGCGAGCCCGGGAGGAGCGGAGAACGTCCCGCTCGCCTGCCCGACACCCGCGGGCTCATTGGGGGCCGGAGCCGCTGACGGGGCGGGGTTTGTGCCGCTCACGCACCCGGCGATCGGCACGCACAGCAGGCAGGCGATGACGAGTGGTCTCGGACGCATGCCGTGCAGGATGGCTGATTCGCGCCTGTTGTGGCAGGCCCGGACCGGGGGATGCGTTCGACCCATACGTGGAGTCCGTCCTTTCCACTTACGGTTTCCGTCATGGCTGCGACACCGAGAGTGGCGATCATCGGCGGCGGGATCGGCGGGTTGACCCTCGCTCTCGCGCTGCGGGAACGAGGACTGACCGCGGACGTGTACGAGCAGGCACCCCGGCTCGCCGAGATCGGTGCGGCCGTGGCGCTGTCGGCGAACGCGACGCGCGAGCTCGAGCGGATCGGGCTGGGTGCCGGCCTCGCCGCGGCGTCGACCACGCCAACGGAGCTGATCCACCGGCGCTGGCGGGACGGCAGGAAGGTTGCCGCGCACCCCGTGGGCACCGGGTCCTGGTACCGGGACCGCTTCCACGCTCCCTTCCACGGCATCCATCGGGCCCATCTGCAGGCGGTACTGGCCGCCGCTCTCGGTCCGGGGACGGTGCACCTGGGCTGCCGTCTCGTCGAGCTCGGCGAGCGCTCCGACGGGATGGTGCTCCGGTTCGCCGACGGGCGCGCCGAGCACGCGGAACTCGTGGTCGGTGCCGACGGGATCCGCTCGACCGTCCGGCGGTGGGTCGCAGGCGGCGCCCACGAGATCTACTCCGGCACCAGCGGCTTTCGCGGGATCGTGCCGGTCGACCGGCTCCCGGACCTCCCGGACCCGGGCGCCATCCAGTTCTGGATGGGTCCCGGCGCCCACCTGCTCCACTACGCGATCGGCTCGTCCGGCGAGCTCGTGAACTTCCTCGCGGTCGTCGAGGGGCCGGCGGCGTGGACCGGATCGGAGGGCTGGACGGCCGAGGTGGCCGGGGACGTCCCGCTTCGGGCGTTCGAGGGCTGGCACCCGGCCGTCACCTCGATGATCGCAGCGGTCACGCACACCGTCCGGTGGGGGTTGTTCGCCGTGGCACCGCTGCGGCGGTGGCACCGGGGCCGGGCCGTCCTGCTCGGCGACGCCGCGCACGCGATGCTCCCCCACCAGGGCCAGGGCGCGAACACGACCGTGGAGGACGCCGTCGCGCTCGCCGCGCTCATCGCGCGGGAGAGCACGGCCACCGGCCTACCCGGGGCCCTCGCGGCCTACCAGACCCTGCGGCGCGCCCGGACCCGTCGCATCCAGCGCAGCTCCTGGACGACCAACGCCCTGCTGCACCTGCCGGACGGCCCCGCGGCCGACGAACGCGACCGCGCGCTGGCCCGCCTCCCTCAGGACCTCGCCTGGATCCACGGGTACGACGTCCACGCCGCCCTCCGCGGCAGGCCTGCGCACACTGCTACAGCGGGACCCGTCGTCCCGGCTCCTCGCTCGCCGGGGGCCGTGGTGGCCGCTCCGGCGGTAGAGGGGTGTTGCCGAGGATGAGGTCCGCCGCCTTCTCCGCGACCATCATGGTGGCAGCGTGGGTGGCGCTGTTCGGGCAGTAGGGCATCACCGAGGCGTCCACCACCCGCAGGCCGTCGAGGCCGTGCACCCGCATCGTCGACGGGTCGAGGACGGCGTCGTCCCCGACGCCCAGCCGGCAGGTGCTCGTCGGGTGCATGTCCGTCTCACCCGTCCTCCGGACCCAGTCGACGACGTCCTCGTCGGCCGTCACGGCCGGCCCGGGCCAGGTCTCGCCCGCGTCGAGGCGGCGGAACGCGTCCTGCCCCAGGATCTCCCGGGTGATCCGCAACGCGTCGACCCAGAACCGCCGGTCGGGCTCGGTGGACAGGTAGTTGAACTGCAGGACGGGCGGCCGGTGCGGGTCGGCCGAGGCGATCCGGACGGTGCCCGTGGCCTCGGCCCGCATGCCGGCCATGATCAGCTGGTAGCCGTGCTCCGGGGCGCCGTCGTGGAAGTTCATGGCGACGGGCGCGAAGCCGAGCATGAGGTCCGGGTAGGGCGCCTCCGGGTGGCTGCGGACGAACCCGCCCGCCTCGAAGAGGTTGGTGGCCGCCGGCCCCCGGCCGGCCAGCCACTGCAGCCCGATCCCCGGCCAGTTGCGCTTGTGCCGCATCGCGCCCATCGAGATCGGCTCCGTGCAGGCGTGCTGGACCTTGGCCACCAGGTGGTCCTGCAGGTTGGCCCCGACACCCGGCAGGTCGTGCACCACGCGGACCCCGGCCGCCGCGAGCGCGCGGGCGTCGCCGATCCCCGACAGCTGCAGGAGATGCGGGGAGTTGAAGGCCCCGCCGGCCAGCACGACCTCGCCTGCCGTGACGTCGACGACCCGGCCCGAGCGGTGCTCGTACCGCACACCGACCGCCCTCGTGCCCGCGATCCGCACCTGCGTGACCAGTGCGTTCGAGCGCACCTGCAGGTTGGGCCGATCGGTCACCGGGTGGAGGAACGCGCGCGCCGCCGACAGCCTCCGGCCCCGCCGGATCGTGCGCTCCCAGGCCCCGAAACCCTCCGGGTCGAGGCCGTTGAGGTCCGCGGCGAGCCGATGACCGGCCTGCTCGGCAGCGGCGAACAGCGCGTCGAAGAGGGGGTTGGTGACGGGGCCCCGCTCGAGCCGCAGCGGCCCGCCGTAGCCACGGACCGAGCCGGCCGAACCGATCGCGCTGCTCTCCAGCCGCTTGAAGTACGGCAGGCAGTGGGCGTAGTCCCAGCCGTCCATGCCGGGGTCGGCGCCCCACCGGTCGTAGTCCAGCGGGTGGCCACGCTGGAAGACCATCGCGTTGATGCTGCTGGAACCACCGATCAACTTGCCGCGCGGATGCTGCAGCCGCCTGCCGTGCATGTGCGGCTCGGGCTCGGACTCGTAGCACCAGTCGTGGAACCGGCTGCCCACCGGGAACCCCAGCGCCCCCGGCATGTGCACGACGAGGTCCCACAGGTGATCGGGCCGCCCGGCCTCCAGCAGCAGAACGCGGTTGGCCGGGTCGGCGCTGAGCCGGTTGGCCAGCACGGAACCGGCCGAGCCGGACCCGATGACCACGACGTCGACCTGGTCGGAAGTAGTCAACGAACACCATTCCTCTCAGGGCGAGAACTCGATGTCCCTGATGTCTGGTTGGTTCTGAAAATACGTTCTGTCCAGATCATGCGACGCGGCTCGCCAGCAGCCGGCACAGTTCCGACCAGCTACCCGCGTTCCTGTCCCGCTCACTGACGCACCCGACCGCGGCAGGCCAGTGGATGCCGAGGTCCGCGTCCTCGAAGTGGACGGCCAGGTCCTCCGCGGGTTCGTGCTCGCGGTCGATCCGGTAGCAGACGTCGGCCACCTCGGTCAGCGCCTGGAAGCCGTGCAGGAACCCGGGCGGGATGTAGAGGTGCACCAGGTCCTGGTCGTCGAGCCGCGTGGCCATCCAGCGTCCGAAGGTGGCCGACTCCGGCCTGGCGTCCACGACGATGTCGTGGACCGCGCCGAACGAGCAGCGCACCAGTTTCGCCTCGCCGTCCCCGCCCCGCCCGTGCAGACCGCGCACGACTCCCCGATATGAACGGGACTGGGAGTCCTGCACGAACGCTTCCGGCCGCAGCCCCGCAGCATGGGCGACAGCGACGTCGAACGTACGGGTGAAGAAACCACGAGAATCCCGGTGAGGGGTCGGTTCGAGGACCAAAACGCCCTCCAGACCCGTATTCCGCACCATCATGAGGAATCACCGCGAAGGGGATGATCTCCAGTAGCTGTGAAGCTACCGTCAATATCCAGGAGACGGGGCGAAACACCAAAGATAAATAATGATGACTGAGGCATGAACTCATACTAAGGATCGGACGCTGAAGCGACACCGAGACGACACGATCGAGGCACGACTCTCTCGGCGTCAGCACAGTCACTGCAGGTGTAGACCGTATGCGCCGATCACCCGGCGACCACCCGGAGGGCCCGGCCGCCGGGGCCGCGCGATCCGGCGACGGGGTTCCCCCACTCGTCGGTTGCGCGTCCGTGGCTCCGGCGAGTTGGGTAAGCCTCATCGCAGGAGGGGGTGGTTGCGATGAAGCCGTTCGTCGTGAACCGACATGGGCGGATGGTTTTCCCGGCAAACGTGCTCGGGGCACTCGACTTCTCAGTGATCGACACCATCGACCAGTTCCGGGCGGTGATCGGACGCGACTTCGAGGCCAAGGCCCCGACCGGCACCGACATCCTGACCCACGTCGCGTCCGGCGAGTACCGGAACCGCTTTGCCCTGCTACGAGAGCTGGGCCAGAACCTGTACTGGGTCAACCGCTACACGCTGCCCATGTTCGAGAAGCAGCCGACCCGCTGGCGTGACGTTCCGCGCCACCGCCCTGATCTCTTCCTGCCCCTGCTCACCCCCTGGGAGGACGCCGACCGGAAGATCTCGGCCGTCGAGAGCGCCTACGACGCGCTGCCGGCACGGTGGGACGCCGACGCCGAGGACCGCGTCTTCGCGCTGCTCTTCGACGTCTTCCGGCACAAGCGCCACCACGCCACCGAACTGCCGCCGATCCCGCCGACCGTGGCCGAGGCGCTCGCCCGGCCGGAGGCACTGACCCTCGTCCTGCCCCGCCACGACCCGGACTACCGGGTGTTCACCCCCGACGAGATCCTCGACGCGAACGAGGAGGTGCCCGAGCTCGAGGCGCTCCTGCGGTGGTCGATGGTGCTGCACAACCAGTACCCGTGGGAACGCTCGGACGGGGAGCTGCGCCCGGTGAGCACGATCGGTGACGACGACTTCGTGATCCTCTACCACCCGCGGGACCGCGAGGTGCTGGCGTTCATCGACAGGGTGCGGGCGGCCGAGTCCGACGCCGCACCGGCCGCGACCCGGCAGGCGAGCGTCCCGGCGTTCGACGCCCGCCCTCCGGTGCGGCCGTACCCGCCCGTCCGCGTGCGGGAGACGTTCACCGTGATGCCGAAGCTGGAGGCGCTCTCCGTCGTCCGTGGCGAGCACATCTGCAGCAACGACGACGTCATCCGCAACTCCAGCTTCTCCTGGTCTCCGATGAGTGCCGCGGAGATCAGCGCGAAGACCGGCATCGACCAGCGCCGCTACTCCGGCCGCCCGATCGAGCAGCTCGCGCTCGACGCGTCGCTGGCGGCGCTCACCCACGCCGGGCGGGCACCGGAGGAGATCGGCGCGGTGCTCGTGGCCACCTGCACCAGCGACCGCCTGATCCCGTCCACGGCCTGCTGGCTCTCGGGCGAGCTCGGGATGTTGCAGACCCATGCGTCGGTCGACCTGGTCGCGGCGTGCGCCGGGTTGCCCTACGGGCTCTCGGAGGCGGTGCGGCTGCTGCAGGAGGTACGCCGTCCGGTCCTGCTCGTGTGCGTCGAGAAGTTCTCAGACAAGATCGGCAGCGTCCGGACCTCCCGCATGATCTTCGGCGACGGCGCCGCGGCCATCGTCGTCGCACCTGCTGAACCAGGCGATACAGGCGACGTGCAGGTGCTCCAGACCTACGCCAGCGGCCCGGGCACCGAGGTGAACTCCATCGTCTGGCCCAACCCGGAGTTCGACAACGACATCACGGTCTACGGGCCGGAGGTGAAGTCACTGGTGCGGCGCTACCTCGCCCAGATGATCTCCGAGCTCGAGGAACAGAGCGACCCGGACGCCTCCGACAGGTCGCTGCTCGACAGCATCGAGCTGATCGTGCCCCACCAGGCCAACAAGACGATGATCGTCGACCTCGCCGGCAAGGCCGGGCTCAAGGAGGAACAGCTCTACTTCAACATCGCCACCATGGGCAACGTCTCGGCGGCGAGCATCCCCATCGCGCTGCACGACGCCGTCACCGACGGGGTGATCACCGGTCCGACCCGCGTGTTCGCGCCCGGCTTCGGCGCCGGCGCCGTCGGCGGCTACGCGGTGCTCACGATGGATCCGGCGATCATCGCGCCGGAGGCCGGCCCCGACGGGAACGGGACGGCGTCCGCGATGCGCACGTCGGTCTCCACCACGAGCGAGGACGTCCGCGTCGCCTTCGGCGAATGAGAACGGCACGGCGTCCGGAACGGCACGGCGTCTGAGAAACGGCACGTCACGGCAGCACGGCACGTCACGGCAGCACGGCACGTCACGGCAGCTCACGTCACAGCAGCTCAGCACGGCGCGGCAGGTGAGCACGGCACGGCGTCGGGGCCACGGCACGGGCCCGGGCGAGGACGACTGGAGGACGGCCCGGAGCCGGCAGGCCACGGGGCGGGGTGCACGTCGACGAGGAGGTACGCGACATGACCGACCAGAAGGTGGCCATCGTTACCGGGGGCGCGCGCGGGATCGGCGCGGCGATCACCACATCACTCGCCCGCTCGGGTGTGCACGTCGCAGCCGGGTACAGCAGCAACAACCAGGCGGCCGAGGAGTTGGCCGAGAAGCTCAAGGCCGACGGCTGCTCGGTGTCGGTGCACCAGGGCAACGTCGGCGAGCCCGAGGACTGCCAGCGGGTGGTCGACGAGGTGCTGGCCGAGCGCGGCCGCGTCGACCACCTGGTCAACAACGCCGGTATCACCGTCGACAAGACGATGCGGAAGATGTCGGTGGACGACTGGCACGCCGTGCTCCGGATCAACCTGTCAGGCGCTTTCTACATGTCCAAAGCCGTGCTCGACCACATGCTCGAACGCGGGTCGGGACGCATCGTCAACATCAGCTCGGTGATCGGGCAGACGGGCAACATCGGCCAGGTCAACTACGCGGCGTCGAAATCCGGCCTCTTCGGGATGACTCAGAGCCTCGCCCGTGAGGTGGCCCGCAAGGGAATCACCGTGAACTGCGTGGCGCCCGGTTACATCGAGACGGAGATGGTGGCCGCGGTACCCGAGAAGGCGCTCGAGAAGATCATCACGGGAATCCCCGTGGGCCGGCTCGGGCAGGCGCACGAGATCGCGCGCGCGGTGCAGTTCCTCATCGAGGACGAGGCCGGCTACATCACCGGTTCCGTGGTCTCGGTCAACGGCGGAATGGACATGTAGTCCGCTGCGGGCCCCGGTTCGCCGCGGCGGGCCGGGGCACCGTCCGGTCCAGCTCTGCCGAGGAATGGACCGATTGCACATCCCGCTTCGCTGGAATGGCGGCAGATCGCCCCCGGAAAGGAGCGGTTCGGCGGCTGCCCCGGCGCCTACGCGGCGGAAGAGTTGCCGCATGTCGATGCTCAAGGTGTTCGCCGGATTCGTACCCTGGATCGTCTTCAGCCTCGTCGCGACCCGGACGGGGACGGGAGCGGTCGCCACGGCCGGGTTCCTGGCGTTCCTCGTCGCGGCGGCTTTCATCCTCCGGTCCGTCCTCCGCGGCGAGTCACCGAAGGTGCTCGAGGTGACGGGGGCCGTCGCCTTCGCCGGGATCGCCGTCGCGTCCCTGGTCGACCCGCGGGCGGACGCGTTCCTGGCCGCCTACGGCCGCTCGATCGCCACGTGGACGCTGGCCGTCGTGATCTTCGCGATGCTGCCGATCATGCCGTTCACCGAGCAGTACGCCAGGGAGAGCGTGCCGAAGGAGTTCTGGCACACCGAGCGGTTCCGGTCGGTCAACCGGCGCATCAGCGCGGCGTGGGGCGTCGCGATCGCCTCGACGGGGGTGGGCCACCTGGTGGCCTCGCTGCTGCGCGGCGCGGAACCGGGCACCACGGTGCCGTCCCGGCCGCTCGACCTCGTCTTCAACTGGGTTCTCCCGATAGCGCTGATCTGGTGGGCGGTGCGCTACACCAACCGGCTCAGCAAGCGCCCGGACGACACCACCCGGCCGGGCCCGGGCCACCCGGCGGAGCGGCCGTCCGGCCGGACGGCATGACCGGCGCGGCCCCGCGGAAGGACCGACCATGACGACCTCGCCGTCCGTCCGTCCCGCAGCCTCCCACGCCCTCACGACCGGGTTCTTCGGCGACCCCGACTTCGACTTCGAGACCCGGCTGGCGCTCGGCGCCACGACCTACGGCGTCGGCGACCCGGGCAGCGTGCTCGCCACCGTCGCCGGCATCGCCGACGGCGACCGCCCGGGCTGGTTCACCGCGTGGTCGCAGCGGGGCGACCGGTTCTCCGCGCTCGGTGCGGCCGCCGACGGCGACGGCGACGCACCCGGGGCGATGTGGGCGTACCTCGCGGCCTCCGCCGCCTACTCCCAGGCACTCGGGGCGGTGGACGGCCTGCCGCGGGACCGGACCGGCGCGGTCATGCTCCCGACGTTCCGCAGCTCCCGCCGGGCGTGGGACGCGATGATCGACGCATCGGGCGGCAGGTTCGTCCGGGTCGCGATCCCCTACGACGGCGACACCCTGCCGGGCTACCTGCTGCGCCCTGATGCCGGCGGAGCAGCGCGCCCCACCTTCGTCATGACCAACGGCAGCGACGGTCCGCTGAGCAGTCTGTGGTCGAGCGGGGCAGCGGAGGCTCTCGCGCGCGGCTGGAACGCCTTCGTCTACGACGGGCCGGGCCAGCAGTCCCTGCTGTTCGAGCGCGGCGTGCCGTTCCGGCCGGACTGGGAGGCCGTGCTCACCCCCGTGGTCGACACGCTGGTCGCCCGGGCCGACGTCGACCCCTCCGCTCTGACCGCGTACGGGATCAGCCAGGCCGGCTACTGGCTCCCCCGGGCACTGGCGTTCGAGCACCGGTTCGTCGCCGCCGTCGCCGATCCGGGGGTCGTCGACGTCTCGACCTCGTGGCTGGACCACATGCCGCCGGAGATGATCGCCCTGCTCGACGGCGGTCGGAAGGACACGTTCAACGGGTACATGGCCGAGTTCGCCGGCAGCGACCCCGACATGGACCGGACGTTCGCGTTCCGCGCCCGCCCGTACGGCATCGACGACCCCTTCGACCTGTTCACGACCCTGCGCACCTACCAGCTCCGCGACGTCGCCGCGCAGATCCGCACTCCCCTGCTGATCACCGACCCCGAGGACGAGCAGTTCTGGCCCGGCCAGTCCGAGCAGCTCGCGGCCCTGCTCACAGCCCCCCACGAGATCGCGTCGTTCGGCGTGGCCGACGGGGCGAACTTCCACTGCCAGCCCCTCGCACCCCGCCAGACCGCACACCGGATGTTCGGCTGGCTCTCCGGGCAGCTGGCCGGCCGTGGAGCGGGCTGAGGATCGGCACCGCCGTCACGTCAGCCCGCGAGCTGCCGGCGCCACCACCGCGTCACGACCTCGTCGACCACCCTCGCCGTGGGCAGCTGGGGAGCCGGTTCCAGGCCCGGTTCATCGGCCAACGGATGCGCCAGGTCCGCCACGGTGACCAGCTCGACCTCCTCGGGGTGCGCATAGCGCTCGCGCAGTGCATCGACGAGGGCGGCCGCGTCCGTGCGCAGTTCCGGGTGGTCCCTCTCCCCGCTGACCAGCAGCAGTGGCGGTTGTGTCGTGAAGTCCCCGGCACGGGCGACGAAGTCCAGTTCGTCGGCAGCCGTGCGCGACTCCGCGGTCCACCGGTACGCCCGCCCGGCGAGGTCCTCGACGAGCCCGACGGCCGACCGTATCCGCACGGCCGGGTTGACCAGCGCGACCGACGCGATCGGAACCTCGCCCGCGGCCAGTACCTGCAGCGCCACGGCTCCGCCGAGCGATGCGCCGAGAACACCGACCAGCTCGTCGTCGACCGGTAGCTGTTCGCGCAGCGCGGTGAGCGCGGCCGGGAACTCGGCGGCCGCCTGATGGGTGAACGGGGCCAGAAAGGCCATCAGCGCGTCCTCGCGGGCGAGTTCGATGACGGCGTCGACGCCGCCGTCGACCATCCGCGCCCCACACATCGGCATGCCCAGGTGCACCCGCCAGGCAGGCACCCCGGTCATCGGCAGGGCGGCCGCGAATGCCGCGTCCGTACGCGGCGCGTCCAGCATGTGCCACGTCACGATCAACGGCGCGGGGCCGTCGCCGGCTCCGGCCGGTGGCAGCGCCGTGAACGGCACGCCTGCCGCAGTACCGGTGATCGTCTCCATGCCTCCCCCTCGGTCCGAGGCTTGCGACCGTAGACAGCTGAACGGGTCCTGCGACCTCATTTCGCCATCGGCGGAATCGCCCCCAGGCCGGCTGCCGGTAGCGAACGCGGATGGGCCGGCCACTGAATTGGCCCAGCAATCTGCCGAGGGAATGACCCAGATCCCAGCGCTATCGGGCCCGTAGCGTCGCAGATGTGACAACGAGCAGCGCACCGGAAGACACGGAGTTCCTCCCGGTCCACGCATCGAGCGTGGGATGCGTGAAGCTCACTGCCGAGGCGTACAAGGTCACGATTTCCGGTAACACGACAACGATCCGACGAAGGAGAGCAGGACATGAACAGCGTAGTCAAGATGGGACTGGTTTCCGTGCTGGCGTTCGGCAGCGTGATGGCGTGCGGCACGGGCACGGGCACGGGCACGGGCCAAGCGCCTGCCAGTCCCCCAGCGGCCGGCAGCGCCCCAGCGGCCGACGGCGCCCATGACCAGGGGGGCGTCCATCGCATCGGTGCGGGGTCGGTGACCCGTGTGATGACCCAGGACCTCCCCGATGTGCCCGGTAAGGAGGGCATGATCGAAATCGTCGATTCCGCTCCGGGCGAAGCCTCCCAGGTGCATCGACACAACTGCGATCTTTTCGTCTACGTGCTCGAAGGAAGTGTCGTGACACAACTGAAGGGCGGCAACCCCCAGACGATCAACACCGGCGGCGCCTACTACGAGTCTCCTACAGATATTCACCTCGTGAGCCGCAATGCCAGTGCGACACAACCCGCAAAACTAGCCGTCTTCTACGTGAAGGCGAAGGGCACTCCGCCGACCGAGACTCTGCCCGAGGGAACGAAGTAGCTCATACCGGGATCAGGACATGCGCTAGAAGGGTGGTGGTTCGTCGGCGCCGGTGCTCGTGGCCTCCTTCGGGGTGCGGGGTTCGGTGAGTGGTGGTGGTTCGACCCGGTAGGTGTGGCCGCTGGGTGTGGTCCAGAGGATCGATCCGTCGGGGTACTGGCTCACGCTCCAGCCCGGCATGCCCTTCAACCGGTGATGCGGCCGGCATTTCGGGCCGAGGTTGGCCGCCGACGTCGGACCTTCCCCGGCGACGGGGTCGAAGGGGACGTTGTGGTCGAGGTCGCACCGGTTCGCGGGCACCCGGCAGCCCGGCCCTTGGCAGTACTGGTGCCGCGCGATGACGTGTTCGGTCAGGTGCGGGGGTGGCCGGTAGCGGGTGGTGCCGTAGTCGAGCAATGCGCCGCTGAGAGGGTCGGTGACCAGGCGTCGCCAGACGCTGTCGGGGTCGGCGGCCAACTGGCGGGCGTGGTCGGCGGGGATGGGGCCGTACCCGGCGAGTTCACCAGGTTCCTCGGAGACGCCGCGCAGGGTGTCGAGGGGGACGGTGACCCGGATCTGTATCGACACCTTGTTGGTGACGGTGGGGACACCACCCTCGGGCGCCAGCCCGGGCAGCCGGTCCGAGCCGGGCGCGGACGGTGCTGAGCTCTCATCGCCGGTCAGACCGTCGGCCGAGCAGGCCGTTGCCGCCGCGGTGCTGCAGAACCCCGTCTCTCGCAGCACCAGGTCGACCAGCGCATCGGCCCGCCGGGCCGCCATCGGCCGCTCATCAGCACTGCCGCAGCCGCGGGCGTGCTGATCCAGCACCGCGAACACCCCCACCGCCTCCGCCGCCGCCAACGTCGCCGACAGGGTGGCCATCCCATCGCGCTCGGGATACAACACCACAGCACGCTCGCGCCGCTTGCGCTCACGACGCCGGGCGACGGCTTCACTGTCGGCGCGCAGCACCGCCCGCCGCAGCGCGGCCCGCAGCTGCCCGGTGATCTGCTGCGGCGCCCGCGGCAACACCTTCTGTTCCACCGCCGCAGCGGCCACAGGGTCGAGGTCGGTACAGGCCTCGGCGATGATCCGCGCCTTCGGCAATGTGATCGCCCCGGTCGCCAGGGAGGCGAACGTGTCCGGGAACTCCTCCACCAACTGCCGGGCTTCCCCGACCCGCCACGCGGTGCCGCCGGGCGAGAGCCGCAGCATCATCCCGACCTCGGCCTGCGCGGACTCCACCGCCTGCGCCGCCGTGAGTCCCGCAGCCGGAGCAGCCTCGGCGGCCGCGACGAACTGGGCGATCTCTGCGAACTGGCGGGCCTGCGCCCAGGCGATGACCTTCTCCCACGCCCCGATCCGCTCCAACGCCTCGAACGAATCAACGGGCGGAGCGGCCTGGTCCAGCACCATCGCCGCCATACCGTCGGGAGCGACCTCGGTCCACACCAGTGGCGCGGACCGCGGCACCAGCCAGTGAGAGTCGATCTCGAACATACGTTCGATAATAGCTGCCTGCCCCGACAGAATCGGAGCCAACGCTGCGAGATCCGCACATCCGCCCCCACCAGGGCGCACAGCCGGATCTCGGAACGATCATGGCTCGTCGAGCACCGAGAGGTCGATCCGGGCCAGTCGCTCGGGGTCGCTGAGGATGTCGAGCCGCGCCACCTTCCCGCCCACCACCGTGAACGCGGCGACCGACAGCGGACGGCCCTCCGACATAGCCACGGCCCCGACCGCTCCGTTGACGAGTGCGGGGCGGGTGAGCTCGGCGATCTGCGCGAAAACGACAGCACCCCGGGCCACGGCCTCCGATCCCCGCAGGACGCTGCTCGGGCGCAGGGCGCCTCCGTCGGAACGCACCACGACGTCGGGATCGAGGATCGCGAGGAGCCCGTCGATGTCGCCGCCCCGCGAGGCGGCGAGGAAGGCGTCGATGACCTCGCGCTGACGGGCCCGGTCACGGTCCGGGGTGGGGGCCGCTCCCTGCACCCGGCGGCGGGCACGGCTGGCGAGTTGGCGGGTCGCGGGCTCGGTGCGCCCGACCACGGCGGCGATCTCGTCGAAGGGCATGGCGAACAGGTCGTGCAGGACGAACGCGAGCCGCTCCGCCGGTGTCAGGGTCTCCAGCACCACGAGCAGGGCGAGGCCGACCGAGTCGGCCAGCAGCGCCTCGTGCTCGGGGTCACCACCGTCCAGCCGGGTCACGATGGGGTCGGGAACCCGGACGTCGAGGGGCTCCTCGCGTCGCTGGTTGCGGGACCGCAGCATGTTGAGGGCCACCCGGCCGACGACCGTGGTGAGAAACCCGCCCAGGTTCGCCACCTCATCGGTGTCGGAGCGGCTGAGCCTCAGCCAGGTCTCCTGGACCGCATCGTCGGCCTCGCTCAGCGAGCCGAGGAGCCGGTAGGCCACCGACCGCAGGTGGGGTCGGTGTTCCTCGAAGCGCGCCGCCAGAAAGTCGTGCTGGTCCATCCGTCACATTCCTCCGTCGCCCGGTGTCAGAGCAGTGACCCGCAGGACGCCGTCGATGTGACACACGACCAACACCCCGAGGAGAACCAGCATGACCGCACGCATGAAGAACCCGGCTCTCGTCCTCCCTGACGCCATGACGGGCATCCAGCACCTGCTCACGGCCACGAGCCGGAGCAACGTGCCCGGCTCGACCCTCGAACTGGTCGCCCTGCGAGCCAGTCAGATCAACGGCTGCAGCGCCTGTGTGGTCGGTCATGTGCAGGTGCTCGAGAAGGCGGGCGAGACCGCCGAACGGCTGGCCACCGTGGCGGTCTGGCGGGACGCGCCGTTCTTCACCGACGCCGAACGCGCCGCGCTGGCGCTCGCCGAGTGCGCCACCCGCCTCGCCGACCACCCCGGCGAGAGCGTGCCCGACGAGGTCTGGGACGCGGCAGGCGAGCACTACGACGAGCAACAGCTCGCCGGCATCGTCCTGATGATCGCCACGATCAACTTCTTCAACCGCCTCAACGTCACCGTGAAGGAACCGGCCGACAACCCCAGCTGGGCCTGACCGCGCGCCGCCCGGGGGGTCACTCCGCTCGGGTGATGGTGAACATCCAGCAGCCCCAGTTCCTGTTGCGACTGTGGATCTGCGCCACACCGGGCTCGGCGAGCAGTGCGGCGATCAGCGCCTCGGGGTGCCGGCCGTCGTGGTCCGTCGTGGCGGCGTGGATCCAGCCGCGGTGGTCGTAGGCGCGCAGGACCTGGGGGCGGCCGTACCAGTCCGGCGGGTAGCGCTCGAGGCTGTCGGGGCCGGCGCAGGGCTCGGCGTGGGCGAGGACCGCCCCGATCTCGCGGTAGGGGCTGGACGGGATCGGCGGCTCGTAGCCGAAGAGGATCATTTCCTCGCCGGGCCGGGCGTCGCGCAGGCAGCATCGCAGAGGTTCGTCGCCTTCCGCGGTGACATGCTCGACGGGAGTGCCGAAGGCATCGGCCCCGCTGTTCCGCGCGCTGTGCAGGACCTCGTCGGGAACGGTGTGGATCCGGAACGCGGTCGTCGTCGTGGTCACTCGCTGATGTTGTCCGGCCGGACCGGTGCCCCGCTGGCGGCTATCAGCCGTCGTGATCGCTCACGGCCGGCTCGGCTGCCGCCGTGTGCTGGCGAACCGCTGCCGGTACTCGGTCGGGGTGATGCCGAGGTGCCTGCCGAAGGCACGGCGCAGGGACTCGTCGCTGCCCAGACCGCTGCGCCGGGCGGCAGCGGTGATGCTGTGACCTTCGAGCAGGAGCCGCTGAGCCGCTTCCAACCGGGTGCGCTCCACCCAGCGCGCCGGGGTGGTGCCCACCTCGTCCTGGAACAGGCGCGCCAGGTGGCGGGTGCTCGTCGGGATGGCGGCGGCCATCGCCGTGAGCGAGTGGTCGCCGTCCGGGGCGGCGACCACGGTGGCGAGCAGTGCCCGGATCGGCGCGCTCCGGGGCACGGGCGTGGTGGTGGCCACGGAGAACTGGGACTGGCCCCCCGGTCGCTGCAGAAAGACCACGAGCTCCTGGGCGATCTGCCGCGCCACCTCCGCGCCCTCGTCGTGCTCCACCAGTGCCAGCGCGAGGTCGATGCCGGCGCTCACCCCGGCCGAGGTCACCACCTCGCCGTCCGCCACGAAGATCGCGTCGGGTTCGACGAGCACCTTCGGGTACCGCCGCTCCAGGCGCTCCGCGTGGCGCCAGTGCGTGGTGGCGCGGCGCCCGTCCAGCTCCCCGAGCGCGGCCAGCACGAACGCCCCCGTACAGACCGACGCCACCCGGCCCGCCGCCGAGACGACCAGCCGGGCGGCGGCGAGCAGCTCCTCCTCGATGAGCTGCACCGGCAGCCGGTCGCCGCCGGCGATGATCGCGGTGTCCAACGCGCCTACCTCGTGGGCGGCCGTCGTGGGGCCGAGCCGCAGCCCGGCCGAGGTCTGCACGTCGCCCCCGCGCGGGGAGAGCAGGACGACCTCGTAGGACGAGCCGAACTGGCATGCCTTTCCCAGCACCTCGGCCGGACCGCTGACGTCGAGCATGGTCACCCCGTCGAACACGAGGATCCCGACCCGATGTGGTGCCACGCCCCGTCCTCCGCCCGTGTCCGGATCTGTGGTTGTCCCGTCCCTGACGACATGGTGCCTGATGCCGCCACCGACGATGCTGGACGCATGACAGAGACGATTTCCGACATCGAGATCCCGGACACCCGACTGGTCGCCGAGGCCACCGAGCTGGTGCGCGAGGCGGCACCTCCGTTGATCTACCACCATTCCCGGCGGGTCTACCTGTTCGCCAGTCTGCGGGGCCGGGAGCAGAAACTGCAGTTCGACCCCGAGCTGCTCTACGTGGGCGCCATGTTCCACGACCTCGGGCTGACCACGACGTACCGGCGCACCGACCAGCGCTTCGAGATCGACGGGGCCGACGAGGCGCGCCGGTTCCTGCTCGAGCACGGACTCGACGCCTCGCACGCCGAGCTCGTGTGGACCGCCATCGCGCTGCACACCACCCCGGAGACCCCGCTGCACATGGCGCCGGAGATCGCGCTGGTCACCCGCGGGGTCGAGCTGGACGTGCTCGGGATCGGCTACGACGCGATCACCGACGCGCAGCGCGCCGCGGTCGTCGCGGCGCACCCGCGCCCGAACTTCAAGAACGAGATCCTCGCGGCGTTCACCGACGGCATGAAGGACCGACCGGCCACCACGTTCGGCACCGTGAACGCCGACGTGCTCGCCCACTTCGTGCCGGGCTTCCGCCGTGGTGACTTCGTCGAGGTGATCCTGGGCTCCGACTGGCCGGAATGAGCCTCCGCGGTCAGACCGCGTAGGTGTGGTCGGGCACGTCGGTGATGAACATGTGCCCCGGCGCGTGGGTGATCGCGAACGGCGGCCGGGACGTCATGATCGCCGCCTGCGGCGTGACCCCGCAGGCCCAGAAGACCGGCACCTCGCCCTCGCGGATCTCCACGGGGTCGCCGAAGTCGGGCTTCGACAGGTCGGTGATGCCCAGTGCCTCCGGCTCGCCGATGTGCACCGGCGCGCCGTGCACGGCCGGGAACCGGCCGCTGATCCGCACGGCCTCGGCCACGCGGTCGGCGGCGATGGGCCGCATCGACACGACCAGCGGCCCGCGCAGCCGCCCGGCGGGGCGGCAGGGGCGGTTGGTGCTGTACATCGACACGTTGCTCCCGGCGCTGATGTGGCGCACCTCGATGCCGGCGGCGAGCATCGGCGTCTCGAAGGTGAAGCTGCACCCGATGAGGAACGCCACCAGGTCGTCGGACCAGTAGCGGGTGATCTCGTCGGGTTCGTCGACCAGCTCCCCGTCGCGCCAGACGCGGTAGGCGGGCAGGTCGGTGCGCAGGTCGGCACCCTCGGCGAGCGCCGTGTACGGGCTGCCGGGCTCGGTCACGTCGATGATCGGGCACGGCTTGGGGTTGCGCTGCCCGAACAGCAGCGTCTCGTAGGCGTACTCCCGCGGGACGATGATCATGTTGGCCTGGGCGTAGCCGGGAGCCCAGCCCGCGGTGGGCACCCGTGCCCCGGCGCGGAACCGGCTGCGCGCCTGCGCGGGGCTGATCGTGGCGGGGGCGGCGTCAGCGGCGCCGGTCGGGGCCTGGATCGTCATGGTGCTCCTCAGTGGAAGATCGATCCGATCGACGTCAGCGACACCACCGCGGCGTAGGCGGTGAACAGCCAGGCCGCGACGCCTGCGCCGAGCAGGACCTTCGGATACGTGTGGTGGGCGATGAGGTCTCGCCGGCGCAGCGCGACCCACAGGATGATGGCCAGGCCGATCGGCAGGACCAGGCCGTTGATGGCTCCCGCGAACACCAGCATGGACTGCGGCGTCTGCCCGGCGGCGACGAACACGACGGTGGCCAGCGCGACGAGCACGATCACCGTGCGGTTCATGTGCCGCCGGATCGGAGCCGCGTAGGACCGCAGGAACGTCGCGGTGGTGTAGGAGTTGCCGATGGTGCTGGTCATCCCCGCTGCCCAGAACACCAGGCCGAACAGGTGCAGACCCACCGGGCCGAACGCGGCCAGGAAGCTCGAGCCCGCCGCGTCGTTGGCGTTGGCGAGGTGCACCCCGGTGGCCACCACCCCGAAGAACCCGAGGAACAGCACGATCCGCAGCACGCACGCCACGAGGATGCCGGTGAGTGCCCCGCGGTTGATCCGCGAGACGTTGTCGGCCCCGGTGATGCCCGAGTCGATCAGCCGGTGGGCCCCGGAGTAGGTGATGAAGCCGCCGACCGTGCCGCCGATGAGGGTGAGGATCGGCAGGAACGGCAGCCCGTGCGGGGCCACGACGCCAACCACGGCCTGCCCCACCGGCGGAGCCGTGACCACCACCAGGACGATGATCAGGCAGATCTTGACGAGGCCGAGCACCACCATCACCCGGTCGACGGCGGTGAAGACCGCCTTGCCGAGGAAGATCGCGATGGCGAGGCAGCCGCTGATCGCGGCCCCGATCCGGCTGTCGATGCCCAGCAGGTCGTGCAGGCCGAGGCCCGCGCCCGCGATGTTGCCGATGTTGAACACGATTGCGCCCAGCACCACGAACACGGTGAGCACCTGGCCCGCGCCGGGGAAGACCTTGCTGGCCAGGTCCTGAGCCCGTTGGCCGGAGATCCCGAGGATCCGCCACACGTTCATCTGCACCGCGATGTCGATGAGCATCGACACCACCACCGCACAGGCGAACGAGGCACCGTAGAGAACGGTGAACGAGGCGGTCTGGGTGATGAAGCCGGGACCGGCCGCGCTCATCGCCATCAGGACGGCGGCCCCCAGGAGCGGAGGCACCCGGAGCCGCACCGCCCGGCGTTCCCCGTCGGTGGACTCATCCGTGCTGGTCGCGCCGTCCATCACACTCCTCGCTCTCGGCCTCGAGCGAGTCTAGGTTAGACGTCAGACGTCTACCCTTCGAAAGTGAGAGTCGCCATGACCGCCGACCGACCCTCGGTCTGGATCCAGGACCTGACCTGGGAAGAAGTTGACTCCTACCTCCAGCACGAGCGCATCGTCATCGTGCCCGTTGGGAGCACCGAGCAGCACGGCCCCGCCGGCGTGCTCGGCGTCGACTCCTACGTGGCGATGACGCTTGCCGAGGACGTGGCCGAGCGCACGGGCGTGCTGGTGGCACCCCCGATCTGGTACGGCGACTCGTCGCACCACGGCGCGTTCCCCGGGACCATCACCATCCGCCCCGACACGCTGACCCTGCTGATCCGCGACGTGGCCCGCAGCCTGGCGCGCCACGGGTTCGACCGGATCATCCTGCTCAACGGGCACAAGGGCTCGAACCTTCCGGCCCTGAACAGCGCGGTGCGCGTGCTGCACGACGAGGAGCTCCCGCAGGTGCTCTTCGCCGTCGCCGACCCGCTGCACCTGGCCCGCTCCAGCGCTCCGACGATCAAGGAGACCAACGAGCACCACGCCGGTGAGCTGGAGCTCTCGCACGTGCACTACCGCTATCCCGGCAAGATCCGCACCGACCGGCTGACCGACGCCTCCGTGGACTTCGAGGAGGTCTTCGGCGGGTTCGTCGGCAACGACCTGTTCGGCCCCGCCCCGGACGGCGTCGAGATCATCTGGTCGGGCGACGAGCAGCGCGTCTTCACCCCGTCCGGCAGCTTCAGCTCCTCGCTCGGCCTGTCCGACGAGAAGGGCAAGCGTTACCACGACCACATCGTCGGCAGGCTCGCCGAGCTGGTGGAGTGGCTCCGCGGCTACCACGGACCGATCGGCGAGCGGTCGGACGGGTGACCTGATGGCCATCAGGAAGACCACGGACAGCGCTCTGGCCGACGTGCTGCAGCTCGAGACCGTCACCACCGACTGCTACCGCCAGGTGCGGGACCAGCTGCGCGAGGTGGTGATCCGCCTCGGCGCGAAGGGGACGCTGCGGCTGCCGTCCGAGGCCGAGCTCTCCACCGCGCTCGGCGTGAGCAGGGCGACCCTGCGGTCGGCGCTGCAGGCGCTGCAGCAGGAGGGCCGCATCCGCCGCCTGCACGGGCGGGGCACCTTCATCAACCGCTACGCGCTCGGCGTCGGGGCCAACCTCGCCGAGGCGGGCGCCTTCGTCGACCTGCTCGGCCGGGCAGGCCACGAACCGTCGGTGCGGATCGTGGACCAGCGCGTCGTCGAGCTGGGCGCGGACGACGCCACCGCTCTGGAGCTCACCGCCGGAACGCCGGCTCTGCAGATCGAACGGGTCTTCGACGCGGGCGGCGAGCCGGCCGTGCACAGCGTGGATCTCGTCCCGGCCGCGCTGCTCGGCGAGAACCCGGAACAGCGCGACGCCGGGCGGTCCACCTTCGAGTTCGTGGAGACCCACCTCGGGCCACCGGTCTGCTACTCCGTGGCCGAGGTGCGGCCGGTGCTGCCCTCCCCCGCGCTGGTGCAGACCCTGCACATCCCCGCCACCCAGCCGCTGCTGCGGCTGCGGCACACCCACATCCGCGACGACGAGCAGCCCGTCGCCGTGACCGTGGCGCACATCAACGACGAGTACCTCCGGTTCTCGGTGATCCGCACCTACCTGGACGAATGAGGAAGACCATGACGCGCGTTCCCCTGACGCTCGCCTGTGGCGACTACGACCGGACCTGGCCGCTGGCCGACGGCCGGGTCCGGCCCGAGGGCATCGACCTGAACCTCATCACGCTGGAGCCCGAGGAGTGTTTCTGGCGGATGCTCGGCAACGCCGAGTTCGACGCCGCCGAGATGTCGCTGTCCAGCTACGCCATCGCCCACGCGCGCGGTGACGACCGTTTCGTCGGTGTGCCGGTGTTCCTGTCCCGCAGCTTCCGGCACTCCACGCTGTACGTCCGCAAGGACTCCGACATCACCGACGCCCGCGACCTGGCCGGGAAGCGGATCGGCGTGCCCGAGTACCAGATGACGGCCGCGGTGTGGGCCAGGGCACTGCTGCACCACGACTTCGACGTGGACACCACCGGCATCGTCTGGTGCACCGGCGGGCTGGAGGAGCCGGGACGCGTCGAGCGCCAGGCGCTGGAGCTGCCCGACTGGGTGCGCATCGAGCACGTCGGGAACACGCTGTCGCAGGCCCTGCTCGACGGCTCGATCGACGCGCTGATGGCCCCTCGCGTGCCCTCGGTGTTCCGCAGCGGGGACCAGGTGCGGCGGCTGTGGCCCGACTACGCGGCGCGCGAGGTGGAGTACTACACCCGAACCGGAATCTTCCCGATCATGCACATGCTCGTGGTCAGGGCGGACGTGGACCGGGCGCACCCCTGGGTGGCCCGCAGCCTGTACAAGGCGTTCACCGAGGCCAAACGCTTCGCCCTCTCCGGCGCGGCGGACAAGCCCGCGCTGCGCTACACCATGCCGTTCCTGCTCGACGCCCTGGAGCGTCAGCAGGAGGTGTTCGGCGCCGACCCGTGGCCCTACGGGCTCGACGCGAACCGGACGGCACTCGACACCTTCGCCGGGTACCTCGCGGAGCAGGGCCTCGTCGCCGCGCCACCGGACATGACCGAGCTGTTCGCCCCCGCCACCCGCGCCGACTCACGGATCTGACATGACCGCACCGTTGCTCGCGGAGCCGGCGACCAGGCTCGACCGCCGCGCGTGGGGCATCCTCGCGCTCACCCTGGTGTTCTGGGTGGCCGACGGCTACGACACGTTCGTCCTGCTGATCACCGCCCGGCCCACGCTCACCGAGCTGCTGCCGGTCGACCAGCTGCACAACCTCCCCGCCTACCAGGGCTACCTGGTGGCGATCACGCTCGCGGGGTGGGCCACCGGCGGGATCCTCGGCGGGATGGTCGGCGACCGCCTCGGCCGCCGCCGCACCATGATCGTCGCGGTGGTGGTCTACAGCGTGTTCACCGCGCTGTCCGCGCTGGCCGGCAACTGGTGGATCTTCGGCATCGCCCGGTTCCTCACCGGCGTCGGCATCGGGGCCGAGTGGGGCGTGGGCACCTCGCTGCTGCAGGAGGTGTGGCCGCAGCGGTGGCGCGCCAAGGGTGCGGGCCTGCTGCAGAGCGGCTTCTCGCTCGGCGGGTTGCTGGTGTCGGCGCTGTGGGTGCTGCTCGGCTCGACGCTGCAGCTGTCGTGGCGCTGGATGTACCTCTTCGGCATCCTGCCGCTGCTGCTCGTGCTGCTGGTCCGCAAGCACATCCCGGAGTCGGCGCTCTGGTCGGCCACCCGGCGTTCGGCCACCTCGATCGCCGACCTGCTCCGGCCCGGCGTGCGGCGCAACTTCCTGGGCGCGCTCGTGGTGTCGATCGCGATCACCGGCGGCTGGTGGGCCGTGAGCTCGTACCTCCCGAGCTTCGTGGGAGGCCTCGTGCACGACCCGGGCCGGGTGGCGTTCTTCACCGGCTGGGCGGCGGCGCTCTACAACGCGGGCGAGATCGCCGGCTGCATCGCCTTCGGCTTCCTCGCGGAGTCCTGGGGCCGCAAGGCCACGATCCAGGCCTACTTCGTGGGCTGCCTGGTGATCGTGCCGATCGTGTTCCTCGCCGTGCACGGCGCCGTGGCCGCGACGTGGCTGCAGCTGGTGGCGGGCTTCCTCACCGGCGGCGTCTACAGCTGGTACACCGTGCACACCCCCGAGCTGTTCTCCACCGCGCACCGCGCGACGGCGATCAGCATGGTGTTCAGCGGCTCGCGCTACATCGCAATGGTGGGTGCGGTGCTGACCGGCACCCTCGCCACGGCACTCGGCGGCTTCGGCCGTGCCGCGGCGATCTTCGCGCCGATCTACCTGATCGGCATGATCGCGGTGTTCTTCCTCCCCGAGACCAAGGGCGATCCACTGCCCGGCTGACCGCAGCCCGTCCCGCCCCACCCACCAGTTCGAGCCAGCAGTACGAGTAGGAGAACGATGGCAATCGAGGTCGACATCCGCGTTCCGGTCGGCCGCCCGCTGCCGGAGCTGATGGACTTCATCCGGTCCTGCGAGGACGCCGGCTTCCACGGCGTCGGTGTGCACGACCACCACCACTCGGGCCGCGACGTCTACGTGGCGCTCACGCTGGCTGCCGCCGCCACCCACCGGCTGACGCTGTACCCGGCCACCACCAACCCGGTCACCCGGCACCCGCTCGTGCTGGGCGCGACCGCCAACTCGCTCGCGGAGATCGCGCCGGGCCGGATCCTGCTGACCCTCGCGCCCGGGTTCCTGTCCGTCGAGAAGGCGGGCAAGCCGCAGGCCCGGCGCCAGCAGCTCGGCGAGGTGGTGACCGCTCTGCGGCAGCTGCTGGCCGGGCGCCCCGCCGTGGTGGACGGCCAGGAGCTGCGCATGAACAACGTGGCGGCGCCCGCGCCGAAGATCTTCATCCTGGCCGCTGGCCCGAAGATGCTGGAGCTCGCCGGGGAGGTGGCCGACGGGGTGGTGATGATGGTCGGCCTGCACCCCGACGGGATCGAGGCGGCCCGGCAGCACGTGCGCGCGGGCGCGGCCCGGGCCGGACGTCCGGTCGAGTCGGTGGAGGAGATCTTCATCGTGCCCACGGCGATCGAGGACTTCGAGACCGCCCGGGAGTGGCCGCGCCGGTACTTCCGGCCCGGGCAGCCGTTCCTGAACTACCCGAGCGTGGCGAACCTGCGCTGGTTGCGCGCGGCGGGGATCGACATCCCCGAGGACCACGAGCCCGGCTCGCTCTCCCCGCAGCTCGCCGAGCGGGTGTCCGAGGCGTTCGGGCTGTTCGGGCCGCCGGAGTACTGCGCGGACCGGCTGCTGCGCGCACACGAGGAGTCCGGCGTGCGCAGGGTGTTCTTCTTCCCGTCGCACACCGCCGAGAGCGGTTACGACCTGCCGCAGACCGACGTCGAGGCGTTCGCCAAGATCATCGGGCCGCGGCTGGCGGAGGCCACCGGCTGACCGGGTCAGGGTGCCTCTCGGGGCACCCGCAGCCCGGCCTTCTCCAGCAGGGGGAGCACCTCCTGGCCGAAGAACTCCAGCTCGGGCACGTAGTCGTAGAAGGTGATCTGGACCCCGTCGATCCCCGACTCGTGCAGCCGGGCCAGCTTGTCGGCCACATCCGCTGGCGAGCCCACCACGTGCAGGTGGCCCCCGACCGCGCGGCCCCGCGCGCTGTGCTCCAGCCAGGACCGGCTGTCGCCCCCGGCATGGCGCCCGGTGAAGTTCCGGATCGACTCGAGATCCGCGTGGTCGGAGATGGCCCGGTACCGGGCCTCGGCGGCGTCCCGGGTGGGTGCGGTGACGATGGTCGGGTTGATCACGACCCGGACCTCACGGCCCTCGGCCCGTGCCGCGTCCTTCACGCTCCGGACATGGGCGGGCATCGCGGCGATCGCCGTGTCGAAGTCCTCACCGGCCGGGCTCGAGACGAAGACGATGTCGGAGTGCTTTGCCGCGTAGGAGAACCCGGCGGGCGAGCCACTCGCCGACACCAGGATCGGCCGGCCGAACGCGGGCCGCGGAGACACGTAGGCCTCCTCCAGTGACCAGTGCTCACCGTGGAAGGTCAGGTTGTCGGCACCGGCCCACAGGTCCTCGCAGATGGCGGCGAACTCGTCGGCCATGGCGTAACGCTTGTCGTGCTCGGGACGGGTCATGCCGAACATGGCCGGTTCGTTGCCCGCGTACCCGGTGACGATGTTGGCCCCGAAGCGGCCGCCGGAGATGTGGTCGGCGGTGGCGAGGAACTTGGCCAGATGCAGCGGGTGCCACGGGCCGTAGAGGACGTGCACGGTGCCCAGGAGCAGGATCGACCGGGTGGCCGAGGCCAGCGCGACCGCGGAGACGAAGGGGTCGAGGAAGTTCTCCCGGTACCCGGTCTCTCCCCCGAAACCGCCCATGGGCAGCCACTGCGAGAGGCCGAACGCGATGTCGAACCCCCACTCCTCCGCCCGGCGCGTGAGCTCCAGGTTGTAGGCGAAGGTCCAGTCGGTGCCGCGCGGCAGCGTCGACTGCGACCATCCGCCGGTCTGCAGCGGGAGGAACAGGCCCAGCATCAGCGGCTGCCGCCACGCCCGACTGAGTGGACTTCCAGGGAAGTCCTGGGGCTGGGGCGGCACGACGAGACGGCCGCGATCGCGTACGGACAATGGAACTCCTGCGGGGCGAGAAAAGGATCCGTTCGAGTGGGCCGGAAAGAGCCGCGCTATCGAGAGTAGTCCTTCGCGGGAGGCGCCGCCGGGCCGTCCGGAGACCGTTGGCGGCCAGTGTCGAGAGTCACGCACGGCTGGGTCGCCGGACTATTCTGCGCACTATTGGAGGAGGCTCGGTCGAGCGGCTCGCCCGACGGCTGGGCGCACCGGGGGAATTCCTGCGATCTTTCGCGACCCGGGCACCGGAAGTCGCTCCGACGAACCTGCGGACACGGGACCCGGCGCCGGGCGGGCGTGCCCGGTCGCCGGCTCGGACCGCCACCCACCCACCCGGAGCGAACCCGGCCGAGCAGCACGTGCGCGGCATCCTCCGCCTCGTCGAGCGGCTCGGCGTACGGCCGACAGCGACCGTCCTCCACCTGCCACACCCTCGCCCGGCGCAGTGGGCGAAATGGATCAGATCACGGCCCTGGAAATTGATCGAATCGCTCCGCAGGTAATTGATCAAACCGCCAGATCGCTATTTGATCATTGCGCCGCGCGTACCCCGCCCACAGGTCGCGGAAACGCCGCACGGTTAATCAAATTGAAGGACCTTCGGGGGCTTGACCGCTATATACCGCTGTGATAGCGTTCACAATTTGAATTAGGGCGCTCCGGAAGGTGAGGGGTATGACAACCACTGCTGGGGATCGATCCGATCTGCTCGACAAGCTCGGATTGAAAGAACAGAACAGGGCGACCATCGGTCGATTGTTGGCCACCGGAAACGTCGGCCAGGCAACCGAGCGAGCCAATGGCACCATGCAGGCCACAATTCGGATCAACCCTGACGAACTGTGCTGGGATCCGTCGGTTCTGGTCCTGCCACACGGAGGTGATCTCGAGCTCGAGCTCATCAACGACGACCTGAACACGCACTGCGCGCTGTTGCCGAACAATGGCGACAGGAAATTCATCTGGTTGGTGAACCATTCACGCGGACGGGCGACCCTCAACCTTGACGGCCCGGGCTACTACTGGTTCAGCTCACCCACGGGCAACGACGAGGGACGGGGACTGACCGGCGCGATCGTCGTGCTGGGGGAAGTTCCGCCGGAGGCCCGCCTCGACCGCCCCGAACAGCCGCGACCGTAAAAAGGAGCAGGACATGACCGTCGAATACGTCGACGCGGGTGAGGCAGTCAACCAGGCAACGCTGAACTACAAGACCCCAGGGGCGGAGGTCGCGCCGCCGGTGGTCGCCGACGTCACCTACGAGCGCATCCGCAACGCCGCCTCGGAGCCCCACAACTGGCTCACCTACTACGGCACCTACAACGGGCAGCGGTTCAGCCCGCTGGACCAGATCAACACGGAGAACGTCAAGCATCTCCGCCCCGCGTGGATCTTCCAGGCCGGCACGACCGGCATGATCGCGGGTGCGTCGACCTACTCGTTCGAGGCCGCCCCGATCGTCGTCGACGGAGTCATGTTCGTCGCCGGCTGGGACGGCTGGGTATGGGCCCTCGACGCCAAGACGGGCGTGGAGATCTGGCGGTACAAGCACGCGATCCCCTACGACGTCTCACTGTGCTGCGGGAACGTGAACCGTGGCGTCGCGGTGGCGCAGGGCAAGGTCTTCTTCGTCACGGCGAACGCGCACGTGATCGCGCTCGACGCCACCAACGGCAAGCGGGTCTGGGACAAGACCTACGGGGACGTGCGAGCCGGGGAGAGCGCCACGTGCGCGCCGCTGGTCGTGAAGGACATGGTCATCGTCGGGAGTTCGGGCGGGGAGTTCGGCGTACGCGGTCACCTCGACGCGTTCGACGTCGAGAGCGGGGAGCACCGCTGGCGCTGCTACATGGTGCCCAAGCCCGGGGAGCCCGGCTCGGAGACCTGGCCCGCCGACGGTGAGGCCTGGGCGCGTGGTGGTGCGAACTGCTGGCTCACCGGCACCTTCGACCCGGAGACCAACCTGCTGTACTGGGGCACCGGCAACCCGGCGCCCGACTTCGACGGCGAGGTCCGCGAGGGCGACAACCTCTACACCGACAGCATCGTCGCCGTCGACGCGGACAGTGGCCAGATCCAGTGGCACTACCAGTGCACCCCGCACGACCTGTGGGACTACGACAGCATCGCGGAGTGCATCCTGTTCGAGTCGAAGGGGCGCAAGCTGCTCGGCCACTTCGACAAGAACGGCTACTTCTTCGTCGTCGATCGCACGAACGGCGAACTGGTCCAGATCACCCCCTTCGTGGACCGCATCACCTGGGGAGCGATCACGCGGGACGGCCAGGTGACGGCGAAGGTGTACCCCGAGAAGGAGGGGGACCCGGTCCACTTCTACCCGGGCCCGGCCGGCGCCAAGGAATGGACGCACGCGGCCTACAGCCCGAGGACCGAGCTCTTCTACGTCCCGGTCCAGGACACCGGCGCAACGGCCACCCGCCGCCGCCGGGAGTTCAAGGAAAGCATCCCGTACTGGGGCGCGGGCGTTCAGGTGGACATCGATGACATGGCGGGGTCCATCAGCGCGTTCGATGCCGACGGCGAGGAGAAGTGGCGCTACCGCAACGATCTTCCGATGTGCGCGTCCGTGCTGGCCACGGGCGGCGACCTGGTGTTCGCCGGGAAGCCCTCCGGTGAGTTCGTCGCGCTCGACGCCAGCACCGGGGAGCAGTTGTGGCAGTTCCAGTGCGGCAGCGGCCACCACAGCAGTCCGACCACCTTCAGCGTCGACGGCAAGCAGTACGTCGCCGTGCCGGTCGGTTGGGGCGGCTGGGCCGAGGGATTCCTCCCCGGAATGCTCGGTGCGGGTCACGGAAGCGCCTTGATCGCCTTCGCGCTGCCGGAGGAATCGTCATAGCGTTATGACGGGAACCTGCCGGAATCAGCCGAGAGGAGGTGAATCCGTGGAGTCTCAGCTCGCTGTGTGGGAGACGCCGGAGTTCGAGGAGATCGGCGTCGCACCCGAGGTGACCATGTACATCGCTCAGATGGAGGACTAGGAGGGTGCTGAACGACTCCGGTCGTTCAGCGCGCTCCTGGGCGGGACGTGGGGCGGCGCCGGACCTCGGTGCGGCGCCCCTCCACCGGCTCGGACCGACCACAGATGGAGTGCCGAGGGTGTTGCTGCGGGTGCTGGGCTCGGCGGCGGGGGGTGGTTCTCCGCAGTGGAACTGTGGCTGCCCGGTGTGTGCCGCCGTCCGCTCCGGGGCCGCCCCACCGCGCACGCAGTCGTCGGTCGCGGTGAGCGCCGACGGCAACCGGTGGTTCGTCGTCAACGCCTCGCCGGACATCCGCGCCCAGATCGAGGCCTTCCCCGGCCTGCACCCGCACGGCCGGCGGGAGACGCCGCTGGAGGGGGTGCTGCTCACCGACGCCGAGCTGGACCACACGCTGGGCCTGCTCCTGCTGCGCGAGGCCGGCGCCGTGCGGCTGTACGCCACCCCCGCGGTGCACAAGACACTGTCCGACGGCTCGGGGATCCTGCGCACGCTCGAGCGCTACTGCCCGGTCGAGTGGCGGACGGTGGTCCCCGGCGCCGGCTTCGTTCTGGCCGACGGGCTGTCCTGCCGGGCGTTCGACGTGCCCACCACCAAGCGGGCCCGCTTCGGGACCGGGGTGGACGACGGCCGCGTCGTGGGCTACCGGCTCACCGACGACCGCAGCGGGGGCACGCTGGTGTACCTGCCGGGGGTGCAGTCCCTGACGCCCGCGCTCCGATCGGAGATCGCGGGCTGCGACTGCCTGCTGATCGACGGCACCTGCTGGCGCGACGACGAGCTGATGCGGCTCGGCCTGGCCGGCAAGACGTCCCGGGAGATGGGCCACCTGCCCATCGACGGCCCGGACGGCAGCCTGGCGCAGCTCCCGTCGCTCGGCGTGCGGCGGACGATCTTCGTGCACATGAACAACACCAACCCGATCCTGCTGGAGGACGCGCCCGAGCGGCGCATTGTGGAGGACAGCGGTATGCAGGTGGCCATGGACGGCCTCGAGATCGAGGTACAGGGCCCGTGACGACAACGACCGGAACGACGAGAGCCGGCGCCGACGACTTCGTCGAGACGCTGCGGGCGCACTCGCGGCGCTACCACGACCAGCACCCGTTCCACGTCCGGATGAACGCCGGCCTGCTGAGCCCCCGGCAGCTCCAGGGCTGGGTGGCCAACCGCTTCTACTACCAGGAGAACATCCCCCGCAAGGACGCGGCGATCCTCTCCAACTGCCCCGACGTCGACGTCCGCCGCCGCTGGATCCGCCGGATCGTCGACCACGACGGCACCGCGGCAGGCGAAGGTGGCATCGAGGCGTGGCTACGCCTTGGCGAGGCCGCCGGGCTGACCCGCGAGGAGATCCGCGACCACCGGCACCTGGTCCCCGGGGTGCGGTTCGCGGTCGACGCCTACGTGAACTTCACCCGGACCCGCCCGTGGGTAGAGGCGGTGGCGTCCTCGCTCACCGAGCTGTTCGCCCCGGACCTGATGGCGGAACGGCTGGCCGCGTTCGAGCGGTGGTACCCGTGGATCGACCCCGAGGGTCTCGCCTACTTCCGCGCCCGCCTCGAGCAGGCCCCGCGCGACTGCGAGCACGCCATGGAGGTGGTCACCGAGCACTGCCTGTCCGCCGAGTCCCAGGCGCGTGCCGTCGACGCGCTGTCGTTCAAGTGCGACGTCCTGTGGAGCCTGATGGACGCCATCGACCAGGCCTACCCGGAGTGATCGCCATGGAGCCGACCCGAGCCGGAACCGCGGCCCGACCCCGCGTCGGGGTGTCCGGCTCGGACCGGCCGCGGTTGGCGCGCCACGTCCGGCTCGGTTTCTGCCCGACCCGGCAGAAGCCCATCCTGCTGCTCCCCGAGACGGTGGTGGTGCTCAACGCCACCGGCGCCGGCATCCTCGAGCTGTGCGACGGGCGGCGCACCGTGGCCGAGATCGTGGCCGAGCTGGGCGCGCGGTACCGGACCGTCCCCGACGAGGAGGTGCGGCGGTACCTGACCCAGCTCGTCGCCCGGCGCTGCGTGGAGCTTCCCCGGAGTGGGGAGAACACCGATGGATAGCCCCTTCGGGTTGCTGGCCGAGCTCACCTACCGCTGCCCGCTGGCCTGCGCGTACTGCTCCAACCCGCTGAACATGGCCGACTACTCCGACGAGCTGACCACGGACGAGTGGCGACGGGTGCTGGTGGAGGCCCGTGACCTGGGGGTCCTGCAGTGCCACCTGTCCGGCGGCGAACCGCTGCTGCGGCGCGACCTGGTGGAGATCGTGGCAACCGCCCATGATCTGGGCCTCTACTCCAACCTCGTGACCAGCGCACTCGGCCTCTCGAGGCAGAAGGCCGAGCAGCTGCTGGCCGCCGGCCTGGACCACGTGCAGGTCAGCATCCAGGCCGACGAGCCGGCGGTGTCCGACCGGATCGCCGGCACCCCGTCCTTCCGGCGCAAGATCGAGGCCATGGGCGTGGTCAAGGAGCTGGGCTGGCCGCTCACCATGAACGTGGTGCTGCACCGGCAGAACATCGACCGCGTCGCCGACGTGCTGCGGCTGGCCGAGGAGATGGGCGCCGACCGGGTGGAGCTGGCCAACACCCAGTACTACGGCTGGGCCTGGCGCAACCGCGACGCGCTGCTGCCGAGCCGGGAGCAGCTCGAAGCGGCCGAGCTCGTCGTGCGGGCCGCCCGCGACCGGTTGCGCGACCTCATGGACGTCATCTACGTCATCCCCGACTACTACAGCCGCTACCCGAAGCCCTGCATGGGCGGCTGGGCCTCCCGGCAGCTGACCGTGACGCCGAACGGCGACGTGCTGCCCTGTCCTGCTGCCCAGTCCCTGCCGTTGCCGCGGGCCAACGTGCGCGAGGACCCGCTGGAGCGGATCTGGGCCGAGTCGCCGGTGATGACCGCGTTCCGGGGAACGGACTGGATGCCGGATCCCTGCCGCAGCTGCGACCGGCGGGAGCTGGACTTCGGCGGGTGCCGCTGCCAGGCCTTCCAGCTCACCGGCGACGCCGCCCGTACCGACCCGGTCTGCCACCTCTCGCCCGACCACGACCTGGTCGCCCGGGCCGTCGAGGCCGCCAACGCGGACTCGCGGGCCGGGGACCTTCCGCTGGTCCCGCGCCCGCACGGGGTTCGTGGAGGAGACCGTGAACGACATGACGCGGCGCCGCAGGGTATTTAGGGTGGTGAATGCCGGTCAGTGACCCACCCGGGGAACGACTGACGAGACAGGACGACCGACGCAGCCGCCGCGCGCATGCCGTCGGTGTCAGGGATGGACCAAGGGCGGTTCTCCACCATGGCAGACGTGTACAAGACATACGACAAGAGCGTGGGCCTCGGCATCCACGCCTCGGCCGCTGCTGACGGTCGGCCGCCCGGGAGCGGGAGCAACCGTGGCTGGTGGCCCGACCAGCTCGATCTGAGGATCCTCCGGAAGCACCCGGCCGCGGCCAACCCCTTGGGCGAGGACTTCGACTACGCCACAGAGTTCCGGACCCTTGACCTCGATGCCCTCGCCGGCGACATCGACGAGGTGCTGACGACCTCGCAGGAGTGGTGGCCCGCCGACTTCGGCCACTACGGGCCGCTCGTGATCCGGATGGTGTGGCACTGCGCCGGGACCTACCGCAGCCACGACGGGCGGGGCGGCGCGGGCGCCGGCATGCAGCGCTTCGCGCCGCTGAACAGCTGGCCCGACAACCGCAACCTCGACAAGGCGCGCCGGCTGCTGTGGCCGGTGAAGCAGAAGTACGGCCGCAAGATCTCGTGGGCCGACCTGATGGTCTTCGCGGGCAACCGCGCCCTGGAGTCGATGGGCTTCACGACCTTCGGCTTCGCCGGCGGCCGGGCGGACGTCTGGGAGCCCGACGAGGACGTCTACTGGGGCCCCGAGCGCGCCTGGCTCGGCGACGAGCGCCACACCGGCGTCCGGGATCTGGCGAAGCCGCTGGCCGCCGCCCAGATGGGCCTCATCTACGTCAACCCGGAGGGCCCGAACACGGTCCCCGACCCCTACACGTCGGCCCGGGACATCCGCCAGACGTTCCGGCGCATGGGGATGAACGACGAGGAGACCGTCGCGCTCATCGCGGGCGGCCACACGTTCGGCAAGACCCACGGCGCGGCCGACCCGGAGCGCTACCTCGGCCCCGAACCCGAGGGCGCCGGCATCGAGGAGCAGGGCCTGGGGTGGAAGTGCACGTACGGCACCGGGACGGGCGCCGCCACCATCACCAGCGGGCTCGACGGCACGTGGACACCCACCCCGACGACGTGGGACAACAGCTTCCTCGAGACCCTCTTCGGCTTCGAGTGGGACGTGGAGCTGAGCCCCGCCGGTCTGTGGCAGTGGATTCCGAGGGACGGCGGCGGGGCCGGCACCGTGCCCGACGCCCACGACCCGTCGACGACACACGCCCCGACGGTCCTGACCACGGACCTCGCGCTGCGGTTCGACCCGGTCTACGAACCGATCGCGCGGCGCTTCCTGGAGAACCCGGACCAGCTGGCGGACGCGTTCGCCCGGGTCTGGTTCAAGCTGACGCACCTCGACATGGGGCCGATCCAGCGCTACCTCGGTCCGCTGGTCCCCCGGGAGCAGCTGATCTGGCAGGACCCGATCCCCGCCGTGGACCACGAGCTGGTCGGGGACGAGGACATCGCCGTACTCAAGAGCCGGATCCTCGCCTCCGGGCTGACGGTCGCCCAGCTCGTCTCCACCGCGTGGGCGTCGGCCTCGACGTTCCGCGGCAGCGACAAGCGCGGTGGGGCGAACGGGGCACGCATCCGCCTCGAGCCGCAGCGGGGCTGGCAGGTCAACGACCCCGACGAGCTGGCGCAGGTGCTGCGCACTCTGGAAGGGATCCAGGAGGAGTTCAACGGCGCCCGGACCGGGGGCCCGAAGATCTCGCTCGCCGACCTGATCGTGCTCGGCGGGTGCGCCGCCGTCGAGCAGGCGACCGAGGCCGCAGGCCACGACGTCCGGGTCCCGTTCACCCCGGGACGCATGGACTGCTCGCAGGAGCAGACCGACGTGGAGTCCTTCTCCGCGCTCGAGCCGGACGCGGACGGGTTCCGCAACCACCGCGGAAAGGGCAACCGGCTACCCGCGGAGTACCTGCTGGTCGACCGCGCGAACCTGCTGACCCTGAGCGCGCCCGAGATGACCGTCCTCGTGGGTGGCCTGCGGGTGCTGGGCGCGAACTCCGCGCGGTCCCCGCTGGGCGTCTTCACCTCGGCTCCCGGGACGCTGACCAACGACTTCTTCGTGAACCTGCTCGACATGGGCACGGAATGGACGCCGACGTCCAAGGCCGCGGAGACCTTCGAGGGCCGCGACCGCGCCACCGGCGAGATCAGGTGGACCGGCAGTCGCGTCGACCTCGTCTTCGGCTCGAACTCCGAGCTGCGGGCCGTCGCGGAGGTCTACGCGTGCGACGACGCGCGGGAGAAGTTCGTCACGGACTTCGTGGCCGCGTGGGACAAGGTCATGAACCTCGACCGGTACGACCTCACCTGATCCACCCCCGCGCTCACCGAGCGGACAGCGTGAGCCGCAGGACGATCTCGCCGTCGTCGACCTCGCCCGTGGGCTCGAAACCGAACCGCTGGTAGAAGGGCCACGGTTCGCCCTCGCCCGGCTCGTAACTGGTGTACAGCTCGGTGGCGCCGTCGGCTCGAACCAGGTCGACGATCTGCGTCAGCACCTCCTGGCCGATCCCGCGCCCCTGGTGGCGCTCGTCGATGAGCAGCCGCCACAGGTAGTACTTCCCGACTCCGGAACGATCGTCCGGAACGTTCCACGAGAGCATCACGAAGCCGACCGGCTCGCCATCGCAATATGCGGCCCGGTACCAGGGATTCTCCTCGGGCTCGTCGGCCGCGTCGTCGAGCGAGGTGGCCACCGAGGCGACGAACTGCTCCTGGTCACCTCGGACCCGCAGCGCGCAGACGATGTCGCGGTTGTCGTCGGTGATCTCCCGCAGGTGCACGCCTGAGGACGTCATGCCGCGACCTCCCGTATCCGGCAGCGGAGTGCGTTATCGAGATGACTGCGGGTGCCGCGAACTCTACGTTGTGCTGCTGCAGGGCTTGGCGCGCCGACTCCCCGAACCAGGTACACACCGCGACGGTCCGATCGCTGACAGTTCTATTCTCAGCGGTACCGCCACCAGGGGATGCGGGCGGCCGGGGGGAACCGACGTGAACGGAGAAAGTGTGACTGCCGAAGAACATGGCTCGACGGGCGGAGCGGCCGCGTCCACGGACGCGACGGCGCTGTCGACAGCGGAGTCCGCCGATCCGCCGCCGGGCGCCATGGTCGTGATCGCACTGCTGGTGGGATCGGCGTTCGCCATGATCCTCAACGAGACGATCATGAGCGTGGCGCTGCCGGCGCTCATGGCCGACCTCGAGATCGGCGCGAGCACCGCGCAGTGGCTCACCAGCGGCTTCCTCCTCACGATGGCCGTGGTCATCCCGACCACCGGATACCTGCTGCAGCGATTCCCGCCGCGGTCGATCTACCTCGCGGCGATGTCGCTGTTCACCACGGGCATCCTGATCGCAGCGCTCGCCCCAGGTTTCCCGGTGCTCCTGATCGGCCGGGTCGTGCAGGCCACGGGCACCGCCGTCATGGTGCCGTTGCTGATCACCACGGTGATGAGACTGGTGCCGGCCGATCGACGAGGCCGCACGATGGGCACCATCACGATCGTCATCGCGGTCGCCCCGGCGATCGGTCCTACTGTGTCCGGGTTGATCCTGGGCGCGCTCGGGTGGCGCTGGATGTTCTGGATCGTGCTCCCCATCGCGGCGATCGCCCTTGCCATCGGCGCCGCCCTCTTGCGGATTCCGGCCGACACCCGCCGGGTGCCCCTCGACGTGGCTTCGGCCCTGATCTCGGCCGTGGCGTTCAGCGGCCTGCTCTACGGGTTCAGCAGCATCGGCGACGCCATGCGCGGCGAAGCGAGGCTCACGCCGGCGATCCCGATCGTGATCGGGGCGATCGCGCTGGTCGTCTTCGTGGCGCGCCAGCTCCGGCTGCAAGCTGACAACCGGGCCCTGCTCGACCTGCGCCCCTTCTCCCACCGCCCGTTCGTCGTGGCGATCATCCTCGTCATGATCAGCATGATGGCGCTGTTCGGCGCGCTCATCCTGCTGCCGCTCTACCTGCAGGGCGTGCTCGGGGCCACCACTCTCGCCACCGGTCTGGCGCTGCTTCCGGGCGGCCTGGTCATGGGGCTGCTGGGACCGGTGGTCGGGCGGCTCTTCGACCGGTTCGGCGCACGCCCGCTCGTCGTACCGGGCGCGATGGTGCTGTGCGTCGCCCTGTGGCTGTTCACCACGCTCGGCGCGGAATCGCAGCTGTGGATGATCATCGCCATCCACGTGGTGCTCACGGTCGGACTGTCGCTGATGTTCACCCCCCTCATGACCGACGCGTTGGGATCGCTGCCCGGCGAGCTCTACTCCCACGGCAGCGCGATCGTCACCACCCTGCAGCAGGTGGCCGGCGCAGCCGGCACGGCTTTGTTCATCACCGTGATGACGCTCGGGTCCGCGGATCCGACCGGAGCGATCGACGCCGTCGGCACCCACGCGGCGTTCCTTGTCGCAGCGGTCATCTCGATCGTCGTGGTCGGCCTGTCGTTCCTGGTGGGGCGGCCCTCGTCGGCCATGGAACCGCCCCCCACACCGGCCACCTCGGCCGCATCCTGATCACGGGCGAGGGACCACAGCGGGATCAGGGCGCACTGACACCCCTCGGTCGTCGCGGTCCGGCCCGCTTCACGCCCGCGAGCGTGGCTCCGCGCTGACGATGCACCCCGGAGGAAATCCAGCTGAAGGACCACCTCGGGGCCGCCTGGGAACGGACGAGGTCATGAACCTCGATCGGTACGACCGATCGAGGGATCCCAGATCTCTTCCCCAATGCCTGTTTTGCCGCGCCACGGCCGGGCACCCACGGCCCGTACGAGTGTGGTCCGAGCCATCCCCAGAGGGAGCACGATGTTCTTCCATCGCCAGGAACTGCAGTTCAAAGCCACCCCTGACCAGCCCGACGCCGTGTTCGCCCGCAAGCTGCAGGAGCTCCTCGGCGGCCAGTACGGGGAGATCACCGTCGCGTTGCAGTACATGTTCCAGGGCTGGAACATGCACATCCCCGGAAAGTACCGCGACCTCGTGTTCGGTATTGCGGCCGAGGAGATCGGGCACGTGGAGATGCTCGCGACGATGATCGCGCAGCTGCTCGAGAAGGCCCCGGTCGGAGTCACCGGCAAGGCACTGCAGGACGACCCGACCGTGGCGGCCATCGTGGGCGGCATGGACGTCCAGCACGCGATCGTGGCGGGCGCGGGCGCGCGGCCGGTCGACAGCAACGGCAACCCGTGGCAGGGCTCCTACATCACGGCCAGCGGCAACCTCCTGGCCGACTTCACCGCCAACGCCAATGCCGAGATGCAGGGCCGCACCCAGGCCGCCCGGATGTACCACATGACCGACGACCACGGCGTGCGCGACCTGCTGTCCTTCCTCATCGCGCGCGACACGATGCACCAGAACCAGTGGGCTGCGGCCGCGCGGGAACTGCAGGAGGAGGGCTACGAGCTCATGCCCACACCGAGCAACTTCCCGCAGAGCAAGGAGTACCAGCAGGTCTCCTACCAGTACCTGAACTTCAGCGACGGCAAGACCGCCGCCGAGGGCAGCTGGGCCAGCGGACCGAGCCCCGACGGCAAGGGCGAGTTCACCTACCACGACGGGCCGACCACCACGGCCCCGATGCCGCCACCCACCCACGCCGACTCGCGGTTCTACGGCACGACCGAACTGCCGAACAGCATCGAGAAGACCGCGGGCATGGTGCAGGACAAGCTCAACAAGGAGTGACCAGGGTGGCCCGGCCGGGCCGTAACCTCGCCGCCGGGCTCCTGCTCGGCCTCGGGCTGGTCGCGTTCGTCGACGAGGTGGTGTTCCACCAGATCCTGCACTGGCACCACTTCTACGACCGGGCGACCCCCGAGGTCGGGCTCGTGTCGGACGGCCTGTTCCACGCGTTCAGCTGGTTCGCCACCGTCGCCGGCCTCGTGCTCGTCAGCTCGTTGCGCCGTGACCGGGCGTTCTGGTCACGGCGCTTCTGGGCCGGGCTGCTGACGGGCGCCGGGTTCTTCCAGCTCTACGACGGTCTCGTCCAGCACAAGGTCCTCGGACTGCACCAGATCCGCTACGCGGTCGACCTCGTCCCCTACGACCTGACCTGGAACGTCGTCGCCGCGATCCTGCTCGTCATCGGCCTCGTCCTGATCGTCACGACACAGCGGACGGCGCGCGGCGCGGCGGCCGGCGCATGACGGGCCATCACGGCCACACGACCGTCGGGCTGGGCGGCGCGGCAGGCAGTGGCCGGTCGGCCGGACCGTGCTGTTCCTGATCGGGGTGGCCGTCGCGACGGCCCCGCTGGCCGGCCCGCTCGCGGACCGGGCGGCCACCGACTTCCGTTTCCACATGGTCGGGCACGTGCTGTCGGGTATGGCGGCCCCGCTGCTGATCGTGTCGGCCGCGCCGGTGACACTGGCGTTGCGGGCCCTCCCGGCAGAGTGGGCGCGCACGCTCACGCGGCTGCTCCGGTCCCGCCCGTTCGTGGTGCTGACCCACCCCGTCGTCGCGGCGACGCTCTCGGTCGGGGGCCTGTACGTGCTCTACCGGACCGGTCTGTACGAGGCGAGCATGCAGCAGCCGCTCCTGCACCTGGTCGTGCACGCGCACGTGCTGCTCGCCGGCCTCCTGGTCACCTTCTCGCTCGTCGGCCCGGACCCTGCCCCCCACCGGGCCGGGCTCGCCGTCCGGGCCGCGGTGCTCGTGCTCGCCGTCGCGGCGCACAACGTTCTCGCCAAGCTCGTGTACGCCGACCCTCCCGCGGGTGTCGCTGCTGATCAGGCGATGACCGCGGCCCAGGTCATGTACTACGCGGGGGCTCCGATCGAGATCGCTCTCTTCGTCCTGCTCGGCCGGGAATGGCTGGCCAGGGACGGCCGGGAGCGCTCCCGGGGGTGCGGGCATCCGGCGCAGACTGCTGCTCTGGATGAACCAGTCGGCGACAGACAGTAACGCCACGGGCACAGCAACGGAAAGACCAGATGCACCCGTCGTTCCTGCCTGGAGGCCTAGCTTCATGACCCCGCGCATCACCGCCGACAACCCCACGGGCGTCACCTGTTTCGACCACGCGTCGATCGCCCAGCTCCCCGAGTACGTCGAGGCGAGCAGGGCACTCGACGCGCTGGAGCGGGCGATCCGCCGTGAGGACGGCGCACTGGGGCAGGAGCGGTGGCTCGACCTGGTGGGTGCGATGGCTGCTGCTCTGCCCTATGCCGACGCCTGTGTGGAGTGCTGCGGGCAGCTTCCGACGCCCGCGCCGCACGCTGCCGTGGTGGCCGAGGGGCGGCTCCACGGCGACTACCGGTGCCCGCGCTGCGGGTCGACATGGACCCGGGGGCACGTGCTCGACCTGCCGGGCCTGTCCGAGTAGCGCCGGGCTCAGGTCGCCGTGGCCGGGTGGGCGGGCCCGGCAGGCAGCCGGGCGTCGGTGTCGCCGTAGGCCTCGATGCGGCGCTTGGTGGGCGCCAGCAGCAGGACCGAGACCGTGATCATCGCGCCGCAGGCCCCGATGAAGACGAAGACCGGCACGTAACCGAACGAGAGATAGATCTGCCCCACGACCAGGGGCCCCAGCGCGTTCAGCACCCGGCCGACGCCGTAGCAGAACCCGGTGCCCGTGGCGCGGACGTCGATCGGGAACAGCCGGGGCGTGTAGGAGTACATCAGCGCCACCAGCGTCTGGTTCAGCGCCGCGACGAGGATGCCGAACACGATGATCGCCGCGGGCTGGAAGGTCAGGCCGTAGGCGAGGCCGCAGGCCGCGAACACGAGGCCGAACAGGGCCACCGGTCCGCGCAGGCCGAAGCGGTCGGCGACCGGCCAGGCCAGCAGCGCGCCGGGCACCGCGCCGAGTGTGGTGAAGGCCGAGTACCCGACGCTGGCGGTGACGGTGAACCCGTGGTCCTGCAGGAGGGTCGGCGCGAAGGAGGCGAACCCGTAGTAGCTGAGGGTGAGGAACGTCCACACCAGCATCAGCATGATCGTCCGCCTGGCGAGCGCTCCCCGGAACAGGGCGCGCACGCTCGCCCGGCCGGTGGGTCCGGCCGGCTCCGGTTCGACCACCGGAGCCAGGGTGTGCCGCCGCCCCACCTCGGTCTCGATCGCCTCGACCACCCGCTCCGCCTCGGCGGCGCGCCCGTGCGCGAGCAACCACGGAGGCGACTCCGGCAGCCGCGTGATCAGCAGGAACGGCAGCAGCCCGAGCCCGCCGAAGACGAACACCAGCCGCCAGGCGTCCGGGCCGAGACCGATGACCCCGCGGGCGAAGAACGACATCGCCGGGATGCCCAGCAGGCCGACGGCGAGCGTGATCGACTGGAGCCTGCCGCGCTGCGCGGCCGGTGCCAGCTCGGCCAGGTAGGTGATCGCGATGACCGTCATCGCCCCCAGCCCGATGCCGGTGGCGATCCGCGTCAGGAACAGCGTGGCAGCGTCGAACGCGGCCGCGTTCAGCAGCGAGAAGACCGAGAACCACGCCACGGAGACCTGCAGCGACCGGCGACGGCCGAACCGTTCGGCCAGCCGTCCCCCGACCGCGGCGCCGAGGAACATCCCGAAGAACCCGGCGGAGGTGATGACCGAGACCTCGCGGACGCTGATGCCGAGGGAGCTACGCAGAGCGGGCGCGGCGTAGGCGAAGGTGTTGATGTCGGCGAGCTCGAAGGCGAAGCAGAGGGCCAGCACGCCGGCCACCCGACGCTGGTAGCCCGACCACGGAAGCCGGTCGAGCCTCGCTGTCACGGTCATCGGGACACCTCGCAGAGGGGCAGCGCGGTGAGCACCGCGGTGATCAGGGCGCCGTGGTCCGGGGTGGGTTCGAGACCGGTCCGGGCGATCACGAGGTCGTGCTCCGGCAGGACGAACACCGCCTGTCCCAGGCTGCCGAGCGCGTAGGACATCTCGCGGGGCGCGGCGGGGACGTGCCCGTCACGGTTGAGCCACACCGAGGCGCCGTAGGGGTGACGCAGGGCCGACGGCCCTTCGGTGGGTCCTGCGCAGGAGGCGTCCGACTCGGTGAGCATCGTGTCGATCCACGCCTCGGGCAGCACCCGTCTCCCGCCGAGCTCTCCGCGGCCGAGCAGCAGCGCGCCGATCCGCGCCAGGTCACCCGGCGTCGTGTACCAGGCCCCGCACAGCAGCGGGACCCCCTCGGCGTCGGTCTCCAGCACGGAGTGCCGCAGCCCGAGCGCGGGCAGCACGGTGGCGCTGAGGACGGCGTGCACGTCGGCACCGACGGTCTCGCGCAGGGCGAGCGACACCGCGAGGTGGTCGATGCTCTTGTAGGAGAACGTCTTCCCCGCCGACCACGCGCTGCCTACGCCGGACACCATCGCGGCCACGGAGACCGGCCGGAAGTACGGCGCGAAGTAGTCGTCGGCGTCGGTGAGCATCTCGTCCGACCCGTCCTCCCGGCGCCCCGTCGACAGACCGCTCTGCAGCCCCAGCAGGTCGAGCAGGCGGATGTCCGCCCGGGAGGGGCGCCGGTGGTCGTGAGATGGGCCCGCACCCCGTCGTGGAGCGGCGCGTGGCGCGGGTCCGGGCGGAAGCCGTCGCCGTGCGGCCACTCCCGCGGGCTCAGGTCACCGGCCCACAGCGGGCGGCCGGGAAGGTCGTGCCTGCGGTCCTCGACGAGCGCCGCTCCCTTGTCCCCGGAGGCGACCGCACGCCTGCTGCTGCCGTCCGGGAGCGTGCCGACCACCGCCCCCCGCCGGTGGTCGACGTCGAACGAGATCTCGGCCGGGTCGAGGACACCCCCGGCGAACGTGGTGCACAGCACGGTCAGGTCGTGGTCGAGGACGTCAGGAGCGGCGCGTCCCGACACGAACAGCGCCGAGCACAGCTCCTTGGTGCAGAGGCCGAGGGCGTTTCGCCGTCGCTGTGCGACCCCGTCGACGCTCACCCGCCGTCCCTCCGTCATCGTGTGGAACCTCGTCGTCCCCGGCAGGCGGGGCTCAGCCCGGGCTGCTCCACGCCGCACCCAACCGGGCGTCCGCCGCCGTTCCGTTGCGTTCCGCCGCAGCGGGCGGGACGGACATCAGCGCGAAGAGGCCGCGGCGGCCCTCGAGCGGCTGGGCGGCGGAGGTGAACCCGTTGCGGCTCAGCAACGCGGCCTCCACCGCGTTGCTCGCGGCCTTCCCGATCTGCAGCGGACCGGTGTCGGTGTCGGCTGCGGCGGCGAGGCCCGCTGCCTGCGTCGCACAGAGACCGATCAGGTGGTGGACGTGTCCCACGTCCAGCCCGAGTGCCCGGCCCGCCGCGGCCGCGGCGCCGATGGCCCCTGCCGTGCACTGCACGGACCAGCCGGCCTCGGTGTGCGCGACGCCGAGATCCGCGCGGACCCGGTCGGCGACCTCGTAGCCGATGGCGACGGCCTCGATGGCCCCGCCGTCGTCGACGGCCAGCGCGTTGGCCGCGGCACACACCGCGACCCACGCCGGTCGCCCGTCGACGGCCGCCGCGGCGGTGCCGTCGATCCACGCGCTCCAGAGCAGGCTGCCCGGACGCACCGCGACCTGCTTCAGTGTTGCGACCAGCGGGGTGTCGGCGCCGCGGCGGGCAGCGCGGCGGAACCGGCCGAGCTCCACGAGGGCCCGGTCGAGCGCCGTGGGCGGCGGGGTGGTGTCCCGGACGAAGTCCACGACCTCGGAGGTGGTGATCAACGGTTCGCCTCTCCTTCAGTGGTGCTGGTCGGCCGGATCGCGGCCACCAGCTCGTCGAACCCCGGGGCGTCGGCCAGCGCCTCGACGGCAGCGCTGATCCGGCGTGCTGCTCCCGGCCCGAGAACCGGTCCGGCGAGCCGGTCGACCTTGTCGAAGAGCTCGTCGTCGGTCAGTGGCCGGTCGAGGCTTCCCCGGGCATGGGGGATGTGGACGGTGACCGCATCGCGACCGGCACGCTCGATCCGGATCGTCGCTTCGTCGCGCGCGCAGTCGGCGGTGGGGAGCAGGGTGATGAGGCCGCGTAGCCGCTCCACGTCGGGAGCCACGGCACGGTCGTCGCCGAACTGCACCAGTCCGACCTGGCCGTCGAGCAGGCCGACGGCGGCGGCGTGGTAGGCGCTGAAGCGGGCCTGCAACCCGTCGCGTGGCTGCCGGTGCCCCATCAGCTCCGGCACCAGCGGGTGGCAGGTGATCTCCACCGACTCGATCGCGGCGGGGTCGTCCATCTGGCCGGACGCCGCCACGGCCGCGTCGATCGTCGGGTGCGCCACGATCCCGCACGGGTAGGGCTTGAAGGCGTTGCGCTCCAGCTCCCAGTCCCGTTCGAAGCTGCCGCCGAGCTCGCGGCGGTCGACGACGTCGGCGAACACCGGGAGCACTCCCCCGTCGCCGAGGGGGTCGTCGATCCCGCGCACGCCGGCGGCGGCCAGCCGGGCGGCCAGCACGCCGTTGACGGCCGCCTTGCCCGGGTGGAAGGGCTTGGTCATGGAGCCGAACCCCTCCCGGTGCCCGAGAACCATCGTCGACACGATCGCGAGCGCGTGCTCCATCTGCTCGGCGGTCAGCCCCAGCAGCAGCGACGCGGCCACGGCAGTGCCGAAGACGCCACAGGTGCCGGTGATGTGCCAGCCCCGGTCGTAGTGGCTGGGGGACACGGCGTTCCCGATGCGCAGCTGCGACTCGCAGCCCAGCGCGAACGCGGTGAGGTAGCGCTCCCCGTCCACCTCGAGCTCCGGTGCCAGCGACAGCAGCGTCGCGAGGACCGCGGCGCCGGGGTGGATCACCGTGGCGAGGTGGGTGTCGTCGAAGTCGTCGAGATGGGCCGCGGTGCCCGCGAGCAGCGCACCCCAGTACCAGTCCACGGTCTCGGCCCGGCCGACGACGGCCACCGCCCCCGCGCCGTCCTGCTCCCGGGCCGTGGCCAGCAGCACGTCGATCGCCGGGGTCCGGGCCGCGCCGACGGCGGTGCCGAGAACGTTCAGCAAGCTGCGCCGGGCCGCCCGGGCGACCCGAGGCGGCAACGGCGTCGCACCCGCGGTCAGGAGTTGTGCACAGAACTCCGATGTCGGCGTACCGACGGTCACTGCGGGAGACATGCGGCCGACGCTAGGAACGGTGGGACCGGGGAACAACGCCATCCCCGGCCGGAACCGTTGCACTCAGCGCAATGGACGGTCAGGGACAGCCCGGGTACTACCTCCTCACAGTCAGCGCAGTGGCCCGGGAGGCCGGCGACCGTGCTCCCGCGCGATGCGGGCGAGCGCGCCGACGCTCGCGTGCAGCGCCGTCGCCCGCTGGTAGGCGAGGAAGACGGTGCGTTCGACCGAAGCGGGATCGTGGATCCGGAGCCGGGCGACCTGGGGGTGGTGGTGGTCGTTCATCCCCGCGGGCACCACCGAGACGCCGATCCCGGCCCCCACCATCGACTCGACGACGAACAGGTCGCTGCCCTGGATCGTGATCCGGGGCACGAACCCCGCCCGGGCACACGCGTTGATCATGTGGGTGCGGCTGCTGGCCCCGATCTCCATCGCGATGAACATCCGGTCGCGCACCTCGTGCAACGACACCTCGGTCCGCTCGGCGAGCGGATCGCCGACCGGGACCGCCAGGAGCAGCGACTCGGTGAAGAGCGGCTCCACCACGATGTCGGTCTCCGTCGGTGAGATCGAGGTGAACCCGACGTCGGCGTCGCCCCGCAGCAGCGCCGACACCACGTCCGTCGCCGAGCTCTGCCGGCAGAGGAACCGCAGGCCGGCCTGTTGCTGCAGGAGCTCGGCCAGCACCCGGGGGACGAAGCCGAGCCCGAGGGAGTAGGTGTGCGCGATCCGCAGGAGCCGCTGCGGTTGCCCGGACTCGGCCCGCGTGGTGTCCACGGCCTCCAGACGGGCCCGCAGCACCGCGTGCGCCTCCCGGACGAGCACGTGTCCCGCGTTCAGCATCCGGACCTGACGGCCCGCCTGCTCGATCAGCGCGACGCCGAGCTTCTGCTCGAGGCCGCGGACGCCGCGTTGGACGGTGGCGACACTGACACCCAGGTCCGCGGCCGTACGCCCGAAGTGCTCCCGTTCGGCGAAGCTCAGGAACATCTCCAGATCCGCGAAGGTGATCTCGCTGATGCGCGACTCGTCCACCGTCGAAGTATCGGACTCCGCCACGAGATTCTCGATGTCCGCGCCGCGGTCGGGTTCGAGGGCGGTGCCCCGCCACGAACGCTTCGTCCCCTCTCGCCATAGACCACGAGAGGGGACGGGCGCGCCTAGTGCGTCGTCACGGTGAGGTTCCCGGAGGTGTCGTTCTTCACGGCCAGGAAGACACCCGCGAAGTTGCGGTCGAACTCGTTGTTCCCCACGTTGCACTGGTCGGTCTCGGCCAGCGAGCCGCCGGCATGCAGCTCGATGTTCCCCGCGACCGTGCAGTTGACAACCACGTGGGTCTTCTTGCCGAGAATGAACGTGGGAATCTGCGTCTGCGTTTCCCCGGGAGCAAGACTGAACGGGCCGGCCAGCGCCGCGGAAGCGGCATCCGGGTGAGCGGCGGCAGCGGGCGCGGCCGACGCCGTCCCGGGGACGGCCCCGCCGAGAGTCAGCGCCAGCGCAACTGCGGAACCGGCGACTCCGGCACCCAGAATCCGTCGAACCGAGAAACGATGCATATCATTCCCTCTCATTTACTCCGGTGGATCCACCGCGTTCCGGTCGGGCGATGTACTGACAACACGAGCCTTTCTCGGGGCCGGTTCACAGGCCGGACATGACGAAGGTCATATAGCTGTTTCCGCTATTTTCATGCCTTCTGCCGCCCCAGCCGACCGGGCTGAATAGATAACGGCGGGGCACGCACCCCGTCCGCAGCAGTGCGCATTATCGAGACAAGGCCTGTTTGAACCTTTCCTCGCCAACCCCCTGGTAGCGTCGTCGGACAGCAGGCGGGTTCGAAGCAGAGGGGCGGGTCGAGTGGCCCGACTGGCCGCCGTCCTGCGCGGGCTCGGCGTTCAGCCCGAGGACCGCGTCGCCACCCTCTCCGCCGATTCGGACACCTACCACGAGCTCATGCTCGCCGCCCGCTGGGCGGGCGCCGCCGTCGTTCCCGTCAACACCCGATGGGCCGTTTCCGGCGGCACCCATGTGTTCCCGTCCCGCTTCGACGCCGCGGCGATGGCCCGGGCGGTCGAGCGGCGCCGCGTCACCGATGTGGTGCTCGTGCCCACGATGCTCCAGATGCTCGTCGACTCCCCCGAGGCCGCACGAGCGGACATGTCGAGCCTGCGCCGCGTGCTGTAGGTCCCGCGCGGCGTCTCCGGCCAGATCGTCGCCCGCGGGGGCAGCCAGATGCTCGGCCACTGGGAGCGCCTCGCCGGCTACAAGGTTCCCCGCAGCGCCGAGTTCGTCGACTCCTTGCCACCGTCCGGGCCGGGAACGCCCCGTCTCCTGACCGGCGCACCGCGCCCACGCCCCTTGCCGGGTCACGACCGTCTCGCTAAACTGAACTGATCGTTCAGTTCATTATCGGTGGCCCTGAGGAGGACCGATGAGTGTGTGGTTCGTGACCGGAGCCTCCAAGGGCTTCGGCGCCCACATCGTCCGGGAGGCGCTGGCCCGCGGGCACCAGGCCGTCGCGACCGCCCGCAACCCGCAGACGGTGCACGACGCCTTCCCCGACGCCGGTGACGCGCTGCTGGTCGCGCCCCTGGACGTCACCGACCAGGAGCAGGCCCGGTCGGCGGCCGAGGCCGCGGTGGAGCGGTTCGGTCGCATCGACGTGCTGGTCAACAACGCCGGCCGGGGGCTGCTCGGCGCCGTCGAGGAGGCCGGCGACGAGGAGGTCCGGGCCGTCTTCGACACCAACGTGTTCGGGCTGCTCGCCGTCACGCGTGCGGTACTGCCGATCATGCGGCGGCAGCGCTCCGGGCGGGTGTTCAACCTCAGCTCCGTCGGCGGCATCGCCGTCGGCCAGGGCTGGGGCATCTACGGGGGCACCAAGTACGCGGTCGAGGGCATCTCCGAGGCGATGCGCCGGGAGCTGGCTCCGCTCGGGGTGCAGGTCACGATCGTCGAGCCGGGGACGTTCCGCACCGACTTCCTCGACGGCAGCAGCCTGCACATCGCCCGGACCGTGATCGACGACTACGCCGACACCGCGGGGCAGGTCCGCGAGTCGACGGACTCCCGCAACCACCAGCAGGTGGGCGACCCGGCCAAGGCCGCCACGGTGATCGTGGACGTCGCAGAGGCGCCCGAGCAACCCGTCCGGCTCCAGCTCGGCGCCGACTGCGTGGAGCGGGTGGAGGCGCGGCTCGACGCGATCCGTACCGAGCTCGACACCTGGCGCGAGGTCGCACTCTCCACCGCCTTCGAGCCAAGCCGGTAAACCGCGCGTTCCGGCAATTCCACGCTGTGACGAAACCCGCTCACTGCCCGCTCATGGGATCACTACTCTGGATTGACACGTCGTGGAGAATCCGCGCGGGAGGGGTGAATGGTGAGCGTTCTTGACGGGATTGTCGACGGTGTCCTGGAAGATCTCGGACAGCGCCAGCAGCAGGTGTCGCTGGCCGACCTGAAAGCACGTGTCTCGGATGTGGCACCTGCCCTGGATCCCGTGCCCTCGTTCCGTTCGCCGGCCGTTTCCATCATCGCCGAGGTGAAGCGCAGCAGCCCGAGCAAGGGCGCGCTCGCCGACATTCCGGACCCGGCGTCCCTCGCCGCCGAGTACGCCGCCGGTGGCGCGTCGGCGATCAGCGTGCTCACCGAACGACGGCGGTTCGGCGGCTCGCTCGACGACCTGGCAGGCGTACGGGCGGCGGTCGACATCCCGGTGCTGCGGAAGGACTTCATCGTCACCCCCTACCAGCTGTGGGAGGCGCGGGCCTGGGGCGCCGACCTCGCCCTGCTCATGGTGGTCTCGCTCCCGGGCGGCCTGCTCGAGGACCTGCTGGGGGTGGCTCTCGAGCTGGGGCTCACCCCGCTGGTCGAGGTGCACACCGAGGAGGAGCTCGCACGGGCCGCGCAGGTCGGCGCCGAGGTCATCGGGATCAACGCCCGCGACCTCACCACGCTGGCGGTGGACCGCGGGGTGTTCGCCAAGCTGGCGCCACTCGTGCCCGATGGAGCGGTGCGCGTGGCCGAGTCGGGCGTCGCCGAGGCGGCCCACGTCGCCGAGTACCGCAGCTGGGGAGCCGACGTCGTGCTGGTCGGCGAGGCGCTGGTGCGCTCCGGCGACCCGCGCTCCGCCGTCGGCGAGTTCATCAGTGCGGCCGGCTGACCTGCTCTCACCGGGCACCGGTGCCGGGGACGTGATCCTCGGTATCGACATCGGCACCACCTCGGTCAAGGTCGCCGCGTTCACCCCCACCGGCGCGGTGCTCGGGCAGCACCGGGTCGGCAGCACGATCTCCCGGCCCCGGCCGGGATGGGCCGAGCAGGACCCCGTGGACTGGTGGAACCACTGCATCCGCGGGATCGACGCCGTGGTGGCCGGGCTGCCGGCGGAGCACGCGGTCCGCTCGATCGGGATCGTGAGCCAGGTCAACACCCACGTCGTCGTCGACGAGAACCTGCAACCACTCACGCCCGCCATCATCTGGCAGGACCAGCGCTGCAGCGCGATCGCCGCCGGGCTCGACGCGCGGTTCACCCCCGAGGAGAAGGTCCGGCTCTGGGGCGCGCCCATCACGCTCGACGCGTCGTTCACCGCGGCCCGGGCCCTCTGGTTCGCCCGGGAGGCTCCCCGGGAGTGGGCCCGGACCCGGTGGATCCTCAGCCCGAAGGACTTCGTCGCGGCGAGGCTCACCGGACAGGTCCGCACCGACGGCCGGGCCGCGGTGCGGCTCGCCGACCGCACCGGAACCCGCTACCTGCCCGAGGCGGTCGACCTCGTCGACGGGCTGGAGCAGCGCCTCCCGCCCATCGCCGATCCCACCGCCCCGCTGGGTGAGGTGACCGATCCCGGACCGGGGGTCGGGCCCGCGGTCGTGGTCGTCGGGACGAGCGACACCTTCGGCGACGTCTACGGCACTGGGACCACCCGGCCCGGCCGGGCCATGATCACGGTGGGCACGTCGCTGGTGGCCGCAGGTGCGTCGACGCGGGCCGTCCCCACCCGGGGGATCGCCACGTTCCCACCCCGGGGCGGGATCTTCGTCCACGCCGGGCCGACCCAGGCGGCAGGCGATGCGTTGCGCTGGTGGAGCGAGGCCTGCGGCCTCCCCGTCGACGCGGTGGCGGCACAGGCCGCGGCGGCGTCGGCCGGGTCGTCCGGGGTGGTCTTCACCCCGCACCTGATGGGCGAGCGGGCCCCGCTGTGGGATGCCGAGGTCCGGGGCAGCTTCCTCGGGCTGGGCTCGGCCACGACCCGCGAGGAGATGTCACGCGCCGTCCTCGAAGGCGTCGCGATGTCGGCACGCCAGGTGCTGACCGGGGTGGAGGAGGCGTGCGACATGCCCCTGGAGCAGGTCGTGCTCGCCGGGGGCGGAGCGCGCAGCGACCTGTGGGTCCAGATCCACGCCGACGTGCTCGGCCGGCCCGTCCGGCGGCTGCGCGTGCACGACACCGCGGTTCTGGGCGCCGCCCTGCTCGGCGCGGTGGGCGCCGGGATCCACCCCGACATCGAGACCGCGGCCGACGCCGTGGCCGGGACCGACCGGGTCGTCGAGCCGGTCCCGGCGAGCTCGCAGCGGTTGGGCCCGCTGTACGAGGTCTACACGGCCTCCCACCGGGCGCTCGCCGAGATCCACGCAGCGCTCGGCGCCTGGCGCGCGGCAGGGTGACCACGAGGATCCGGCGGCCCTGGGCCGCCGGGGCACACTGACGTGCATGGCGCGAGGGACGACGAAGGGACCGGGTGTGCAGGCCGACGAGGTCGAGGCCGCGATGGCCGCGACCCGCGTCCTCGTCGCGTTGAGCGCGCGGTCGATCGCCGGCCTCGACGGCCGGATCACGCTCCCGCAGTTCCGGGTGCTGGTGATGGTGGCCAGCACCGGGCCGGTGAACCTCGGTGCGGTGGCGCGGGCGCTCGGCGTGCACCCCTCGAACGCCACGCGCGCCTGTGACCGCCTGGTCACCGCCGGGCTGCTCGACCGCCGCGACGACCCGGACGACCGGCGCAACCTCGCGCTCGAGCTCACCGACGCCGGCCGCGAGCTCGTCGACCGGGTGATGGACGACCGGCGGGCCGCGATCGCCGAGATCCTCGGGCGGATGCCGGGAGAGCAGCGGCGGGCGCTGGCCCCCGTGCTGGCGTCGTTCGCCGCCGCGGGCGGCGAGGTGCCCGCGGCCGACGTGTGGGCGCTGGGCTGGACGACCTCGGCCGACGCGCCGGAGGAGTGACCGCGCCGCTCGCAGCCGCGCGGCCCCGCGAGTCGCCCGTTCCACGCCCACGAGTCGCCCGTTCCGCACGCGCGAGTCGCCCGTTTCCTGCTGCGGGCGGCCAGGATGACAGCGTCGTGGTCACATGTCGCTGTTCCAGGGCGGCCTGATGCCGCGACATGTGTCCATGACGCGGCAGAGGCGCCAGGGTGGCGTCAGGGTCGGGTCAGACCACGACGTCCCGGGCCCGGCGGCCCCGCAGTCGCAACGGGCGCTCCCGGTGGTGCTCCTCGGCGAAGTCGCGCAACCTGCCGTCGAGGAGTTGCTCGACGGTGACCAGGCCGAGTAGCCGGTCCGGGTCGTCACGGGCGACGACGGGTGCGGCGCTCACGGCCGCGGCGGCGAACCGGGAGGCGACCGTGCGGAGGGTGTCGTCGGCGCGCACGATCACCGGGTCACCGATGGTCACCTCGCCCACCGTGCACGCGCCCGGCTCCGGTGCGACCAGCGCCTGCCGGGGCGCGACGCCCACGAGCCGGCCCTCGTCGTCGAGCACGGGGAACAGCCGCTGCAGCGGGAAGCGCCGGGCCGCCGGCTGGTCGGGCGGGGTGCGGCGCGGGACCACGGCGTCCAGCACCGCGGCGGTGATCGGCAGCGGGTCGGACCGGTGCAGCGTGACCGGACGCAGGTGCATCACCTCGTCGGTGAACAGGACCTCCAGCGGATCGACGTCGTACTCGCGGGACACGTGGTAGCCACGGCGGGCGATCCGCTCGGTCAGCACCGAGCGGCGCAGGACCAGCGCCGACACGAGGTACGCGGACGCGGACGCGATCAGCAGCGGCAGCAGCGCGGGCCAGGCCCGGGTGAGCTCGAGGGCGAACACCACACCGGTCAACGGGCTCCGCATCACGCCACCCACGACGGCGGCCAGTCCGATCACCGCCCACAGCCCGGGTGCCGAGGTGGGGAAGACGTGGCCCTCCAGCGCGCCGATCGCCGCCCCGATCATGAAGATCGGGGCCAGCACGCCGCCCGACGTGCCCGAGCCCAGTGACAGCCCCCAGATCAGGGCCTTGACCGTGAGCACGCCGATGATGAGCGTCAGCGTCGCCCGGCCCGTGAGCAGCTCGTCGATCACGTCGTAGCCGACACCGAGCGCCCGGGGCTGGATCAGGCCGCCGATCCCGATCACGAGGCCACCGATCGCCGGCCACCACATCCAGTGGATCGGCAGCCGTCCGAACGCGTCCTCGGACAGGTAGACCAGCGCCGTCAGCACCACCGCCAGCAGGCCGCCGATCACCCCGGCCACGACGGACAGCAGGTCGACGACGGGCGTCGCCACCATGCCGGAGGCGGTGACCGGGAAGATCGGACCGGCCCCCAGCAGCGGGGCCCTGACGATCGTCGCCACCGCGACGGCGGTCACGACGGGCACGAAGCTGCGGGGCCGCCACTCGAACAGCAGCAGCTCCACGGCCAGGAGCACCGACGCCAGCGGCGCGTTGAACGTCGCGGCCATTCCTGCGGCCGCACCCGAGACCATCAGGGCCTTGCGCTCGTCAGCGGACAGGTGCAGGTGCTGGGCGACGATCGAGCCGATGGCCCCGCCGGTCATGATGATCGGGCCCTCGGCGCCGAACGGGCCGCCGCTGCCGATGCTCACAGCGGCGGACACGGGCTTCAGCACCGCGACGCGCGGCGCCACCCGGCTGCGGCGCAGCACGATGGCCTCGATCGCCTCCGGCATGCCGTGCCCGCGGATCTTCTCCGACCCGAACCGGGCCATCAGGCCGATCACCAGGCCGCCGACCACCGGAGCGGTGAGGATCAGCCACGCCGGGTGCGGCACGGCTCCCGGCGCCACGAGGTCCGTCTCGACGCGTCCGTAGAAGACGAGGTTCGTGATCAGCCCGATGAGCCGCAGGAGCAGCCACGCCGCGACCGCGCCGAGCGCGCCGACGGGCACCGCCCAGGCGACCGTCACCAGCACCCGCCGGGTCAGGGTGAAGTCACCGAGATGCGCCGGTCTCCCCCGCGTGCCCGCAGTGCCGTCCTGCCCCGCTCCGACGCCGTGCTCCATGGACCCATGGAGCCATCACCTCGGCGGTTGCGCAATCATTGCGTTAGCACAATCACTGCACAGCCCCGCTTTTCTCGGGATTCGCGCACCGGGCGGCCGGGTACGGCTCTTGTCATGCAGGCGCCCAGTAACGGCACCTCGGGCGCACAAAGGAGTTCCTCATGGGCCTCGTCATCGGACTTCTCATCCTCTGGGTGATCGTCGTCATTGTCGGATTCATCGTGAAGTCGCTGTTCTGGCTCGCCATCGTGGGAATCGTCCTTTTCGTGGCCACCGCCGGTTTCGGTGCTCTGCGTCGGCGCAGCGGGTCGGTGCACTGAGCTGACCCCCGCCATCCGGCCGCCGGCCGCTCGGTCAGGGCCCACAGCGGACGTCAGTGCAGGAACAGCTTCAGGCTCACGGTGGCGAGGCCGAGCACCCCGCTCAGGGCTGCCCACCCCAGTGCCCCGCCGCCGGTGGCACCCGCCCGCCGGGCCGCGAGGTACCCGAGTGCGACGAGCAGCAGGGTCGACATGCCGAGTGACGCGACCACCGCCACCGTCAGCCGCGCGGTGATCAGATAGGTCACGACGAGGACCACGAGGGGCAGGTAGGCCGCCTCGACCATGGGCCAGCCCTCACGCACCACGCGGGCGATCGCGGCCCGGGTCTCCTTCCACCCCGTCCGCCGGCCCCGGACGCCGGCGGCGAGCAGGTGGGCGTACCGCTCGGCCACCCAGTACACGAGCAGGGTGACCAGGACCGTCACGAGGATCTCGCCCAGCGACCCGTGCAGGCTCGCCGCCACCATCACGGCGGCGCCGACCACCGTGCCGTGGATGGCGTTCGCGAGCTCCTGCTCGTCCTCCCACCGGTCACGGTGCAGCTCGGCGGCCCGCACGATCCACGCGGCGGAGGGCGCGTGCGCCCGCAGGTCGTCGTGATCGTCCGACACCGCGCCACCTCCCTCGCTCCGGCACTCCCGGTGGCGATTCCGGTAACCGTGGCGATTCCGGTAGGGCCCCCGCATCCCCCGCACGGCATGAGCCGCGGCGGTGACGTGCCGGACACGGGGGTGGGGGACCTCGCTTCACAGAGCGCGATGCCGCCCGGCCGGTACGATCCCGCCGGTGGACCAGGTGGGGCGGCCGCTCGCGTCGCGCGACCGCTTCCTCGCCGAGCTGGAGCGGGCTCTGCAGCCGCTGCAGGACCCCGACGAGGTCATGGCGACGGTCGCGCAGCTCCTCGGCGAGCACATGCAGGTCGACCGCAGCGCCTACGCCGAGGCCGAGGCCGACGAGGACCACTTCACGATGACCGGCAGCTACGCCCGCGGGCTGCCCGAGCTGACCGGCCGGATGGCGATGTCGGACTTCAGCGCCGACACGCTCCGCTGCATGCGTGAGGGTGTCCCGTACGTCCTGGCCGACGCGGAGACCGATCCGCGCGTGCTGCCCGAGCAGCGCGGCATCTACCACCGCACGGGCATCGTGGCGGTGATCTGCGTCCCGCTGCACAAGGCGGGCCGGTTCGTCGCCGCGATGGCGGTGCACCAGCGGACCCCCCGGGTGTGGACGGCAGCCGAGATCGACCTGGTCACCACGGTCGCCGGGCGGTGCTGGGAGTCGTTGCAGCGCGCACACGCCATCGCGGCGGTGCGGGAGAGCGAGGAACAGTTCCGGCTCCTCGTCGAGCGGGCCACCGACGCGATCTGGCTCGCCGACGGCGACCGCCGCTACCTCGACGTCAACCCGGCGGCCTGCGCGCTGCTGGGCTACTCCCGCGAGGAGCACCTGATGCTGGGGGCCGAGGACATCGTGCGGCCCGAGGACATCCCCCGGCTGAACCGGCTGCTCACGGCGCTGGCCGACGGCGCGTCCGTCACCGAGGTGTGGGAGCTGCGCCGTCGTGACGGCAGCACCGTGCCGGTCGAGCTGAGCATGCGCTCCGCCGGGCACGGCCGTGTGCAGGCCATCGGCCGCGACATCACGCAGCGACGGCGCGCCGAGGCCGAACGGGAGCGGCTGTTGCGGCGCGAGCAGGAGGCCAACCGGCAGCTGCAGCTGCTCCAGCAGGCCACCGCCGCCCTGTCCGCCGCCGCGACCCCCGCGCAGGTCGGCGTGGCCACCGTCGACCAGCTCCGACGGTTGCTGGGCGCCCGCTCGGTGGCGGTGTGGAGGCGGGGCGAGGCGGGCGACCTGCAGGCCCTTGCCGTGGAGGGCTGGCCCACCGAGATCGTCCGGACCTGGAGCGAGCTGCCTCCCGACGCCGCGGATCCGGTCACCGGAGCCGCCGCCGGCCGCTCGGTCTGGCTGGACACGGACGACTCCTGGGCAGGCCACGACCCGCACCTGCGGAAGGAACTGGCGCGCCACGGCATCGACGGGCTGGTGTGCCTACCGCTGCTCGCCGCCGGACGGTCGCTGGGTGTGGTGGCCATGGCGCTGCCCGCGCAGCACCCGCTCGGTGCCACGGAGCGGGCCAGCGCCGAGTCCCTCGTCGAGCAGTGCGCCCAGGCCCTGCACCGTGCCGGCCTGCTGCAGGCCGAGCGGGTGGCCCGCAGAGCCGCCGAGGAGCTCAGCGACATCGTCGCCGCCCTGTCGGGGGCCACCACCCCCGCCGAGGTCGCCGATGTGGTGCTCGACCACGCCGCCGGGCTCGGAGCGGAGTCCGCGGTCCTGATGCTGCGGGAAGGGCCGCGCCTGGAGCCGATCGCCGCGCGGGGGCCTGCCGCGGTCGCGTTGCGGCCGGTCACCCTGGACGCCACCGATCCACTGGCCGCGGCCGTTCGCAGCGCCCGGGCGGTGTGGAGCGGCTCCCCGGTCGCGGTGCCGCTGCTGCTGTCGAACCGGGTGGTCGGTGTGGTCGGCATGTGGCTCGCCGCGGAGGAGGGCGCCACCCCGGAGCTGGGCGCGGACCAGCGTGGCCCCGTGCTCACCGTGGCCGGGCAGTGCGCGCAGGCGCTCGACCGCGCCCGCCTGCACCAGGCCGAGCACGAGGTGGCCGACGTCCTGCAGCGCAGTCTGCTCCCCCGCGAGCTGCCCGCGCTGGCCCGGCTCGCCGCCGCGGCGCACTACACACCCGCGGCCGAGCACGCACTGTCCGGCGGGGACTGGTACGACCTGCTCCCCCTCGGTGGCACGCGCGTCGCGCTGGTCGTCGGCGACGTCGTGGGGCACGGCCCGGGTGCGGCCGCCGTCATGGGACAGCTGCGCAGCGCACTGGCCACCCACCTGCTCGACGGGTGCTCCCCCGCCGCCGCCCTCGAACGGCTCGACCGGTTCGCCGCCAGGCTCCGCGGGGCGACCGGCAGCACGTGCGCCTGCCTCACGTTCGACTGGTCCACCCGCGAGCTGCGCTGGGCCATGGCCGGGCACCCGCCGGTACTGCTCGTCGACGGCGACGACGCGAGGTTCCTCGACGGCGGCGCCGGTGCGGTGCTGGGTCTGCGCGGACGCCCGCCCTACCAGGAGGCCGCCACCACCGTCGCGCCCGGATCGTCGGTGATCCTCTACACCGACGGACTCGTCGAGCGCCGCCACGAGGTGGTGGACAAGGGGCTCGACCGCCTCCTGCACGTCGCCGCGCAGCTCGGTCACCTCGGCCCCGACGGCCTGGCCGCGGGGCTGGTCGAGACCGTGCTCGACGAGGCGGGGCCCGCCGACGACGTGGCACTGCTCGTCGTGCGCGCCGTCCCCGCCCCACTGCGCGGACGGCTGCCCGCGGCCGCCACCAGCATGAGCCCGCTCCGGAGAGAGGTGAGCGACTGGGCGGCCGCCGCCGGACTGCCCGAGGAGAGCACCGAGGACCTCGAACTGGCCGTCGGTGAGGCCGCCGCCAACGCCGCCGAGCACGCCTACCCGGACGGCGGCGGCGAGTTCGACTACTCACTCACCCGCACCGACGACGGTGCCGTCGACGTGCGGGTGCGCGACCACGGCCGCTGGCGCCCCGTCCCGACCGACAACGGGCACCGTGGGCACGGGCTACGGGTCATCGGCGAGCTCGTCGACGGGTTCGTGATCGACCGCGGTCCCGACGGCACCGAGGCGCGCTTCCGGCTCCCTGCTGCCGCGCCTGCGCCCGACGGCCGGCCCGGCGGCACCGCGGCGCGGAGCCGCTCCCGGACCCGGGCTCCCGTCGGGGCGAGCGTCGAGCATCGGCAGGGGCCCGCCGGGGAGCGGGTGCTCGCCGTCCACGGCGACCTGGACCTGGCCGGCCGCGACATCGTCGGTCCCGCCCTGCTCACCTCCGCCGGGATCGGCGGCCCGCTCGTCGTCGACCTCACCGGTGTCGGCTACCTCAGCAGCGCCGGGGTCGCGCTGCTCGCCGAGGCACATGCCGCTGCCGGCCCCGGGTTGTCGATCCTCCTGACCCCCGGTTCGGCAGCTGCCCGGGTGCTGCTGCTCACCGGGCTGGCCACCGAACTCCCCGTGAGCGGCCCGGACGGCACCGCGCTGCGGTAGCGGCCCGCGCCTCCCGTCAGCGGTCGAGCCAGGTGGTGGCGAAGAACATGTCCCTGGTCAGGTAGCGCACGACGCCCTTCACCTCCCGGCTCGCGACCGTCGACAGGTAGCCGCGGCTGTAGTAGGCCATCGAGATGTCCCGGTTGGTGACCAGCTGGACCTGCTGGTACAGCCGCGTCCGCTCGGCGTCGTCGGTGCTCGCCGCCGCCGTGTCGAGCAGGGCGTCGACCTCCGGGTTGGAGTAGCCGCCGTAGTTCTGGTTGCCGCCGGTGCGCAGCACGTTCTGCGCGGACGGGTAGGGCGCGTCCGCCGGGCCACCGACCATGCCGGCCAGCTGGAAGTCCTGGCTCTGCACCACGCTCGAGGAGAACTGGGCCAGGTCGAAGAACTGCGGTTGCAGCGTGATCCCGATCGCGGCCATCTGCGCCTGCAGGAACTCGGCGAACGCCACGCGGTTGGGCGCGTTGGTCGTCTTGTAGACCACGGTCGCGCTGCCGCCCCCGGCCACGTACTCGGCCACCAGCTGCTTGGCCCGCTCGACGTCGAACGTCGGCCAGGCCGCCGCGGCCTCCGGAGTCTGGTAGGCGCTGTCGTCGCCGAAGTACCCGGTGGCCCGCTCCATCTGCCCGCGGAACTGGGTGGCCGCGAGCGCGTCGAGGTCGATCCCGCGCACGACCGCCTCGCGCATCCGGTGGTCGTCGAACGGGGCGATGTCGTGGTTGAAGTAGAGCCACTCCGCCCCGTGGCCCGAGCCGTAGTAGACGCTCAGGTTCGGGTTCGTCAGGCCACGCAGCAGCTCGGTGTGGTACCCGCCGAAGATCAGGTCGACGTCGGAGTTCTCCAGCGACGCGAACCGGCTCTCGGTGTCGGGCAGGGGACGGAACTCCAGGCCGTCCAGGTAGGGCATGCCGGACTGCCAGTAGTCCGGGTTGCGCGTCAGGACCATGCGCGAGTCGCGCACCCAGTCGCTCAGCACGAAGGGGCCGGCCCCGACCGGGTGGCTCGCGATCTGGTCGCCGTACCGCGCGATGGCGGCGGGCGACATGATCTGCCCGAGGCTGCCGGTGGTGAAGCTCCCGGCGAACGCCACCGGGAACAGGCCGAACGGTGAGCGCAGCGTGAACTCGACGGTGAGCGGGTCCACCGCGGTCATCGCCGTGATCGGCTCGGTGAACCGGTGGCCGGGCGAGGAGGCCTTGTCGATGTGGCGCTGCACGTTGACGATCACGGCCTGGGCGTCCAGCGGGGTCCCGTCGGAGAACCGCACGCCGTCGCGCAGGCCCAGCCGCCACGTCCGGCCGCCGTCCGGGCTCTCCATCGACTCGGCCATGTAGGGCTGCGCCGTGCCCTGCGGGGTGAGCTTGAGGAGCGAGTCGTAGACGGCCAGCGCCGCCTGGTTGGTGTTCTGGACGGTCGGGTCGAAACCCGTGACCTCGCGGTCGGTCCCCATCACGAGCACGCCGCCCCGTTTCGGGGTCCCCTCCGCCGTGAAGTCACCGCCGTAGGGGTTCACGGTGCGGATGCCGCCCCCGTCACCGCCTGCCGCGTTGATCCCCGGCCCGGCGCCGCAGGCCGCGAGCAGCACGGCGCAGACCCCTGCCGCGAGGACGGCGAACAGCCTGGTCCGTGGCCTGCCGGCCGCGGTGATCCCGCCGTCCCTGGTGCCGGGGGCGCCCGTGCCCCGCATCGAGATGTCCACTCGTGCTCCCCTCTTCGGTTCTGCGAGGCGGCGCACCGCGGTCACCGTTCCTGCGGGTGGGTCGCCAGCGGTTGCACGGTGACGTCCAGCCACGGCCACATCGGAAGCGTCGTGAGCGCGTCGTGCAGCACCGTGGAGTCGGCGGCGGTGAAGAGGCCGATCCAGTCGGTGCGCCCGGGCACCCGCCACAGGCGCTGCAGCATGCCCTCGGCGCGCCAGCGGCCCGCGACGGCGCGTTCGAGGGTCCGCATCTCGGCCCGCCGCTCCGGGGGGAAGTCCCGCGGCAGCAGGCTGCGGGCGCTCACCAGGAACTCCATCACGCTCCCCCGACCGGCGCCGTCATGCGCGCGTTCTCGTGCGGCACGGGTGGTCCTCCTCGCGTACGTCGACGTCGACCAGCGGGATCGCGGGTCTTCACGCTAGGGCGGGCGGCGCTGCGCCGAACCGGGCCGATGACCTCATCCGGCCGACCGGCCCGCCCACGCCGGGTACGTCGAATGTCCCGGTCCGGGAGCGACGCGCTCACGGCTCCCGAGGGATGTCCAGCGGGAAATGGCAGGCCACGCGGTGGTCGGGCACGTGCTCCCGCAGCACCGGCTCCTCCTCGGCGCACCGCTGCACGGCGAGCGGGCAGCGCGTGCGGAACCGGCACCCGCTGGGCGGGGCGAGCGGCGACGGCGGCTCGCCCGCGAGCGGACGGGGGCGGCGCGCGCGTCCCGTCCGGGGGTCGAGCCCGGGGATCGAGTCGAGCAGCGCCGCCGTGTAGGGGTGCAACGGCCGCCGGTACAGCGCCTCCGCGGGCCCCAGCTCGGCGAGCTGCCCGAGATGCATCACCGCCACGCGGTCGCTCACCTGCTTGACCAGCGCGAGGTCGTGGGAGATGAACAGGTAGGACAGGCCCAGCTCGGTGCGCAGCCGCTCGAACAGGTTGAGCACCTGCGCCTGGATCAGCACGTCGAGCGAGGACACCGCCTCGTCGCAGATCACCAGTGCAGGGTGCAGCGCGATGGCGCGGGCGATCGCCACCCGCTGGCACTGGCCGCCCGACAGCTCGTGCGGCCTGCGCCTGCCGTACACCGACGGGTCGAGCCCCACCAGGTCGAGCAGGTCGCGCACGCGCGCCTCCCGCTGCGCGGACCCGCGCACGCCGTAGCCCACGAGGGGTTCCTCGACCAGCTCCGCCACCCGCCACCGCGGGTTCAGCGAGCCGTAGGGGTCCTGGAACACCATCTGCATGTGCCTGCGGGCCGCCACCAGCTCCCGGCGGCCCAGCCGCATCAGGTCGGTCCCGCGGAAGAGCACCTCGCCCGCCTGCGGCCGGGGCGCCTGGATCACCGAGCGGGCGAGGGTCGACTTGCCCGAGCCGGTCTCCCCCACCACGCCGAGCGTCTCCCCCGCCCGCACGTCGAACGAGACGTCCGAGACGGCGTGCACGACCCCGCCCTTGATGCCTCCCGCGCCGCGGACCGGGAACTCCTGCACGATGCCGCGGGCCTGCAGCAGGGTCTCGCCCGGCACCGGGCGCTCGTCGAGTGCCGTCATGACCGGTCTCCGCTCGCTGCATCGGGCGCGGGCGCATCGGGAACGGGGTGCCAGCACGCCCACCGGTGGCCCGGCTCGTGCTCGGTGAGCGGGGGGTCCACCGCGCACTGCTCGTCGGCGGAGGCGCAACGCGGGGCGAAGGGGCAGCCCGCGGGCAGCGCGGACAGGTCGGGCGGCTGGCCGGGCACCACCGGCAGCAGCGTGTGGGGCTCGCGCTCCAGCAGCGGGATGGCCCCCAGCAGCGCGCGGGTGTAGGGCATCCGGACGTGCGCGAACAACGTCTCCGCCGCCGCGTGCTCCACCCCCCGCCCGGCGTACATGACGAGGACGTCCTGGGCGTAGCTGGCGGCCAGCCCGAGATCGTGGCTGATCAGGATCACGGCCATGCCGAGGCGGTGCTGCAGCTCGACGAGCAGCTCCATGATCTGCGCCTGCGTGGTCACGTCCAGCGCGGTGGTGGCCTCGTCGGCGATCAGCAGGCGCGGTTCCCCCGCGAGCGCGATCGCGATCATCACGCGCTGCCGCATGCCCCCGGAGAGCTGGTGCGGGTACTCCCCGAACCGCTGCTCCGGCACCGGCATCCGCACCAGTGACAGCAGCTCGACGGCGCGGCGCCGCGCGGCGCGCCGGTCCAGGTCGGCGTGCGCCCGCACCGCCTCGACCACCTGCGTGCCGATCCGCATCGTCGGGTTGAGCGAGCGGGTCGGGTCCTGGAACACCATCGCGATGTCGGCGCCCCGGCGGCGGCGCATCTGCGCCTCCGTCATCCCCACCAACTCCGTGCCGGCGAAGCGGGCCGACCCCGTGACCGTCGCGGTGGACGGCAGCAGGCCCATCAACGCCCGCGAGCTGACGCTCTTCCCGGACCCGGACTCGCCGATGATCGCGAGCATCCGCCCCGCCTCGAGCCGGTAGGACAGCCCGTTCACGGCGTGCACGTGGCGCCCGCGGCGGGAGAACCGCACCCGCAGGTCCCGCACCTCGAGGAGCGTCTCGCCGTCGGCGGGAAGTTCAGGAAAGCCACTTTCAGGTCCGCTCAGGGCAGGAAAGTGGCTTTCCTGAACCCCGCCGGCACCCGCCAGTACGTCGTCGTGCGCTCTCATCGGCCGCTCCATCGCGCGCGGAGGCTCTCGCCGAGCAGGTTGAAGGCGAGCACCGTGACGAACAGGACCGCCGAGGGCCAGACGACCAGCATCGGCGTGGCGGAGATGCTCTGCTGGCCTTGGGCGATCATGTTCCCCCAGCTCGGGGCGGGTGGTGGGATGCCCAGGCCGAGGAAGCTCAGCGCCCCCTCGATCACGATCACGATGCCCATCCCGAGCATCCCGAACGTGATCAGCTGCGGCGCGATGTTCGGCGCCACGTGGCGCAGCAGGATCCGCCATCCCGGCGTGCCGCAGAGCCCGGCGGCCGCCATGAACGGCAGCTCCCGCAGCCGCAGCGTGGCGGCGCGGGAGATCCGCGCGAACGCCGGGATGCTGAAGAACGCCAGCGCCAGGATCGTGTTGGTCTGGCTCGGGCCGAGGCTCTGTGCCACCGCGAGGGTGAGCACGAGCGACGGGAACGCGATCAGCACGTCCAGCACCCGCATGATCACGGTGTCCACCACGCCGCCGGCGAAGCCCGACAGCGCCCCGAGCGTGCCCCCGACCAGCAGGCCGATCAGGTTCACCGTCACCGCCACGATCAGCGAGGACCGGCCGCCGTACAGGATCCGCGCGAGGATGTCGTTGCCGTTCGGATCGGTGCCGAGCAGATGCCCCGGGGAGAACGCCGGGAGGTAGGACTCCAGCACGCTGCCCCCGATCGGCGGCGGCACGGGCAGGACGAGCGGGCCCACGAAGCAGGCCAGCGCGATCAGTGCGACCGCCCCGGCAGGCACCGCGACGGCGAGGGAGCCCACCCAGCCCCGCGACCTCGCCGGTGCGGTGGCGGGCTCGACGAGCGCCGGCCCGGCGTCAACGACTGCCATAGCGGATCCTCGGGTCGAGTACGGCGTAGAGCAGGTCGGCGAGCAGGTTGGCCAGCACCGCGACCACCGCGAACACCACCACGCAGGCCTGCACCACCACGAAGTCGCGCGTGTTGATCGCCTGCAGCATCAGCTGCCCGATCCCCGGGAGGGCGAAGATCTGTTCGACGATCACGGTGCCCCCGATGAGGCTTCCGAGGTTCAGGCCGACCACGGTGATCAGCCCGAACGCGGAGTTGCGGAACGCGTGGCGCACCAGCACCTGCCACGGCCCGATGCCCTTGGCCCGCGCCGTGGTGACGTAGTCCTCCCCCTGCAGCTGGTCGACGAGGTCGCCGCGCAGGAATCGCGTGTAGAAGCAGTAGAGCGGGAACGCGATCGCCGCCGCCGGCAGCGCCATCGACCGCAGGTTCTCCCCCAGCCCCTGTGACAGCGGGACGAACCCGATCGCCGGCAGCACCGCCATCTGCACCGCGAACACCAGCACCAGCAGCAGGGCGAGCACGTAGTTGGCCACCGACAGCCCGGTGATGCTCACGACCATGCTGATCCGGTCGAACAGCCGGTTGGGCCGGTGCGCGGCCAGCAGCGCGGTGGGGACGGCGAGCCCCAGCGAGATGACGAACGCCAGCACCACCAGCTCGCCGCTGACGGCCAGCCGCTCTCCCAGCAGGTCGGTCACCGGCTGGCGGCTCACCAGGGACTGCCCGAGGTCACCCGTGACCGCCCCGCCGAGCCAGTCCAGGTACCGCAGCACCGCGGGCCGATCGAGGCCCAGCTCCAGCTCCAGGGCCCGCACCTGCGCCGGGGTGGCTTCGGGCCCCAGCAGCTGCTGGGCCGCGCTGCCGGGGATGAGGTTGAGCACCCAGAAGGTCAGGATGCTGACCCCGAGCACGATCGGCACCGCCAGCAGCAGCCGCTTGCCCACCAGCCGCATCCCGGGCGAGGTGAGGAACGCCGGCCCCGCCCGGTGCCGCCCGGCGTCCACCGACGCCGTCACTGCTGCTGCACCCGCCAGACCTCGTCCCAGATGACGCCGGCGTTCACCACGATCGGCGGGATCTTCGTGGTGAGGCCCGGTCCGTACACCCCCGGTGTCGCGATGTTCGCGGCGGCGAACGCCAGCCCGAACGGGGCGTAGGCGTTGTCGCTGATGTACTTCCCGGCCTCGTTGTAGAGCTGCTGGCGGCCTGCCGGGTCGACCGTGGCGGCGGCCCCGTCGAGCAGCTGGTCGAGCTGCGGGTCGGCCACACCGCTGAACGGCGAGGTCGAGCCGAACCGGAAGCCGACACCGACGCCCGACGCGGGGTCCCACGCCCCCGCTGTCTGCAGCATCGACTGCCACTGGCCCGAGTTGAACTGCTGGACCAGCGTCGACAGCTCGTAGTTCTTGGTGGTGACGGTGATGCCCGCGGCCTGCCACTGGGTCTGCAGCGCCGTCATCACCTGCTGGGCCACGTAGCCGTTCAGCGTCCCGAGCTCCACGGTCAGGCCACCGAGCCGGCTCACGAGCTGCTTGGCCTGCTCGGGGTCGTAGGTCGGGTAGCCGGGCACGGCCTGCTCGTGGAAGAGACCGCCGGGGCCCGTGAACGACTGGCTCACGGGGTAGAGCCCGCGGAACAGCCCCTTGGATATCGAGTCGAAGTCCGTGGCCCGGTAGATCGCCTCGCGCGCCCGCTTGTCGTCGAACGGGGCGGTCTTCGTGTTGAGCTGGATCACGTACGGCGAGGTCGGGGGCTGCACCGTCACGGTCAGCCGGCCGCTGGACTGCGCCTGCTCCAGCAGCGGTGTGGTGCTCAGCCCCTCGTAGGCCTGCGCCTGCCCGGCCAGCAGCGCCTGGTACGCGGGCTGGTCGCCGCCGATGGACTGGAAGGTGAGCTTGTCCAGGTAGGGGCGGTCGGGCTTGAAGTAGGTGGGGTTGCGCTGCAGCACCAGCAGCGAGCTGAGCTGGTTCGACACCACCGTGAACGGGCCGGCGCCCACCGGGTTGATCCGGAACTGCTCCTCGCCCATCTTCTGCAGTGCGGTGGGGGAGGCGATCCAGTTGGTGTTCGCCACCGGGAACGAGTTGATCACGGCGGCGTAGGGGCGGGTGAACGTCAGCACGACGGTCCGCGCGTCCTGCGCGGTGATGCCGCCGTCGGCGAGCGGCCAGGTCGGCTTGCACGAGCACGGCGAGGCCAGGGCCCGCTGCAGGTTGAAGACCACGGCCTGGGCGTCGAACGGCGTGCCGTCGCTGAAGCGGATGCCGTCGCGGAGCGTGATCTTGACGGTGCGCCCTCCGTCGAGCAGCTCGTAGCCCTCCGCCTGGTTCGGCACGACCCGCGGATCGGAGCCGTCGTCGTTGGCCGTGAGGAGGAACAGGCCGCCGTAGATCGCGCTCATCTGCGAGATGTTGGCGCCGCCCGTCGTGTTGGTCGCCGGGTCGAGGCCCGACGGCCAGCCGCCGGCGAAGGACGAGCTCTCGAGCACGGTCAGCTCCCCGCCGCGCTGGGGCGGGCCGGCCGGCTGTGCGGTGCCCCCTGCCGTGCCGCCCCCGCCCCCGCAGGCGGCGAGCACCAGCAGTGCGGCCAGGAGGAGGGACAGGCGCTGCGCATTGGGTCTCACGTGGACCTCCCGCTTCGTTGCGTCCTTCGGGGCCGCGCCTGCCCGGTCGTCGTCGGGGCAGGGCGGCCGCCACCGCCGGTCGGGGTGCGCCGGGGTGGGTGCGTCGAGGTGCCGGATCGGAGTGATGGGGCTCACTGCATCCGACACAGCGTCCGGGGAGGACCGGATCTCGTGCAGACGGCTTTCACTCGGCGAAAGACAAAGTTCGAGCAGGTGACGACGACGTCGTCCTCCCGGCGGCACACCGCAACGCGGGACGTGATCCGCCTACGACATCCGTCGCGGGTCGCCCTGCCGTTCCCGGCCGACCTGGGCGAACCGGGCCGGGAGTCTTGTGACGCCCGACCCGGCTGGTGAGACTGGATCAGAGTGGCGGGCGAGCGCTTCGACGAAGGGGTCGGCGTGATGCAGCAGGCAGTCGCGGACGGAGCGGAGCGTGGGCTCGAACCCGCGGGCTGTCCGATGTGCGGCGAGCCACTGCACCCCGGGCGGTCGGAGGACGACCGGCGGGGGCAACGCCGGCTGGCGGCCATCGCCCGTGCCGCGTCCAGCGTGGCGGACGCCGGCTCGCTGAGCGTCACCCTCGACGTCGTCGCCCGCGAGGTCGTCCAGGCCGAGCACATCGCCGCCGTGCAGATCCTGCGGGTCGAGGGCGGCACCATGCGCGTGGTGGGCAAGGCCGGGTTCACCGACGCCGAGGACTTCACCGACCGGCTGGAGGAGTGCCGCCGCCTCGGCGCCCGCCTGATGTTCGTGGAGGCCTTCCGCAGCAGGCGGCGCATCGTGGTGGCCCACCGCAAGGCCGCGGTGCTCAGCGACCCGAGCTGGGCACCGCTGCACGCGATCATGGGCGCGCCGCGGTGGGACTGCTTCGTGGCCGTCCCGCTCGTCGTCCGCGGCCGGGCCGTCGGGGTGCTGAACGCCTTCTACGAGCCCGGGGAGAACCCCGGCGGTGCCGCGCTGGAGTTCCTCGACGCGATGGCGGACCAGGCCGCGATGGCCGTCGACTCCGCCGACCTGCTCGCCCGGTCGCGGCACGACGCCCAGCTCGCCGAGCGCGCCCGGCTCGCCCGCGAGCTGCACGACTCGGTGGTGCAGCAGGTGTTCTCGATGCGGATGCAGGCCAAGGCCCTGCGCTCCCAGGTGGCCTCGGGCCGCACGAGCAGCCCCGAGCGGGTGCAGGCGGTCGCCGACGAGCTGCTCGGCCTCGCGCAGAACGCGCTGGCCGACCTGCGCAGCCTCGTCCACCAACTGCACCCCGTCGAGCTGGTGGAGCGCGGCCTCGCCGACGCCGTGCGGGCGCACGCCGACTCGGTGCGGTCGATGTCGGGACTGTGCATCGACGTCGAGGTGGCCGAGCGGCTCGACCTGCTGCCCGCCGAGCTGCAGGAGGACCTGTACCGGATCGTCCAGGAGGCGCTGCACAACGTGGTGAAGCACGCGCACGCGACACAGGTGGCCATCCGGATCGGCGGCGCCGGTGACGCGGTCCGCGACCAGCTGCTCGTGGAGATCACCGACAACGGCACCGGCCTCGACGGCCGTCCCCCGCGCGAGGGGGCGCTCGGCCTCGTCTCGATGCAGGCCAGGGCCCGCGGGTGGGGAGGGCGCATGGAGATCCGGGACACCGCGCCCGGTTGCCGGGTCGAGGTCATGATCCCCGTCGCGCTGCCGGGAGGTGCCCGGTGATGACGTCCGTGGCGGGCGTGATCGGGGTGCTCGTCGTCGACGACCACGCCGTCGTGCGTCGCGGGCTCGCCGCCTACCTGGAGAGCGCCGACGGCATCGAGGCCGTCGCGGAGGCGGTCAACGGCCGGGACGCGCTGGTCCAGCTCCGGCGCCTCGCCGCGGAGAACCGGCTCCCGCAGGTGGTGCTCATGGACGTGCTGATGCCCGAGATGGACGGGATCAGCGCGATCGGGGCGATCCTCGACTCCTACCCGGACGTCCGCGTCGTGATGCTGACGAGCTTCGGTGAGGTCGAGCGCGTCTACGCCGCGCTGCAGGCGGGCGCGGCGGGGTACCTGCTCAAGGACGCCGACCCCGACGAGGTGGCCGCCGCGATCCGCGCGGCCGCCCGCGGCGAGGTGCACCTCGACCCCGCCGTCGCCGGCCGGCTGACGCGGCAGCTGGTCTCCCCGTCGTCCGGGCTGGCCTCCCTCACCGCGCGCGAGCGCACGGTGCTCACCCTGGTGGCCCGCGGGATGTCCAACCGCCAGATCGCCGCGGAGCTGTTCATCAGCGACCGCACCGCCCGCACCCACGTGAGCCACGTGCTCACCAAGCTGCAGCTCTCCTCGCGCACGCAGGCGGCGCTGGTGGCCATCCGGGAAGGACTCATCCCGCCGCCGAGCGGGTAGCGCGGCCCCGCGGCTCCGTCTGTCCACAGTGGCGACCTGCAGTGGCGACCTGGGGAAGGTGCGACATGACCGTGACGGAGGGACCTCGACCCACCCGCTCCCCCGGGGCCGGGGACGGCGGCGGCCGGGTGACCGCCGCGGGACGCGTGCTCGCCGTGCTCGACGCGTTCGGGCCCGCCCACCGGACGCTCACGCTCAGCGCGATCTCCCGCCGCGCCGGACTCACCCTGCCGACCACCCACCGGCTCGTCCGCGAGCTGGTGGCCTGGGGAGCGCTGGAGCGCGACGACTCCGGCCGCTACGCCGTGGGGCTGCGGCTGCTGGAGCTCTCCGCGCTCGCCCCCCGCGGACTCGGGCTGCGCGACGCCGCCTTCCCGTATCTCGAGGACCTGCACCAGACCACCCACGGCAACGTGCACCTCGGCGTGCGCGACGGGCTCGAGGTCGTCTACGTCGAGGCGATTCGGGCGCGGGTGCGCAAGCCGGTGGACAGCCACGTCGGGGACCGCTGGCCGATGCACGCCACCGGCACCGGCCTCGTCCTGCTCGCCCACGCCCACCGCGAGCTGCAGGAACAGGTGCTGCGCTCGCCGCTCACCCGGTTCAGCCCCCTGACCGTCGTCGATCCCGCGGAGCTGCGCAGGCGCCTCGCCCAGGTCCGCCGGACCGGGGTGGCCGTGGCCCGCGGCCAGATCACCGTGCCCGACATCGTGGTGGCGGTCCCGGTCCTGGGCCGCCGCGGTGAGGTCGCCGCCGCCATCTCCGTGGTCGTCGAGGCCGACGACGCGCGCCCGCGCGAGCTGGCCGCGGTGCTGGCGGAGGCGTCCCGCTCGATCTCGGCGTCGCTGGCCGGCTGAACCGCCCCCGCCGGGTTGCAGCAAAGCCACTTTGACGCAACGAGGTTGCATGAAAGTGGCTTTGCTGCAACCCGGGAGGGAGCCTAAGCCCTCGGGGTGGGGAGGCCGAGCCAGCGCAGGGCGTTCTCCCCGGTGATCGCGGCCAGGACGTCGGCCGGCAGGTCCATCCCGCGCAGCGTGGCGCCCGCCGGTTCCTCGCGCGGCATGGCCGGGAAGTCGGAGCCGACCAGCAGCCGGTCGGGCCCGAGCAGGTCGATCAGGTAGCGGATCGCGCGCCGGTCGAAGACCAGCGAGTCGTAGTAGAAGCGGCGCGCGTACTCGATCGGGGACGGGCCGTCGTCGTGCGCGATGGCGCGTTCGGGGACGGCCGGCTCCTCGTTCCACGTCCCGCCCCAGAAGTACTGGGCGCGCGGCAGCATCAGCGGGAACCCCCCGGCCGCGTGGCTGAAGGAGATGCGCAGGTCGGGGCACTTGCCCGCGGTGCCGCCCGCGATCATCGACGCGGCGGCCAGCGCACCCTCGACGCCGACGACGTAGGTCCCCATCGCCGACGCCGGGAGCCGGTCGGTCCGGGCGGGCATGGCGTGCACGAACACCGCGAGGTCCAGGCGCTGCGCCTCGGCGAAGAACGGCACGAACCGCTCGTCGCCGATCGAGGCGCCGAGCACGTTCGAGGCGATCTCCACGCCACGCAGGCCCTGGTCCCGGATCGCCGCCAGCTCGGCCGTGGCGGTGTCCGGGTCCTGCAGGGGCACCATGCCGAGCCCGACCAGCCGTTCCGGGGCCGCGCCGCTCAGCGTGGCGGTGAACTCGTTGACGTGCCGGGCGAGCGAGAGCCCGTCGGCGGCGGGCAGGTCGTAGCGCAGCAGCGGCGGCATCGGCGAGACCACCTCCATGTCGACGCCGGACGCGTCCTGCGCCGCGACGCGCCGTTCCGCGTCGAAGAACACGTCACGGGCGCGGTAGCGCATCGTCCCGAACAGCAGTGTGCGCGCCGTGTCGCCGTCGATCGGCTCCATCCGCGGGAAGCACTCCGGGGCGTCGGCCGGGTAGTCGCGGGGCAGCAGGTGGGCGTGGGCGTCGACCAGCATGTTCGCGCCTAACCGTTGGGGTGGACCGAGACGTGCACCGCCGCCTCGCCCGGCACCTCACCAGCGAGGGTCTCCATGGCCAGCGCGGTGTCGTCGAGCCCGAACGTGTGGGTGTGCATCTTCTCCAGCGGGAAGCGGCGGGACTCGATGATCGCGATCGCCTCCGCGTAGCCGCGGGCGTCGACGCCATAGGCCCCGACCACCTTGATCGCCTTGTTGATGATCAGGTCGGTGCGCAGCGGCACCTCGCGCCCGCCCTTGAGCCCGGCGAGCACGACCTGCCCGCCGTGCTTGACCGCCTGCAGCGCGTGCGTCACCGGCTCGGTGGCCATCGGGGTCAGCTCCAGCACGACGTCGGCCAGCGCCCCGTCGGTGATCTCGCGGACCCGCTCGACGACGTCCTGCGCCGCGTCCCCGTCCACGACGATCGTGTGGTCGGCGCCGAACTCGCGGGCGAGGGCGAGCTTGTGGGCGTCGGCCTCCAGGCCGGTGACGATGACGGTGCCCGCGCCCGCCGCGCGCGCGGCGATCACCGAGGCGATCCCCCGCTGTCCCGCACCGAGCACGAGCACGGTGTCGCCGATCCCGACCCCGCCGAGGTGCAGCGCCCAGCGGACGCCCGCGCCGAGGGGGTTGAACATCACCGCGAGCTCGGCCGGCAGCGTCTTGTCGACCTTGTGCAGCACGGCGCCCGGCGTGAGGTACAGGTGCTCGGCGAGCCCGCCCCACAGGCTCGGCGCCACGTCCACGCCGGTGACCCCGTGGCCGTAGCGGCGGTTGCGGCAGGCCTGGTAGCGCCCGGTGAGGCAGTCGTGGCAGGAGCGGCACGGCACGATCACCTCGAGCGCGACCCGGTCACCCGGCTGCACGCCCCAGCGCTGCGCGGCCCGCTCGCCGATCTCCTCGATGATCCCGAGCGGCTCGTGCCCCGGCACGGTCGGGCCGCCACCGCCCATCCGCAGGTGGCCACGGTAGGACTCGACGTCGCTGCCGCAGATGCCGTTGGCCTCCACGCGCAGCAGCCCGTCGTCCGGGCCGATCACCGGCCGGGGGAACTCGCGGATCTCGATGGTGCGCGGGGCGACCTGCACGGCCGCGCGGACGGTGTCAGCCATCAACTGCTCCTTCCCACGGACGCCCCGGCGGGCGCCGCGGCCGGTACGGCGGTGATCGGCGGGCCGGGCGGGAACCGGTGCGGCGGCCCGCCGTCGACGGTCAGCGTGTGCCCGGAGATCCACCGGGCGCGGTCGCTGAGCAGGAAGACGGCGGCGTGGGCGATGTCCCATGCCGTGCCCTCGGTCTTCAGCGCCGTGCCCTGCCGGCGCGGCTCGCGCATCTCCTCGGGCATGTTGGCGGCGGCGAAGGCTCCCCAGATGGCGCCGACCTGCACGCAGTTGACCCGGATGCCCTGCGGCCCCAGCGTGCTGGCCGCGCCGTCGGTGAGGTTCTCCAGCCCGGCCTTGGCGACGCTGTAGACCATCCCGGGCCCGCGCATCCGCACGCCGACCGAGGAGATGTTGACGATCGCGCTGCCCGGCGGCAGCACGGGCACGGCGTGCCGGGTGACCTGCCACGCCGACTTCAGGTTGACCGCGACCAGCTCGTCGAACCGCTGCGGGGTCACCTCGAACAGACCGGCCCTGTCCCCGGCGGCGACGTTGTTGACCAGCGCGTCGAGCACCCCGAAGCGCTCCACGACCTCGGCGACGGCCCTGGCGCAGGCGGTGTCGTCGGTGACGTCCGCGACCAGCGCGTGTGCCGTGCCGCCGGCGGCGCGGATCCGCTCGACGGTGCGGACCGCCGCGGCCTCGTCCCGGTCGAGCACCGCGACCCTGGCCCCCTGCGCGGCGAGCACCCGGCTGGTCGCGTAGCCGACGCCGGGCAGCGTGCCGTTCTGCCCGGCCCCGGTGACGAGTGCCGTCCGGCCCGCCATCAGGAGCGGTCCGGCGTCGGCGAAGGGGTCGGCGAGCGGATCCTCCGTCACGGGCGCACCTCCTCCAGCGCCGCCGCCGCGCGCGCCGGTACCGGGACCGCGGCTCCGGACCAGCCCGAGAACAGCCGCACGACCATCGAGATCCCGGCATTGCGCGCCCCGGCCACGGCGATCAGCAGGTTCTCCCGGTCCGCCGAGGGCAGCAGCCGGTCGAACCCCTCGGGACGCTCCCCGCTCGCGTGCCGCACCCCGTTGTCGCCGAGGCCGTCCTTCCCCGCGCGGGCGAGGTCGCTCACGGTGCGCCCGCAGTGCTCGACGAGCCACGTGCGCACCTGCGCGCGGCCGAAACCGGCGCCCGCGAGCAGCTGCGCGTGTTCCGGGCAGAAGACGATGCCGACCGAGGCGTGCCGGAAGATCCAGGCGCCGGTGCGGGAGATCGTGTCGGCGAAGTCGGTGAGCAGCTGCTCCGCGCTGCCGGTGTGCCGGTTGTCCACGAACTCGCAGGTGCGCAGGAGGGTCGCCGACACCGCGGACGTGCCGGCGGGGATCCCGCCCTCGGCCGACAGCGGCTCCCAGGGGCTCTCCTCCTCGTTCTCGGCGATGCAGATCGACCATCGCCCTGGCAGCCCCTGGGTGGCCTGCTCCAGCACGTGCGGGTGGATCCCGTAGACGTTGCGGACGATCAGCCCGATCGCCCGCGCGACCGTCGCGTTCGCCCGGAACCCGGGACCGAACGCCCCGCCCGCGCGGTTGAAGCCGAGCTCGTCGCGCACCGGGCCGTTCACCACGATCAGCGGAGCGGGCCCGCTCGTGGACTGCCAGCCCCCGCCGCCGGTGGAGCGCTCGCGCACCAGTGCCTCCCAGGTGGCGAGCACCACCGGGAAGTACTCCGGGCGGCAGCCGGCCATGGCCGCGTTGATCGCCGCCAGCTCCACGGTGACCGTGCGGTCGAGCTGCGGGAGCACGCCGATCACCTCGTCGGCCGGCCGGTCGACGGTGGCGAGGAAGCGGTCCACCAGCGGGCGGGACGCCGGGACCAGCGGCAGGCCGTCGGACCAGCCCTGGTCGTAGCAGTGCTCGATGGCGGCCTGCGCGGCGTCGGGATCCGGTTCCGTCACGGGCGCGCCTCCGTCAGCAGTGCGACCACCCCGGCCACCACGTGCTCGGCCCGCTCCTGCACCTGCTGCGGCGTCAGCACCGCCACCGGGTGCTCGGTGGTGACGTAGCGGTAGCCGGGCGCCCCGCGCAACGCCGCCATCGCGTCGGCGGTGGCGACGAACGCGTCGCTGCAGATCACGGCGGCCGGCACGCCGGCGGCCTCGAGGAGCACGCCGTCGGCGACGGCCGACGCGCTGCACGAGCCGCAGTCACCGACGCCGGTGACCACGACGTCGCAGGCGTCCGCGTACTCGGCCACCAGCTCGGCGGGCGCGGGCAGCGCGAAGGCCTGCTTGGTGCGCATCAGCACGACGCCGGCGGCACCGTGCTCTGCCACGAGCAGCGTCGCGACCTCCTGCAGCAGCAGCGCGGCGTTCTGCTTGGTGTTCTCCAGCAGGCCCACCCGCGCTCCGGTGAGGTCGGGACGCCGGGCCGCCCGCGGGGCCGCCGCCGGGGTGGCCTCGGGTGCGGGTGCCCGGCCGGTGGGGTCGAGGATCGCGTTCGGCACTCGTGAGCTCCTTCTGTCAGGTCGCCGGGCGGGTCAGGCGGGACTTCATCTGGGAGCGCTCGATCGACCCGGGCGGGACCAGCGTCACCGCGGCGCGGACCGAGAGCCGGGACCGGACCAGCGCCTCGATGTCCCGGCCCAGCTGCTCGTGGTCGCTCGCGTCCTCGCCCCACTCGGCCTCCACCAGAAGCGGCGGCTCGACCCGGGGGCCCGGCCGCGGGAGCACGATCTGCACGGCGCCGGTGGTGCGGGGATGCAGCGTCTGGACGAGGTCGCGCACGGCGGAGGGGAAGACGTTCACCCCGAGCACGATCAGCATGTCGTCGGTGCGCCCGACGCAGCGGATCAGCGGCGCCCCGCTGCCGGAGAGCCCGGTGACGACCACGCGGTCGCGGGTGCGGAAGCGCACCAGCGGGCAGCACTCCCGGTCGACCGACGTGTAGACGAGCTCGCCGGTGGCACCCGGCTCGGCGTCGACGGGTTCCCCGCTGTCCGGGTCGACCAGCTCGACCAGCACGTGCCGGCCGCCGGTGAACCGCATCCCGCCGCTGCCCGGCGCCTCGCCGAACAGCACCGGCGCCATGTCGGCGTTGCCGAGGCCCTCCGTGACCGGCGCGCCCCACTCCTGCTCGACGTGCGCCCGGAACGCAGGCTCTCCCCCGCCCGGCTCGCCGCCGACGAAGACCTTGCGCAGGCCGAACTCCCTCGGGTCGCGGCCGTGGGCCCGCAGGTGCTCGGCGAGGTAGCGCGCGTAGGACGGCGTGGAGTGCAGCGCGGTGACCCCGAGGGTCTCCAGTGCGAGCACCGCCTTCTCCGAGGCGCCGGTGCCGATCGGCACCAGGGTGGCGCCGATCCGCTCCAGCGCGTCGCGGATCGGCAGCCCGCCGACGAAGAGGGTGAGCCCCGCGGCGTGCAGCACCACGTCCTCGCGGGTGGCGCCCATCGTGCGGAAGGCGCGGGCCACCATGTCCGTCCACGCGGCCGCGTCCCGCCGGGTGACCCCGACCCAGCTGGGGCGCCCGGTGGTGCCGGTGGAGGCGTGCACGCGGATGACCTCGGTCATGTCCACCCCGGCGTGGTGACCCAGCGGCGGGGCGGCGGCCTGCGAGTCGCGCAGCATCTGCTTGGTGGTGAACGGGAACTTGCCCAGGTCGTGCAGGGACGTGAAGGCCGCGGCCGACACCCCGTGCGTACCGAACAGGTCGGCGTAGAACGGCGACCGGGCGGGCAGCCCTTCGAGCTGGGCACGCAGCAGTTCGGTGACGGTCTCGCGGTCCTCGGGCGCGGTGAAGCTCGGTGTGACCACGGTGCTCCTCTCGGGTCTCGGGGCTCGTGGACCTCGGCGCTCGACCGTCAGCGCTCGTGGATCAGGACGCCGCGGATGTTCTTGCCGTCGGCCAGGTCGCGGTAGGCCGCGTTCAGCTCGTCGAGCGGGTACCGGCGGGTGATCAGCTCGTCGAGCTTGAGATCACCGCTCCGGTAGAGCCCCAGCAGCTTCGGCACGTCGTAGAGGGGGTTGCAGTCTCCGAACAGCGCCCCGCGCACCTGACGCTGGTAGAGGATCATGAAGCCGGCGTGCACCTTGACGGCGCGTTCCCCGAGCTTGCCGACCGCGGTGATCGTCACCTTCCCGGCCTTGCCGACCACCTGCACCGCGGCGTCGACCACCTCGCTGGTCAGCACACCGGGCGTGCAGATCGCGTGGTCGGCGAGCTGCCCCCAGGTCGTCTCGACCACGAAGTCGTGCGCCTCGCGGGCGTCGGCGAAGGTGTGGGTGGCGCCGAAGACCTTCGCCATGTCCCGCTTGAACTCCACCGGGTCCACGACCACCACGTTCTTCGCACCCGCGTAGCGCGCACCCTGCACGGCGTTGCTGCCGACTCCGCCCGCGCCGTAGATCACCACGGTGTCCCCCGCGCGCACGCCGGCGGCGTACACGGCGGAGCCCCAGCCGGTGGGCACCCCGCAGCCGACCAGCGCGCCGATCTCGAACGGGATGTCGTCGGGCAGCGGGATGCAGGCCCACTCCGACACCACCGCGTACTGCGAGAACGAGCCGACCGTGCAGAACCCGCCCAGGTCCTCCTCGCCGTGGTGGAACCGGAAGGTGCCGTCCAGGAACATCCCGGTACTGGCGTTCAGGCCCTTCACGCACATGTTCTGGTGCCCGGTGGAGCACGGCCGGCACCCGCCGCAGGCCGGGATGTAGGAGCAGATGATCCGGTCGCCCGGCTGCACCCGGCGCACGTCCGGACCCACCGACTCGACCACGCCGGCGCCCTCGTGCCCACCGACGATCGGGAACCGGACCGGGGCGTCGCCGTGGGTGATGTGGTCGTCGGAGTGGCAGAGCCCGGCGGCGTGGAAGCGGACCCGCACCTCGTGGGACCTCGGGGCGTCGAGGGTCAGCTCGGTGAGCTCCCAGCCGGTGTGGGGCTGCCGCGCGATCGCGGCGCGGGTGGTGATGCTGCCCTGGTTGCTCGGTGTCATCGGGCGCCTGTCCTCTCCGGTGTGCTCGTGACGTGCGGGAGGACCTCGGCGCCGATCAGGGCGATGTGGTCCAGGTCGTGGATGTCGTAGATGTGCAGGTAGACCGTGTCCGCCCCGGCCTCGGCCAGTGCCCCGACCAGATCCGTCACCTCCGTGGGCGACCCGATCGCGGCCGTCGAGCGCATCAGCTCCGAGCCCATCACCTCCGCGCGGCGCTGCGCCTCGGCAGGCGTCGACCCGCACGCGACGGGCAGCACGGCCGAGCGCCGTGCCTCGCCCGGGTCGCGGCCGACCGCCTCGCACGCCCGCGCGAACCCCGCGAACCGCTCCGCGAGCTGCACCCCGGTGCGGTCCCCGAACGTCAGCGCGCCGTTGAACTCGTCGGCGTAGCGGGCCGCGATGGCCGGGGTGCGCCGCGGCCCGGCGCCGCCGATGATGATCGGCGGGTGCGGGTCCTGCAGCGGCCGTGGCGGTGTGCGGTTGGCCTCGAGGCGGTAGTGCGCGCCGTCGAACGAGAAGCCGGCGTCGTCGCCCGTCGGGGTGCGCCACAGGCCCGTGATCACCGCCAGCTGCTCCTCCAGCCGGTCGAACCGCTCGCCCGTCGGCGGGAACGGGATGCCGAACGCCGCGTGCTCCCTGGCGAACCACCCGGTGCCCAGCCCGAGCTCCACCCGCCCGCCGCTCATCTCGTCGACCGAGGCGACGATCGTGGCGAGCAGGCCGGGCACGCGGAACGTCGCCGCGCCCACCAGCGCCCCGAGCCGCACGCGCGACGTCTCCCGCGCCAGGCCGGCGAGGGTCGTCCAGCAGTCGGTGGGACGGAACGTGGGATCGGCCGGGTCGACCCCGAGCAGGTGGTCGGAGCGGAAGAACGCGTCGAAACCCGCCTGCTCGGTGGCCAGGGCCAGCGCCAGGATCTCCTCGTAGCGCGCGCCGTGGCGCGGCTCCATCAGCACGCGCAGCCGCACGCCATCGTGGTCGGCCACGGCGCTCAGTGCTCGATGAGGAGCACGCCGCGGACGTTCTTGCCGTCCAGCATGTCCTGGTAGCCCTGGTTGACCTCCTCGAGCCGGTACCGGCGGGTGATCAGCTCGTCGAGCTTGAGGTCACCGGAGCGGTAGAGGCCGAGCAGCCGCGGGACGTCGAAGAGCGGGTTGCAGCCGCCGAAGATCGCGCCCTGCACGCGCCGCTGGTAGCCGATGAGCGGGCCGGGGTGGTGGTCGATCGAGCCGTTGCCGACCGCGGTGATCGTCACCTGGCCGCACTTGCCGACCACCTGGATGGCGTGGTCGATCACCTCGTCGTGCAGCACGCCGACGGTGATGATCGCGTGGTCGGCGAGCTCGCCCCAGGTGGTCTCCACGACGAACTCGTGCGCCGCTGCGGCGTCGGCGAAGGTGTGCGTGGCGCCGAAGACCTTCGCCATGTCCCGCTTGAACGCCACCGGGTCGACGACCACCACGTTCTTCGCCCCGGCGTAGCGGGCGCCCTGCACGGCGTTGCTGCCCACGCCACCCGCGCCGTAGATGACCACGGTCTCGCCCGCCCGGACGCCCGCCGCGTGCACCGCGGACCCCCAGCCGGTCGGCACGCCGCAGCCCACCAGCGCCGCGATGTCGAAGGGGATGTCGTCGGGGATCGGGATGCAGGAGAACTCCGAGACGACCAGGTGCTGGGAGAACGTGCCCAGCACGCACATCCCGCCGAGGTCCTCGCCGTCGAGGTGGAACCGGAAGGTCCCGTCGGGGAACTCGCCGGTGGAGGCGTTCTTCCCGGCGTCACAGAGGTTCTGGCGGCCCGTGGAGCAGTAGCGGCACGTGCCGCAGGCCGGGATGAAGGCGCACACGACGTGGTCGCCGACCGCGACGCGCGTGACCCCCTCCCCCACCGCCTCGAC